>JAVEZX010000160.1:0-5375 GCA_034002785.1 Bacteroidales bacterium
AGAGGAAACTGTTTCTGAAGAGGGGGGGATTGGTTGTCACGAGAGTATTGAAAAGTATCATATGCCGTCCGGTGAACCGGTAATCGCCTCCTGCCTTGACGCCCCATGTCGGGAAATCAAGTTTCTCTGAATTTCCGAATGAGTTATCCGGGAAGAGGCCCTTGCGCATGAGACCCTCGCGCCACATGGCTGTATATCTTGCGTGTGCACTGAGATATAAATTGTACCTGCTGCCGCTCCATGTGCCGGTGCCCCAGAGGGTGGCGCCGCGCTGGAAGGCATAATAGCTGTTCCCGAAGGTTTCGCCGACTGAGACGGCATTGTCAGTATTATTCAGGTCATTCTGATATGCTTCCGGATTGTTCGGGTAATCCCTTTCGGCAAACTGGTCGACATCCAGCCAGTAGTCGCCCCCGAGCAGGTCGCTGATGACATTGAAGTTATGTCCGCGGTAGATATCGATAAGGAGCCCTCCTGTCAGGTTGAGCCGGGAAGTCATGTCCCATGAGGCCCTGGTGTTCAGCTGGAACTGGGACAGGTCGTTGCGACGGTCCTCCACAATGTATTTAGAGCGATTGCCGGAGAGGGTGTTTCCTTCGACACCGCCTTCGTTATTTACCGTGAAGATATTCTTACGGTTGGCGAAATAGAAATGGTCCCAGTTTACCTGGCTCACTGCCGGGTCTGTCATCCATGCTTCGGTAATTCGTGCCTGGTCGGATTCGCCATAGAAATAGCTGGGAAGCTTACGATAGTAGTCGGGTCTCGGATCCAGGACGTCATACCAGTTAAGGGCTGAGTATCCGCTCTTTCCGAACCAGTATCCGACAGTAGTCTGGATATCAAGTTTATCTGAGGGTTTCCAGATGTGTGCCAGGGTTGTCAGTGGCTTGTTGTTGCTTCTTACGCGTGCGCTGCGCACCTCACCGTCCTGGTAGCCCCAGTAGGGATTATAATAGTTGCTGCCGGCGAGGTCATACACCTCCTGTGATGAGCCACCTCCTACTCCTCTTTCGTAGATTGCATCGAGGGCGGTGAGGTTCAGGCTGTGACGGCTGTTGATCTTCTTTTCAATGGAGAGGAAGAATGAGTTGGCATTGTAGAATGTTCCTTCATCATATCCGCGGTTGCCCCATCTTCTTGAGAAGCTGCCGGTGACCGCCCAGTTGTTTTGCATCAGGCCGGTATTGTAGGTGAGCATAGCTCTGTTGGGGTATGTCCGGTTGGAGCGGGAATAGACTGCACGTATCCCAGACCGGTATTCGGAGGCACGTGTGTTGATTCGCGTTGCGCCGCCGACAGGTTCAAAGAGGAAGCCGATAGGCTCGGGACCGGAGCTGACCATGGTGCTGCGCATGACATCGTTCAGCCCGCCCCAGTTCGACCAGTAGGGAGCTCCTGATTCTATGTCGTTGACGACGAATCCGTTAAGACTGACGTTCTGGTAATTGCTCTCATATCCCCTGTTCCTGTACATCACCTGGCCGAAGGTGTATGCTGCGGTGCTCATGAAGATGTCTGCGGAGGCGCTGAGTATTCCCTGTATCGACTGTGTCTCGAATCCGTCTTCGGAAAATCCTTCCATGGTACTGACGGATCCCATATCCATCATAAATCCGGCCATCTCGGGCAGAGCCACGATGCCGGCATCGGAGGTTTCTCCTGAAGCAACTCTGACGCTGACGATAGCCTGTTCATAGTCAGGCATGTTGATAAAGAGCATCTGGTTGCCCTCATCGATATTGACTGTGAATGTGCCGTCACTGCCGGAACGGCCCAGTTCATTTCCCGAAGCGTCTGTAATGACTGCACCCGGCAGGGGTGTTCCGCTGCTTTTTCCAGTAACGGTTCCCCTGACGGTTCCCCTCTGAGCAGCGATGGTGCTGCAGGTTAGGAAAAAGATTAGTAATGTGTAGATCAGTTTGTTATGTCTCATAGGTTGTCTGAAAGAAAGAGTCGAAAGATATAGCTTTTCCCAGAGACGGCAAAGGATTAAACGCATTGCACAAAAACATTACCTTTGCTCTCACAATTTTAGTTTTATGATAACAAGGATAGCCTTTTTACTGATAGTTTTCTGTTTTCTGAAGCCGGTTAATGCCCAGCAGCAGGTGAGGGCAGGGCTGATTGCCTTTTACAATCTTGAGAACCTGTTTGACACCCTTGATACTCCCGGGGTCCTGGATGAGGAATTCACCCCGGAGGGACCGAATAAATGGACAGGCACCAGATATATGGAGAAGCTGGACAATATGGCCATGGCCATCTCGAGGATCGGGGAGGATGATGGCTGGAGTGGCGGACCTGCAGTGCTTGGTGTCTCCGAGATTGAGAACCGTTCCGTACTGGAAGATCTTGCCGCGCATCCGTTGCTCAGGGAGTCAAATTATCAGATAGTTCATTATGATTCACCTGACAGGCGCGGGGTTGATGTAGCCCTGATGTACCGTCCGCGGTTCTTCAGCGTGACCGCTTCGGCAAGTCCGTCGCTCCCGCTGACAAATGATGAAGGTGAGCCTGTTTATACCCGTGATCAGCTGGTTGTTTCAGGGATTTTTGACGGTGAGCCGATGCATTTCATAGTAGGTCACTGGCCGTCACGTTCCGGTGGCGAACTTACTACCCGCCCTCGCCGCAATGCTGCAGCTGCTCTTTCGCGCAGGCTGGTTGACAGCCTGCTGACGATTGACAGCAATGCAAAAGTGTTTGTCATGGGCGACCTCAATGATGACCCCGTTGATGAGAGCCTGAGGAAGTATCTCAGGGCGTCAGGTAACCCTGAAAGACTGAAGGAGGGTGAGATGTTCAATACAATGTTCCCGCTCTTTAAAAGAGGAATCGGCTCTCTGAACTATCGTGACGGCATGAATCTTTTCGATCAGATAGTTGTCACGTCATCGCTGTTGGGGAGTGACTACTCAACATACAGGTTTCGCCATGCGAGGGTATTCAATCCGCCTTTCCTTATGCAGAAAGACGGCCAGTACAAGGGGTATCCGTTGCGCTCTTTCGTAGGTACAGTTTGGCAGGGCGGATTTAGTGACCACTTCCCGGTTTATGTGGTAATCGTGCGAAGCAGTACCAGTTCAAACTGATTGTTTACAAAGATTTACTGATTAATTCTGATGCCTACCGGCCGGTGGTCAGAGAGGACCTCTTCATATTCCGGATAGCAGGGGCTTGCTTTTATGACCAGTGTCGTATCTATTGATGCTGCCAGTTCGTTGGTGATAAGGATGTGGTCAAGATGGCTTGGCCACGAAGGGTATGACCACCAGAGCTGGCTGCCTTTGGCTATGGCCATATCGGCAAAGGTGTAGTCAGTGGGGTCCTGAATAAAGTTCAGGAAGGGATTCTCTGAGGCACTGGCGGAGGTGATCTCGTCATTGAAATCGCCCAGCATCACCACGGCATCAACGGGCCTCTGCTGATCGAGGTATTCCTTGAGCTGCTGGGAGGCAGAGCGTCGGCTGCTCTCATTGTCCGATCCCCCGCAGCATTTCAGGTGAAGGTTGATCAGAACCAGTTCTCTGCCTGAGGCCTTGTGTCTGATCATTATCTCAAACGGCGGTCTCGGGAATGCCCATCTGTCATCCTCGAACAGGTTGCGGGCTGTTCCGTTAATCAGCTCTACCTCACTGTTTTTAAGCAGGTAAGCGAGATTCCATGCATCGTTGTTGATCGGATAGAAGATCCCGGACCATCCGGGCGTCAGCTTCACGAGGCGGTTGAAATCGGCCTCAGAGGCCACCTCCTGCAGTGCCACTATGTCAGGGTCCATTGCCTTGATCAGGGCTGACAGTGCATTTACGCTTGTATATCCTGCCTTCGGGAATCCTTCGACATTGAAGGAGATTATGTCTATTGTGGCTGCTGTCCCGGGTATAACACAGGCGGCAAAGAGGCTGGTGTCATCGGGTGAGGGCGGGTCCGGGATCCTGCGGCAGGAGCCGGCGGCAGCAGCAGCAGCCACGATAATGAGAAGGATCAGTTTATAGAGGTGAGGGCGAAACATCAGATGCAAAGTTGCTAAATATTAAATCAACAGGCAATAGTCGGGTAGCTGGTTGAATTATATTAAAGGCAGAATTTTTTGCATGTGGCTTACAGACATGAAAAAACCGCCCCGGATTTCCGGAGCGGCTCTTCAGTGTAAGGTGAGGATTGGTTTTGTTTTAGTCTTTTACGAATTTTTTCATAACCACGCCATCCGGGCTTATAAGCTTCATGACATACAGTCCCCGTGGCAGGCTGGAGAGAGGTATCTCCCTGATGGTGTCACCTTCGCATCTGATTGTTGTGACCTTGTTTCCGGTAACCTCGAATATCTCGATCAGGGTAACTCCTTCAATACCTTCAGCGGTTATCTCATCACGGGCCGGGACGGGATACAGCCTGAGGTTTCTGCTCTGGTTGTCCTTTATTCCGGTGGCTACGGAGAAGACTACTGTGTAGTTCTTAACCGATGATTTATCGTGGGATGTCACGTCGATTTTCGTTGTGCGGGCAGCTACATCGCCAGTGAGTGCTGTAGCAGGCGTGATGACTACTGATGCGTTCGCTTCGGCGGGTGTTGCTGTGACGGTTGGTACAGTTGTTGTCCCGGCAGGCAGTGAGACGTTGTAGGTCAATGTTCCGGCTGCGAATCCTGTCACCGAGGTGCCGTTTACCTTCAGATCACTGAGTGCGGCATCTGATGAATAGACCGTTAAGTCGGCGTAGTTACGCGGAGTGATCTGAGCATCAGTGTTAAACACGGTAGCGATCCCTGTCACGTCAGCCATGTATGGGATGACTTTGCCGTTCAGGTCGGTGCCCAGGAAGATTGTGCGCAGGATGGTGACATCCGAACCGACGCTGATGCTGTAATTTTTCTTCTCCTCGAAGGCTGCCGTGCCGTTTGCATCAGCAAATGTCACTCCCACAATTTTGACCAGTTCTGATTCGTAATTTTCCTGGTTTGTAGTGAATTCTGTCACGGTCACCACCTGTGCTGTCAGGACATTGCCTGTTGATGTGGCTGTTCCAGGATCGCGGTATGGGATGAACTGCAGCAGTTTGCTGTATTCAGACAGGGTGCCGGTCAGGCCGGTAATGCCGTCGCCGACGTTATAGGCAGTAGTGATTTTGCCACTTGAGTCATCGATGATAATTCCAGCAGTGGCATCCTGCACATATTTCTGGTGTCTCTGGGTGTCATTGATGCCTGATACCACTACCTGGCCGGTGACCTGGTAGACTCTACCGTAGTTATCCGTGGATACTGCGCGCAGTGCTGCAAGGTCGGCAACGGCGATGATCGGGTTGAAGAGGATGCTGTATGTCTGGGTTGTGGTGCCATCCGAGGCAGTCACGACAACTGTTGTTGTCCTGGC
>JAVEZX010000161.1:0-5209 GCA_034002785.1 Bacteroidales bacterium
ATCTGTTTCATCCCCTGTACCTGAGATGCATGAATAGTCCGTAGACGATATGCAGGAGTCCGAATCCCAGAATCCATATCAACACGCTGTACTGCGGCAGTGCAAGGCAGACAAGACCTGCAGCCACCTCAAGCACTCCCAGCCAGTGTATCTCGCCGAATGTGAATTTTCCGGCGCTGATAACGGCAAGTCCGTAAAAGATCAGGGTGGACGCTATAATAACACCGGCAGGAACAGTTCCGGCTGTCAGAAGAATGAACAATCCGCCTGTACCGAGTGGGATGAGAAGGCTTACCAGCATCCTCCTGGTGACTGGCGTCCATGCTTTGATACCGCTTTTCCGGGCTTTCCGGGTTGAAAGGAAAGCTGCACCTGAAAATGCCAGTATCAGAACCACAGCCATCAATACAAACAAGGGGAGGAACTCACGGATACCATCCGGACCCTCTGCAAACGGCCGTGCATACCAGTCAACAGGTGCGGAAATCCTGGTGATGATGAGCTGTGCACCCAACGCTCCGGCAATGCCAAGAACTCCTGCGATAATACCGGACATGCCGCTGAGCGACAGGAACCTGGATGAAGACTCCATTAGCCTCCTGATGGCCTGGATATCTTCAAGATGCTGATCTGTCTGATTTGTCATTGTGTTTTGTAGTACTTTGCGATACAAAGCTAAGCAATGTTTTTCATCCCCGCAAGAAAAGGTGAGATTATTTTTTGGGGGGACGATAATTGAGGATAACTGAACGTCTTAAACCCGAAGGTCAATACTGCTGCATTTCATACTGCACCCCCTCGACAGGGTAATCCCCTATCTTCAGGGAATCCTGTGAAAATGAGAGCGCTCCCACAATCCCCAGTCCGTTGATAATATTGGTGTAGACCGGCACCGGTTCGGCAAGGGGATTTCCCTCTGTCTGGCCATAGACCGAATATGACTGAAGGTACAGATAAAGGTCCCTGGTTATGGAGTTTAACCTGAAGGATGCACGGAGAAACTCGTAATGCTCAGTATTAAAATTAAATCCGGTGTACTTAAGGTTGAGGGTATACTCTTTTCCCGGTATCAGCTCATCAGTGAAGACATAATACTCATTCTGAGGGTAGATGCCAAAGATGTCATCATCCTGCATTGGTGAAATGATCGGATCGCTGAGGGCGCCGTAGCTCAGGTCATCGATGCGGATATAAACCTTCTGTCCGGGATCATAAGGTTCACCGGGGAAGGCATAATAGTTCCCCATAGTTGCCGGCGCCGTAAACCTGTAGTAGTTTTCCTCGTCAGCCGGATCGCGAAAGCGCAGTTTCACGTTTAATTGCCTGTTTCCATAACCGATATCACTGGAGCTTGTATCAGCCACCTCCACATCCACCGGGTCCGGCAGTTCTGTCTCTCCGTAAGCCGCAGGGTATCCCGGAATCAAAACCTCAATACGGTAGGTATGCCCGAATTCCGGTTTATTTGTCACAGAGGAGTAAAGCGAATAGGGACTCACAGGAGCGTTCTCATCTGCCGGTTCAGAACTTTTGTATGCAAGTGTCTCCAGCAGGTCTCCGTCGCGGTACACCCGAACCGTGGCATCTTTGATCTGCCTTGGCTGCCATGGCACCTGGAATACAGAATGACTTTCCGAAACTGTAACCGAAATAAGCCTGTCCGGTTCAAGGAGGGCATAAATGACTGCCTTTGGCTCAGTCTCAGGACCCCTGTAGTCAATCACCCTCTCACAGCCGGCATGGATCATGACTGCAAGCACGACGACTGTCAGGGATACTATTTTCGTTGTGATCTTCATGGTTGTGAGGGAGGCTATCTTCCTTGGGATTTTCGGGGTTGTCCGGTCGACTATTTTCGTTGTGACCTTCATGGCAGTCGGGTGAACTATTATCCTCGGGATCTTCATGGCTGTCAGAACTTGAATGAATATGATACCGACGGAATTATCGGAAAGACAGTCACCTTTCTCAGCTCAGGCTTGCTGTAGTAGATCATTCCTCCCGGATTGTCCGGGTCGGGTTCCTCCACCCATCTTTCGCCCCAGTAGACAAAGAACGGGTTGAGCCGGTTGTAGGCATTGTACACTGAGAAGCTCCAGGTGCGTACTCCGTGTTTCTTCTGTTTGTGAAGGTTCACCCCCAGGTCGAGCCTGTGGTAAGACGGTAAACGATAGTTGTTGCGCCCGGGAAAATCAGTAATCATATCATACCTGGAATCATATGCAAAAAGATTCCCGCCAGGGTACTGCGAAGCGCCAAGCGTGGCAGCGTTCCCGGTACCGTAAACCCATACCAGTCCGGCATCAACCCTGTCATTGAACTTATAGGTCAATGCGAGGCTTACATCATGCCTTCGGTCATACTTCGCCGGGAAAGTGTTCCCGTAGTTCAGATTCTCAAATTTGCGCTGCGTCCATGAAAGTGTATATCCTATCCATCCTGTCAGCTTTCCATAGCTCTTCTCCACCATTAACTCTGATCCGTAGGCCCATCCCCTGCCCTTCTCCACTTTCGACTCCCATCCGGCGCCCGTGCCTCCGAAGAAGGCTCCCTCCTTGTACTCAATAAGGTTATCCATGGTCTTGTAGAATGCTTCCACCGTCACCTCAAGGTCCCCGGGTATCAGGAATCCTGATCCCAGTGCCACCTGGTGCGAAACAGGTGGCTCATATCGCCTGGTAACCGGCAGCCAGAGATCTGTCGGAAGACTGATTGCAGAAGTGGTAAGCAGGTGCACGAACTGCCCCATCTTGCTGTATGACAGCTTGAACGACAGGTCCTCGGTGGCCATGTACCGGAGCGAGAGCCGCGGCTGGAAGACAAAATAGCTTGTGTCCTGAACGTTGAAGAGCGACAGGCGAACGCCGGCGTTCATCTTCAGTTTCGGGGTGAGGTCAATGTTGTCCTCGGCATACATGATGAACTCACTGGCCCTTACCTTCATGTCTCCCACAACAGTATCAAGCCCGGTATCGCCAATTATGCCCGAATCAAACCTGAAAGTGGTGACACCTGGCTTGAAGTGATGGAATGTGTAACCGGCGCCGAACTTCACGGAATGTTTGGGCGACAGGTAATAGTCGAAATCAATCTTCGCTCCCACATCCTCGATCCCCGAAAAATATTTGAAGTAATCCACTCCCTTTGCTTTCGAGTTGAGCTCCTCAACAGATGATTCAATTGTCACATCGAAATCGTATTTGCTGTAGGTAAGGGTTGTATTGCTGAACAGCTTATTGGAAATCAGATAATTCCACCTGAGGGCAGTGATAAAGTTACCCCAACCCAGTCCGAAGCCATCCTTATATTCAAATCTCTCGCCGCTCTCTCCCTGGAAGTCTGGCCTGTAGGTGTTTCTCATGTATGCCCTGTCGCGGCCGAGGTACGAGCTCAGGTAGAGCCGGTTCTTCTCCGAAAATTTGTGGTTTATCTTGGCATTGAGGTCGTAGAAATAATAGCCGGCATTTGTCTTGTCATCCTGATTCTTGTTGAACTTCATGATGAACGGCTGGGCAAGGACATCATAATATGTACGGCGACCGGAGATCACAAATGAAGTCTTGTCTTTTATTATCGGTCCCTCCAGTGATAGTTTGGAAGATATCACTCCGACAGCGACATTTCCGTGGAACTCCTTCTCGTTGCCCTCCTTCATGCGTATGTCAATCACTGACGAAAGACGCTCGCCGAACCGGGCGGGGAATCCGCCCTTGTAAAGCTGGACTGATTTGACGGCATCGGGATTGAATACCGACATGAATCCGAAGAGGTGGTTGGCGTTGTATACGGGCACCCCGTCGAGGAGGAAGAGGTTCTGGTCGGGGCCGCCGCCGCGGACGTAGATGCCGGTTGATCCTTCGGTGCCCGACTGAACTCCGGGGAGCAGCTGTATCACCTTCAGCACGTCGGCTTCGCCGAAGATCACCGGCAGCTTGAGGAATTTCTCCACCGGGACGTCTATCATGCTCATCTGGGTGCTTTCGATCTTCGCTCTTCTGCCGGAGGCCGTAACTGTTACTGCAGCTATCTCGCTTGATGACATGACCAGGCTGAAGTTGATAACCGTGTCACGGGAGAGTTGCACGACCAGGGTGTCAGGGCTGTAGCCCAGGTATGATACGATCAGTTCAGCCTTTCCTGCAGGGAGTGGCAGGCTGTAGAAACCATAGCTGTTGGTTGTGGTTCCGGCGAAGGAGGCTCTTTCATATACGGTTGCGTCTATCATTCGTTCTCCGCTGCCTGCATCGGTGACGAAGCCGCTGACGGTGACCCTTGCAGCAGCGGCAGAAGAGCCGGCCGTGCTCCGCTGTGCCTCAAGTGGCAGGCTCAGGGCGAGTGCTGTAAAAGCGAGAGTGAGAAGGATGCGCATATGTGTCAGAAGCCGGTTGTCTCTTTGAGGAATTTCCGGACAGCCCGTTTCTCCTCGAACTCAAGCATCCCCGTCGGGAGCCGGATGATACGGCCGTTTTTCATCACGATACGGACAAAGTTCTCGTCGGCCAGGATCTCATCGATCTCGTGTATCGGCAGGATTATCCTCATGGGTTTGGTGTACCATCTTATTGTCAGCACACCTTTTTCTACTGTCAGTCTGTTGACCAGGGTTCCGAAGTTGAGGCTGAGGAATGCCAGCCCCAGCAGAAGCATGGCTACAATCTGGATCCAGAATGACCACTCATTTTTATCACCGGTAATGATTATTATGATAACCATGATCAGACAGACGATCCCCAGTGAGCGGTATATCCGTTCATAAAGTGAGTTCCGGAGTACAAGCTGTTTCATGACAGGAGATTTATTATTGTAAAGATAGGAAAATCTGCGGGTCTTACAGTCCCGTGTTCTCCTTCAGGAACCTGCGTGCTGCCCTGCGTTTGTCGGCGTCCATTAGTTTCACGTGAAGGCGGATGGTACTGCCGTCTTTCATGGTTATTCGGATGAATCGCCTGTCTTCCGTGATCTCTGCGATCTGGTCAATGGGGAGATGTTTTTTGAAGATTTTTGTATTCCATCTGATTGTAAGTATTCCGCGGTCAGCGGTGAGTCTGTTGATAAGGGCGCCAAAGTTCAGGCTTAAGAAGAAGATTGCAGCCAGGATAAAAACCACCACCAGTATCCAGAAGATGGCAGTTTTGGGACTTTGGATGAAGAGTTGTATCCCGACACCGAGCAGTGTCAGTCCTCCCAGAAATCGGAAGATGTATTCCTG
>JAVEZX010000162.1:0-5182 GCA_034002785.1 Bacteroidales bacterium
CCTCCGGTCCTGCCGGAATAGCGTCCGGTACTCCTTTCATCCGCCTTTCGCGCTTCTGCGTCACTCCTCTTCTGCTCAGCTGCCTGTATCTTTTTCTCAAGCATCTCTGCAGCACTCTCGGGATCAACAACCCTGGAGTATTTTGTTACCAGCTGCGACGACCGGTTGATTGAATCAATCTCTTCCTGTGTCAGGATATCCATCCTGCTCATCGGGGCACGAACCATCATCACCGCCAGCGGCGTGGGTATGCCTTTCTCGTTCAGTGCCGTCACCAGCGCCTCGCCGGTGCCGAGGGAGGTGATTGCCTCCTCTGTCCTGTAATAATCCGAAAGCGGGAAGTTCTCTGCCGTAAGCCTGATATCCTTCCTGTCATTCGCGGTAAAGGCACGCAGCGCATGCTGCACCTTCAATCCCAGCTGAGCCAGTACCGAAGCCGGCACATCCATCGGGTTCTGGGTAATGAAGTAAACTCCCACACCCTTGGAACGTATAAGTTTGACTATTGTTTCGATCTGTTCGAGAAGAACCTTGCTCGCCTGGCTGAAGATGAGATGAGCCTCATCAATGAAGATCACCAGCTCCGGCTTCGGCTGATCACCCTTCTCAGGCATCCTGCTGTAGACCTCGGCAAGCAGCGATAGCATGAATGTGGAGAAGAGCTTCGGCTTGTCCTGGATATCAGTAAGCCTGATTATGTTTATATAGCCATTCCCGTTGCTGTCCCTGCGCATGAGATCCATGACATCAAACGACTCCTCTCCGAAGAACCGCTCCGCCCCCTGCTGCTCCAGTTCAATAATCTTGCGAAGGATCACACCGGTTGATGCAGTTGACATGGCACCGTACTCCTTCTCCAGTTCCGCCTTGCCCTCACCCGTCAGGTACTGAATGACCTTGCGGATGTCCCTTAGGTCTATCAGCGCCAGCTTGTTGTCATCACAGTATTTGAATATAATGGACATGATTCCGCCCTGAACATCATTCAGGTCAAGTATCCTCGAGAAGAGAACGGGCCCGAACTCCGATACGGTTGCCCGTAGCCTGACACCGCTCTGCTCTGATATTGTCAGAAGCTCAACAGGGAATCCCATCGTCGAATAGGGCAGGTTCATCCTGGAATGCCTGTCCCTGATGAAATCATTTTCAGTCCCGGGTCTGGCAACACCACTGAGATCACCCTTGACGTCCATGACGAGTGAAGGTATGCCCTTGAGTGATAGCTGCTCCGAGATCACCTGAAGTGTCTTGGTCTTCCCGGTTCCCGTTGCCCCGGCGATGAGCCCGTGACGGTTCAGTGTCTTGAGGGGTATGCGGATGTGGGCATCCGCGATAGCCTCCTTATCAAGCATTGCACCCCCGAGTATGATATAGTCGCCCTTGCTGGCATAACCACTGCTTATGTGACTGAAAAATTCATCTTTTTTGCTCATTGCCATATGATTAAAGTAAAAGAATAGCCGTTGAGACACCTGCCCCAACGGCTATCTAAATTAGTAAATATTTTGATTACTTGTTCCCGAGAAGCTCTTTTACCTTTTCTGCAAGTGCATCACCGCGAAGATTATGTCCCACAATGATGCCGTTTCCGTCAATCAGGAAGTTGGCCGGGATGGCGCTGACTGCATACTGCTTGGCGGGAGCACAGTCCCAGTATTTGAGGTCAGAGACGTGAGTCCAGGTAAGGTTGTCATCAGCGATGGCCTTCACCCAGTCTTCCTTTGTGCGGTCAAGTGACACGCCAAACACGTCGAAACCCTTCTTGTTGTATTCCTTCCATACTTTAACCACATTCGGGTTCTCCTGGCGGCAGGGCGGACACCATGCAGCCCAGAAATCGATCAGCAGGAGTTTCGTATCCCCTCCAAGCTTCGAATAGAGCGAAACCGGATTGCCGTCAACATCATTCAGCGTGAAATCGGGAGCCTTCTGCCCCATCGCAACAGCCTTGAGCTGTACAAGCCTCTCTTTCATCGTAATAACAGACTGTACCTTGTTGAGCGACGTATCGAGCTTGCCAAGCAGGCTTTCCATCTCATCAGCCTCAAGGTAATATGCCAGTTCGCTGAGCACTGCGGGAGCAACATAGGATGTAGGATTATTGGCAATAAATTCCTTCCTGATATCACCCTGTTTCGTATCCAGAGCTTCGAGTTCCTTCTCTATGGAAGAGGCCAGCTCTTCGTTTCCTTCCATCTTCGCAGCGCGATAGCGGTCATAGATCGTTGTCATCTCGGCATTCGACTCATCAAACAGAGCCTTGTAGCTGTCGAACTCAGCCTGGGTGGATGAACCGCTCACCGATGCCAGGTAAAGTGAATCGGCATGACCGTGAATTGTTATCTCAGAGTTTTCCAGGTAGAAATTCAGGCCTCCGCGCTTGCCCTGTAAGACAAGGTTCACGAGCTGGGGATAATCCACAACTCCTTCCATTTTGAAAGCTCCGTTCTCAATGACTGCGGTATCTATGCCTTCATATCCTCCGGGGATCCTTTTCTGAAGGATTACCGTCTCACTGCCGGCGCCTTCAAGGGTACCTGAAATCACAAACTTGGGTTCTCTGGCGCATGATGCAGCAACAACTGCTACCAGAAGAAGGATAATTGTCTTTTTCATCTGAACTGTTTTAATCAGTTAACACTATTTATATTGGAAGGTTCAAAGATACTGATTTTTGCTTACCGGCCTTCTCTCCCGAAATATTTGTCCAACAGGATTGAAGCTGGTTTGTATGAGGTGACCTCTCCCTCGCGCAACTGCTTCTCAAGACCGGGAAGCAGTGATGCCACGTCAGGATGATTGTAAAATGAGATCTTCAGGGTATCTATGATCGTTTCGTGCATACGGGTCACCGCCTGGTCCCTCCTGCGCTCCCAGAACCAGCCATTGCTCTTGGTGACACTGACATAATCGCGTACAGTCTCCCATATTTCTGCTATTCCGGTCTTCTCCAGCGATGAGCATGTCATCACCCTGGGACTCCATTTCGACGGTGCCGGAGGGAACAGATGCAAGGCATTTTTGTACTCTACCCGTGCTGTCTCAGCCTTACGGACATTGCTCCCGTCAGCCTTGGTTATCACTATGGTGTCAGCCATCTCCATGATGCCCCGCTTGATACCCTGAAGCTCATCACCGGCACCGGCAAGCATCAGCACCAGGAAGAAGTCAACCATGGAATGTGCAGCGGTCTCCGATTGTCCCACACCTACCGTCTCCACGAGAATGGTGTCGAACCCGGCGGCCTCGCAGAGTATTATTGACTCCCTCGTCTTGCGCGCCACCCCGCCAAGGGTGCCTGCCGATGGCGAAGGGCGTATGAATGCATCAGGGTCCGTACTCAGCTGTTCCATCCTGGTCTTGTCTCCCATTATGCTCCCGCCGCTCTGCTGGCTGCTGGGATCAATGGCAAGCACAGCAAGACGCCGGCCGTAATACTTCGTGAGTAATGTCCCGAATGTGTCAATGAATGTGCTCTTGCCGGCACCGGGGACCCCGGTGATGCCGACCCTCACCGATCGGGAGCTGGCGGGAAGACAACGCTCCACCACAGCCTGGGCAAGATCATAATGTTCAGGAAGACTGCTCTCGACAAGCGTGATCGCCTGGCTCAGTATCGTCCGGTCTCCACGAAGGATCCCGTCAACGTAATCGTCAACCGTGAGTTTTCTTCGCCTGTTCTTCTTCAGGCGGTTAAGCATATCAGGATTGATACTGGGAGGCTGGGGTACTCCCTGCTGTACCGAGAGAGCCCCTGTTGACCGCCTGTCCCTGCTCATTGCAATTTTAACCTCCGGATTCCTTACTTCGCCTTGTCAGCTTCAACCAGCACCTCCCCCTTGATCATAAGCATTACCTCAGAATTCTTGGGATCATTGGTGTAGACAAAGATATTCTTGTAAATCTGGCCTTTGTAACCGCCGGAATTGAATTTGGCCTTTATGGAGCTTTTGGCTCCGGGCTTGATTACATTCTCCGTTGGCATCAGTGCGGTGCATCCGCAACCTGATTTCACGTGCCTGATGATGAGGTCAGTCTTGCCTTCATTGGTAAACATGAACTCGACGTCCGCTGAGGAGTTCTGTTTGATAGTCCCGAAGTCTACTGTATTTGACTCCAGTTTGAAAACCGGTGCATTTGCCAGCTGCTGTGCACTGAGCCCTGAGAAATCCTCAACCAGGTTGGCCGAAACATACAGATATATGTTAGGCATCGGCTGGCCGTTTACCTTCATCCGAACCAGATCGTACACGTTACCCCATGCACTGCTGTTCAGCTTTGCATCATAGGTACCCTCTATAACCCCCTTCTCGCCCGGCTTGAGAGTGGCAGGCGAAACCTTCATCTGAAGATGCGCAGGCAAACTTTCAAATTCAATGGTGGCAGGCTCTTTCGAGGTGTTGATGACAGGCATAACCCTGATTTTCTTTTCACTCTTCTTCGTGGTTGTGAAAGCCAGGTGATTCGACTGGAACCTGACAGGACCCACGGCAAAGGTAAACTGCTCCTCAACCGTCTTTTCACGCGGCGTCACCTCCCCTTCAATTATAAGAACAGTCACTGCAGGCTTTGCATTTGAATAGACTGATATGCTCTTTGCAAAACGGCTGTTGTAGCCGCGCGGATCAAAAACCGCAGTCACGAATCCCTTCCCCCCGGGAGGAACAGGTGATTTTGTGTAGTCTGATGCCGTACATCCGCACGAGGGCTGAACCTTGGTTATTACCAGAACCGAATCCCCGGTGTTGGTGAAACTGAAGACAGCTTCCTTCTTGCCGGCCTCCTCCTTCATGGTGCCGTAATCATGACGGGTGTTTGCAAAATTAAGCTTCGGCTGAGCGTGCATAACGGCAACCACCGTCACAAAAACCAGAATTAGTAAACTCCTTTTCATATTTTATCTGTTTTTTCCCCTCATCAATGTTATTATTCCATCTGTTTAACAAAGATCAGGCCATACAGGTTGTACCATAATAACCACCAAAATTAACAAAAAAGTATAAGCGGTTGTTTTTTTATTGGTTTATCCATTAGTTTTGTCACACGGATAGCCTCTTTTGGAACAGATTTTGTTCGGTTCCGGAGGCCCTCCGCCATTGATTATGACACGAAGAAGACTCTTAATACCGTTCCTGGCTATCCTCTCCTTTCTGACAGTCACTCCTGTGACCGGTCAGTTCTA
>JAVEZX010000163.1:0-5158 GCA_034002785.1 Bacteroidales bacterium
GATTGACTGTCAAGGAACTCAAACTCCCTAGCAAACGCCTCATCCTCATCAGATAACACCACGAATCTGTATACCATAACACTCACTTTTTCAACTTGTGCAATTTAATATTTTTTATAATAGATTCACTCCGACTTATTTTTTTAGCAGGAAACTGATTGTATCAACATTGTCGGCATAATTCCACAGTTCCGGTTTCTGGGTTTTCCCGAAAGGCAGATGTCCGTGTCCGGCTATGCATTGCAGCATCCCATCGCTCATTTCCGGGGTTATGGCAGGGCCTGTTCCGCTGTCGTAGAACTCATAATGAAGCACAGCCATCGGGGGAGTGAATGAAGACGACTCCTTAAGCAGAATGAACCGGCCGTCAGTGAAACTTTCCCTGTTTACTATCATCACTGCCTTGTGATGGTCATAGTTTACCATATACCTGTAATGGGAGCAGAGTGATTCATGGCGCTCCCAGCGGGGCAGGAGGGATGCCGGGTCATATCCGCGGGGGAGGTACAGTTTTGAAACACTCCTGCAACCCAGTCCGAAGTATGAAAAGACATCGTCACCCAGCAGCTCCAGTTCACCGTCACTCTCTGTCCCGTCAAGAATGGCGATGCTGTTCCTGTTCCTCCTGATGATGGAGGGAACATTTCTGAAATAGTATTCAAAGTACCTTGAGGTATTGTTGCTTCCCGTTGCAATCACTTTCCCGAATCCTTTCAGTTTGTCGGTTGTGAGCTCAGTAACATGTCCGAACGCCGGTTCAATTTCAGTCAGTGTTGCGGCCACGGCTCTCATCATCAGCTCATCCCTGGTGCTCAGCCTGGCCAGCAGGCGGTTTCCTGATATAAGAACGCAGAGCAGGTCATGGAATCCTACCATCGGAATGTTACCGGCCATAACCACCCCCACCGTTACCGGATTACGTTCCTCACTGAGTTCCGGGTACGCCGACAACCACCGGGTCAGTTTTTCTTTGGTGAGAACAGCCCCGGTTGCGAAGAGAGCACGCCTGACATTCTCAGGTGTGAACCATGGATTGGAGAGATACAGCGTCGCGGAAAGGTCATGAAAGCGTTTTCCGGATCCTGTGCCGGAGCCGGTTGCACCTTCGCGCATCGCTCTTCCCAGCTCTGCAAAGGCATCAATGCCAAGTTCAACTGACAGATGGTCGTTCTTCACCCGGGCAAAGGTAAAAAATGAAGTGAATGTTAACGAAGAAGAAATTCAGAAAAGATGTATCTTAGTTCCATCTTTATCTGAAGGAAGTACCGTGAAAGGATTGACTTTATTCTGGGAGAATGTCAGGGTTGCATTCAAGGCAATCAGGTCAAACAGGGTCAGGGCTGCACTGACAATGGCTATAATCGCTTTCGGGATCATGGCCCTTGTGGGAATACTCACTGCTATTGACGGGTTGAAGAGTACCCTTACCGAGCAATTCACAATGATGGGGGCTAACTCCTTCACAATCACCTCACGCTCAATGAGGATTATTGTTGGTGATCAGCATATCCGTACCAAAAACCATTCCCATATCACCTTTAAGGAGGCCATAGCCTTCAAGGAGAGGTTCCGGGAACCGGCCTGGGTCTCAGTATCATTCAATGCATCCGGCATGGCCGAATACCGCTTCGGTAACAATAAAACCAATCCCAACATTTCAATCCTGGGTTCGGATGAAAACTACCTGACCATTGCGGGACAGGAGCTTGAATCAGGGCGCAACTTCTCACAGGAAGACCTGGCTGGCAGCAGGCATGTGGTCATTATCGGGAAGGATATAGTCCGCTTCCTCTTTCCAGGCGTTGACCCGCTAGGCAAGGAGATAAGCCTCCCCGGCCTGAAACTCACGGTTATCGGGGTGATCAAGAGTTCCGGCGCAAGCATGATGGGAACTGACCAGGTGACCATTATCCCCATTACCACTGCCAGACAGTACTTTTCAAGGCCCAACATTTCATACAATATAGGTGTGATGCCGCAGAAGTCGGTCAGTCTCGACATGATGGCAAGCGAAGCCGAGGGTATATTCAGGATAGTGCGTAACCTCGACCCCCGGGATGAGTCTGATTTCAATGTTCAGAAGAGCGACACCCTGATCGAGATGCTGATGGAGAACATCAAGTATGTGACGCTGGCTGCCACAATAATCGGACTTATTACTCTCTTCGGGGCAGCTGTGGGTCTGATGAACATCATGCTGGTATCCGTTACGGAGCGAACAAGGGAGATTGGTGTACGAAAGGCACTCGGGGCGCGGAAATCAGTAATCAGGCAACAGTTTCTTTATGAATCTGTCATTATCGGGCAGATGGGAGGCCTCCTTGGCATTATTACAGGAATTCTTATCGGTAACCTCGTTTCTCTCGGGATGGGTTCAAGTTTCACGGTGCCCTGGGTGTGGGTCATCGGAGGAGTGCTGGCCTGTTTCCTGGTAGGGATTGCTTCGGGATACTTCCCCGCCGTAAAGGCATCGGCAGTTGACCCGATTGAGGCGCTTCGCTATGAGTGACCTCCTACCTATCTGATGAACCGCATTGTATTAATGCAGGAGTTTGAAAGATGAGCATTGAGATAATTCAGACAGGATCGAACAATATTCCCCGGATCACCTATGATCAGGATGAGGACGTGCTGAGCATCACCGGACGTTCAATTGCTGAGAGGCCTGATATTATCTACACTCCGCTGGAGACATGGATCAGATCGCACCTGGAACGGTTCACCACACTCAGGATTGTCATTTTCCTGGAATATATCAACAGCGGATCATCAAAGGCGCTGCGTGATGTGCTCAGGATGATCAGCAGCTACCGGGCTCCGCGCTACAGGATACGCATCACCTGGCTATACGAGGAGGATGACGAGGCCATGCACGAACTGGGCGAACACTACCGCGATTCGGTCGGCATTAACATGGATGTACAGATGGTGTTGTAACCGGGGGGATATCATCACCCGGATGCGGATCATGCATACATATGCCAACATCACCCGGATTCAGATCATGTATATATATGCGAAACGTGGGGTCTGAGACCCCACGCTACATCATATAATTGCAATTTCTGCCAGGAGGCAGGTTTGCCGGATATTACAGCATTTTGCCCATCATCTCGATGAGGTCAACACACCTTGCCGAATAACCCCACTCGTTATCATACCATGACAGGACCTTGATCATCGTGCCGTTGACCATGGTGCTCTGAGCATCAAATATTGATGATGCCGGGTTGTGGATTACATCAACGGAGACAATCTCGTCTTCGGTATACTCAAGGATGCCTTTCATCGGACCTTCAGCGGCCTTCTTCATTGCTGCGTTGATCTCCTCCTTCGTTGCGGCCTTCTTCAGAACGGCAACAAGGTCAACCAGTGAGCCGGTGGGCGTCGGGACCCTCACTGAGATACCGTCAAGCTTGCCCTTCAGTTCGGGTATGATCTTGCCGACTGACTTGGCTGCACCGGTGGTGGTTGGAATCTGTGAGAGGGCAGCTGACCTCGCCCTGCGGAGATCCTTGTGCGGAAGATCGAGGATGCGCTGGTCATTGGTGTACGAGTGAATGGTGGTCATATAACCGATCTCGATGCCGAAGTTGTCATTCAGAACTTTTGCCACGGGAGCAAGACAGTTGGTGGTGCATGATGCATTGGATACACATGAATGCTCTGGTTTGAGAATTTCGTCATTAACACCGACTACTATCATTGCGTCAATGGCATCCTTCGCGGGAACAGTCAGAATAACCTTCTTTGCGCCGTTCTTAAGGTGGTCACCGTAACCGCCCTTGGGGCTCTCCCTGGAGGTGAAAATACCGGTTGATTCTATCACGATATCAGGTGTCACTTCCCATGGAATTGACGCGGGATTCTTCTCTGCCGTTACTTTAATCTTGTCACCCCTCACTATGATATTCTGCTCATCATAGGTTACTCCGGGGTACTGCCCCTGAGTGGAGTCATACTTGAGGAGATGAGCAAGTGTCTTTGTATCGGTAAGGTCATTGATTCCCACAAACTCAATATTGGGATTGTCAAATGCCAGCTTGAACACATTGCGGCCAATTCTGCCAAATCCGTTGATTGCTACTTTAATCTTTGCCATTGCTATAATGTTAATAAGGTTACTAAAACGAATGACAAAAGTACAAAATAAAAAGGAGAGGCCAACAATGAGCGATAATTATTCTGCGGGCTGCTTTCGGAGAAGGTCAAACAGGCCCCGCTGGCTGACGGGATCGAGTATCATGCCAATACGGTAACCGACAAATATTGAGGGGAAGAACTGCTTGTTGTCATCGCTGGCCATTATGGGAATGGTCTTTGCAAATGCATGAAGTGAGGCACCCACCTCCACGGTGTGGGTTACCCTGTCATTCCTGCTGTATTCGAAGTTGAACCCGGTGCGCGCGTAAAGTCCCGGGTAAAGCTTTATCTCGTCAAAACCCTTGAAGAAGGAGGCTTTGCTCATGATATCGAGCGGCTGGTGAATGGTCAGGTCGAATTTCTGTTCCTCTATTGTATAGTAATCGTTCCCCAGCAGAACTATGATCTTGTAATAGATTGGCTTGGCAAAGAGCAGGGTTGCCCCGCCACCTCCGAACCAACTGACTGAAACCCCTCCCAGGTCATGTTTTTCAAATATCTCCAGCTGGTAACCGGCCCCTGCCCCGATGGTCCATGTGGTATTCAGCTTCCCGAACACAAATGAACCCGGACTCTGGAAATAGTAATTTGACAACTTTATCTCCTTGGGGTGCTTGAAGCCTTCGACACTTCCTTCAATAAACCATCGCTGATTGGGCCTGAACTGACGCAGGTCACGGTATATGATCGACCAGCCGTCAGCATTGAGTGCCGGGCCAATCGATTTCTCATTGCGCCAGAAAATCCTGTCCTGAGGGTCAATATCTCCCTGCCCTGCGAGAGACCCGCAGATAGCAATAAAAAGTATGACGTGCCAAAATCTCTTAATCATTGTTGCGCTGATGTTAAGACTGGCAGCGGGGGAGAAGCGATGATCAGCCTTCCTGCTCCGTTGAAGCAGCATCGGCACTGCTGTATGCCGGACATGCTTCACGATTGCATGAACTGAATGCCAGTACTGCAAGCAGAGCGAGGACGACAATTAGACCAACTTTTTTCATAATTCCTGCCTTTA
>JAVEZX010000164.1:0-5155 GCA_034002785.1 Bacteroidales bacterium
CCCTGATCCGAAGTACAACTGCCAGCTATTCTGCATCAGGCCCGCCCAGCAGAATCCGCAGGTGCTTGCCACCTCCAGGCATATCAGTTGCGGAGCCCCCGATCTTTCTGATATAACATGGAAGGACGGGGTCCTTTCAGGCGTCAGCAGGACTGTTGCCTCTGACACTTACACTCTCCTTGTACATGAACCCCCCGGTTCCGGAACGCCCGCTGTAACAGCCACTGGCGCAAGAATCATTTCACAGACACTCGAAGGAAATGTAAGAAGAATAAGCATGGTAAGCCCCGACGGCACTCCTGTCTCATGGAAGATTGATTATTCCTCCGGAAAATCAGAGTAAGTACTTACACGGCTGACATACCCTTTTCGGAAAAATTTCTTAAATTACCTGTCAGAGTTCTCTGAACCCCGTACTTTGACGGGGCTGTATCGTTTTGTGTTCAATCTGAACTGCAGTTTACTGAACAAATAGTTGATTTGATTGTATTTTATGCAAGAAACGTTAAACAAAATAAAATATGTTCGACCAGTTTGACCCTGCAGATGACAAGATGTTGCAGGTCATCGATAACAACGGAAAGGTCATCAGCAAGGAACTGATGCCCAAGCTCTCCGATGACGAGATGCTGAAACTGTATAAAGACATGCTCTTTGTCCGGACGCTTGATCACATGATTGTCTCGTATCAGCGACAGGGCCGCGTTTACACTTACCCTCCCAACTACGGTCAGGAGGCCATCGGGGTGGCCGCCGGTGCGGTGCTGAGGCATGACGACTGGCTGGTACCGGCTTTCCGCGAGCTGGGCGCATGGCTGGCCAAAGGCGCTACAATGAAAGATGTTTTCATGTTCAACATGGGATTCGAAGAGGGTACCAAGTTCGCAGGTGCGAATCATATGCTTCCCTCCTCGGTGCCGATAGCATCACAGCTTCTGCATGCAGCAGGAATAGGATACGCCATCAAGTATGAAAAAAAGGATGAAGTCGTAATGGCTTTCGTGGGAGACGGAGGAACGTCGGAAGGTGATTTCCACGAAGCGCTCAACTTCGCAGGAGTCTGGAAAGTGCCTGTGATCTTCGTGGTGCAGAATAACCAGTACGCTATTTCGGTACCGGTGAAGATGCAGACCGCCAGCATAAACATGGCAATAAAGTCAAAAGCATACGGCATTAAGGGTATCAAGGTAGACGGCAACGACATCTTCGCTATGCTGGCCGCCTTCAGGTATGCACACGAGTACGCCCGCAAGGAGAGCCAGGCTGTGCTGATCGAGGCAGTAACATACCGCAAGGGTGCACATACAACCTCAGATGACCCGACCAAGTACCGCACAACCGATGAGGAGAAAGAGTGGGACCTGAAGGACCCGCTGCGTCGCATGAAGCTCTTCCTGGAGAAGAAGAAGCTCTGGTCAGATGCCCAGGAGGAGAAGCTTGTGGATGAGTACAATAAGGAGATTGACAGGCAGTTCATGGAGACCGAACAGACGGTCACCTATCCTCTTGAGGATGCCTTTAAATACACCTATGCCGAGATGCCGCAGGAGCTTCGCGATCAGCAGATTGAACATGAAAAATTCTTACAATGGAAAAACGGACGCAAATGAAAGCAATGAATATAGTCAATGCCGTCAATGACGCGCTGGACATTAAACTTACTGAGGACAAGAGTGTCGTAGTCTATGGTGAGGACGTCGGCTATGAGGGCGGCGTCTTCCGGGTCACCGAGGGATTACAGCAGAAACACGGTGTGGAGCGGGTTTTCGACTCACCCCTGGCTGAGTCAGGTATCGCCGGCACAGCGGTAGGAATGGCTGCTGCCGGTCTGCGCCCGGTGATAGAGATGCAGTTCTGCGGGTTCATCTACCCGGCCTTCAACCAGATTATCTCTCATGTAACACGAATGCACAACAGGTCGCGCGGCAAATACAAGATGCCGATAGTGATCCGTCTTCCCTACGGCGGCGGGATCAACGCCCTGGAGCACCATTCCGAGAGCATGGAGGCAATGTTTGCACACATACCGGGACTTAAAATTGTTGTCCCGTCAACACCGCATGATGCTAAAGGACTTCTCATCTCTGCTATAGAGAGTGATGACCCCGTATTATTCCTTGAGCCCAAGCGCATATACCGCGCAATAAAGCAGGAAGTAAGTGAAGAAAAATTCTCAGTTCCTATCGGCAAAGCCAAGGTCCTGTCTCAGGGCACCGATGTTACCGTGGTTGCTTACGGCGCCATGATACGCGAGGTGCAGAAGGCAATGGTGATGGCGAAAGAGGCAGGATACTCGGTGGAGCTGATAGACCTGAGAACCATATACCCCCTTGACAAGGAGACAATTACCGCTTCTGTGAAGAAGACCGGAAGGATCATCTTCGTAGGTGAGGAGCCCCGCAGCTTCGGCGTCGGATCCGAGATCATGGCCGTGGCCAACGAGGAGGCATTCCTTCACCTCGAGGCACCGCCAAAGAGGGTGGCTGCCTTCGATGTGATAGTACCCTACCCCAGGGGCGAACACCACTATATGATAACCCCGGAGAAGATCTTCTACGAGATTGAAAGAACTATAAAATTCTGAAGTAATGAGATATATATTCAAATTCCCGGATATAGGCGAAGGCCTCACCGAGGGTATCATCATCGAGTGGTACATTGACAAGGGCACTGCCGTTAAGGTTGGCCAGCCGCTGGTGAAGATGGAGACCGACAAGGTGGTTACGGATATCCCTTCGCCCCGCGAAGGTGTCATCGCCGCCCGTTACGGTAAGGTTGGTGAAACCATTCACGTGGGAGAAACCCTCGTTGAGATAGAGATTGCCGGCGAAGCCGCAGCAGAAGCCCCTGCAACCCAGCCTGAGCAGGTTGAGGAGAAGGGCGCCGGTGTCGTCGGAACCATCGAGGTGGCATCAGGCAACGCACTCCTTCCGGCAAGTGAGGAGGGGACAGAGCCAAAGCCGGTTGCAGCTTCCGCAGAGCGAAGCAAGGTTCTTGCCACCCCTGTAGCAAGGGCAATGGCCAGGGAGATGAACATCGATATCAACCAGGTGACCGGTACAGGTCCCGCCGGCAGGGTGATGAAGAGCGATATACAGAACTTCCACGCTCCTGCAGCAGCGTACACGACTACTGCCGCGAAAGCGCCAGCAGCCCAGGCTCTCCCCGGTGAACTCATCGAGATCAGGCCGATGACCCAGATCAGGAAGTCAATAGCACGCAATATGCTGCGCTCAAAGCAGAGCACAGCCCATATGACCCTGTTCGAGGAACCTGAGGTGTCAAAACTTGTGGACGCCCGCGCCCGTTACAAGGAGGAGTACAAGAAGGAGGACCTCAGCCTTACCTACCTGCCCTTCATCATAAAGGCAGTGGTTTCAGCGCTGAAACGCCACCCGGAACTCAACTCCGAGATGGACTTTGAAAAGGGCAATATTATCTACAAGAACTACTATAACATCGGGATTGCCGTAAGTACAGAGGATGGCCTCGTAGTGCCGGTGATACGTGATGCCGACAAACTGAGCATAAAGGATCTGAGCCGTGCTGTGGCGGAGATTGCTGTCAAGGCACGCGACAGGAAGCTGACACTTGAGGACATGAAGGACGGCACATTCACAATCACCAACTACGGTGCACTGGGTGGATGGTTCGGTGTTCCGGTGATCAACTACCCGCAGGTGGGTATACTGGGAATAGGCCGTATCAACCAGCAGCCGGTAGTGGCCGACGGTGAGATAAAGGTAGGAAACGTGATGCCCCTCTCCCTCTCTGTTGACCACAGGATGGTTGACGGAGCCGAGGCAACGGAGTTCCTTAACGATGTGGCAGCAGGTGTTTCAGATCCGCTGGCGCTTATAATGAGACAATAAAAGAAAGGAGTGCGGAGATGGATTATGATCTTATAATTATCGGAGCCGGGCCGGCAGGTTACGTGGCCGCAATAAGGGCCGGGCAGGCAGGACTGAAGACTGCCGTGATTGAGAAGAAGCATGTTGGCGGGATGTGCCTCAACTGGGGATGCATCCCCTCCAAGGCGATGCTCGAGAGCGCAAAGTACTTCTCCAGGCTGGGGATGGCTGCCGACTTCGGTGTTGAGGGTCTCGACCCGAAATCGCTTAAGTTCAGCTGGGAGAAGGCAGTGAAAAGGTCTGACCGTATCGTAAGACGTCTTACCAAGGGAGTAGAATACCTGCTGAAGAAGAACAACGTTGAGACTATTTCCGGGACTGCCTCTATCGAGGGTGCAGATACAGTGACTGTTGACAACCGGATGCTCAAAACGAAGAACATAATCATTGCAACAGGTTCATATCCCAGGCCCCTCCCCTTCAAGGTGGGCGACGAGAGCCGGATAATCAACCTCGAGAACATGTTCTCGCAGAAGGAGATTCCGCAGAAGCTTCTTGTTGTTGGCGAAGGCCCCGTGGCTGCAGAAGTATCCCAGATGCTTGCCCTTATAGGCAGGGACGTGACACTGCTGAAGTCTTCCGAAAAGGTGTTCCCGGCTCTGGATGATTACCTGAATGCCTATATTACAAAGAGACTTGACTCACTGAAAATTAAAACAATAGAAGGCACTGCAGGTTATGACTCTGTCAATATTGATGATTACGAAGGGATCGTCAACTGCATGCCCCGCAGGGGTATCAAGCCCACCGGATCACTGAATCCCGAAGAAAAGGAGAGTTTCTACGTTGTGGATGAGCATTTCATGACAAGCGTCAAAGGCGTCTATGCCGTTGGCGATGTGAACGGCAGAAGTATCTATGCACATGCCGCATCGGCCCAGGCAATGGCGGCAGTGAACCATATCCTCGGCATCACTGAGACGATGGAGACGGAGCGTGTGCCGCTGACGCTATACACTGACCCGGAGATTGCACAGATCGGCAAGACTGAACAGCAGCTGACAACCGAAGGGACAGAATACAAGGTAAATGAGTTCCCCCTCTCGGCAAACGGCAAGGCTCTTACGGAGGGCCAGCCTGAGGGAATCCTTCGAATCATCTCCGAGCCGAAATACGGCGAGGTTCTGGGTGTGCAGATCATATCGCACAATGCCACCGACCTGATCAGCGAGGCAGCAGCCTATATGGCGGTTGAAAGCACTGTCTGGGATGTGGCTCATACAATGCATGCCCACCCGACAATC
>JAVEZX010000165.1:0-5153 GCA_034002785.1 Bacteroidales bacterium
CTACCGCTCACTGTCACCCATCCACCCGCGGTACAACGGAAAGGGTGCCG
Source organism: Bacteroidales bacterium (assembly GCA_034002785.1). Lineage (GTDB taxonomy): Bacteria > Bacteroidota > Bacteroidia > Bacteroidales > VadinHA17 > SR-FBR-E99. The sequence goes on from JAVEZX010000165.1 coordinate 51, forward strand.
CCGCCATGGCCGACGGTATCTTCGGCGGAAGGACATTCTCATCAGGCTGGATCGGGTATGAGGGAGAAGATATGATAATGGAAATTACCCCGGAGGCACCTGTCATGGTAAGCCGGGTAGGCATGAATTTCCTTTGTGATCATGTTTCATGGATATTTCTTCCCTCAGAGGTTATCATAGAGACATCTGAGAACGGAACTGACTGGCACGCCGTAGCTTCCAGGAAATATGAAACCACAAGCTTCAATCAGGACATCGTTCCCGTTCACATGGAGTTTGAATTCACCCCTGAGGAAGTGTCAAAACTGAAGATCACAGCCAGGTCGCTGAAGAGGTGTCCCGAATGGCACCGCGGGGCAGGCCAGCCGTCATGGATTTTCATAGATGAAATTGTTGTTGAGTAGATCCCTGCAAATAGTTATTTTTACTGACCATTCTTATATTACACTTATCATGCGAAAAGAAACAAAGAGACTTATAGCCCTTATTTCTGCGATTGCCTTCACTTTACTGACTTTTGCCCAGGATACGGACGAGCAGCGGATGCTTAAATATTTTCATTCAATCAGCAGCGAAGAGATAGCTGACTGGATGGCAGAGCTCTGTTCCCCGAAGTATAACGGCAGGCTGGCCGGCACCCCGGAGTATATCGCCGCTGCCGAATGGGCTGCAGAAAAGATGAACAGCTGGGGGCTGAAGCCTGCCGGTGACAACGGTTCATTCTTCCAGTGGTTTGACCATCCCTACACTGTTGTGAACGATATCGGATCCCTGCAACTGCACATCCCGCAGAAGGACGGTTACGTGGTTAAAAAGAGCTATTCCGCACCGGAAGACTTCTACCCAGGAATGAACTCGGGCAACGGAGAGGTTTCCGCCGAGGTTGTATGGGTGGGCTACGGCACCACTGCCCCGGAGTTGAATTATGACGACTACAAAAATATTGATGTGAAGGGCAAGATCGTCCTGATGAACCGCGATGTCCCCTTCAAGGATGTCCGTGACCCGGAGTATGCCAAATGGGTCAGGTACTGTTATCACCAGTACAAGGCGGAGAACGCCGCACGCCACGGTGCCGTGGGGATGCTTTACATAGACGGCAACAGCGCCAACCCGAACATATCATACCACGAGAGCCTGATTGTCACCGGAATCGGTCCCGAGCCGCTGGCGGATATCCTTGCGGGCCTCGGAAAGGACAACAAGGCTCTTCTGGAGCAGATAGACAAGAGCTTCAAACCAGCCTCCTTCGGCACCGGCAAGGTGATGACAATTAAGGCGAACACGACGCGGCATCCGGAAGGAAGGACCTGCAACATTGCTGCGATGATCGAAGGGACGGATCCTGTGCTGAAGGATGAGGTAATCATAATCGGGGGACACTTCGATGCAGTTGGTAATGCCGGAGGCCTGTTCGTAGCGGGAGGGTTTGACAATGCGAGCGGTTCGGTTGACATCATGGCCGCAGCAAAGGCACTTGCAACATCAGGCATCAAACTGAAACGCACTGTTCTCTTCCTTCTGTTAGGGGGCGAGGAGGTGGGCCTCCTGGGCAGCAAGCACTACACTAAGAATCCGGTGTTCCCGAAAGAGAAGACGGTGTCCTACATCAATCTTGACATGGTGGGCAACGGCACCGGGCTTGCCGTCAGCGCCTCTGAAACCTGCCAGGGCCTGACGGAGTATTTCACGAAGGCCAATGACATGTACATTCACCGGCCGATGAGAACCTCCACCTCAAGAGGAAGCTTCTATGGCAGGCCGCGAAGCGACGGACTTGTCTTCCTTGCCGATGGCTTCAGGACAATGAGCCTCTCCACCACCGACGCAGTCAAGCCAGTCTACTACCATCTCCCAGGCGATGATGAGACTGCCGTCACCCCTGAGATAATGGAGGATGTGGCAAAGTTGATTTACCTGGCATTCATCGGGTTGGCCAACGCCGCCACGCTGAGCTACTGACAAAAAAAGGGACCCCCGCGGGTCCCTGGTCTGGATTCTAAAAACTCGGTATTATTTTACGACGAGCTTGACATTAAGCTTTATCTCGTCATTGATTGCGTTGTCGCCCAGGTTGGAAAAGAATTTGCCTGAACCGAACCGTACGTCGTAGAGTGAACGGTCAAAAACGATTTCGGCCGCGTAGGTGATAACTGCGCCATTTTTGGATTCGGTGACGGTGAATTCAACCGGGTGGGTGGCTTCCTTGATTGTCAGGTTACCCTTTACAAGTGCCTTGCCGCCTTCAAGCTTCGAGCTGCCGGTTATGACAAGCTTCGAGAGCGGGTATTTCTCAACACCGAAGAAATCGTCTGACTTGAGGTGGCCTTCGAGCTTGGCGCGCATGTTATCATCCTTCAGATCAGTATCCTTTATGCTGTTCATGTCAACGACAAACTCGCCGCCGGTGAGTGCATTGCCTTCAATGTTAAGCCAGCCGCTCTTCAGATCGATTGTGCCCACGTGAAAGCTGCCGATTTTCTTGTCACCCTTCCATTCAATTACTGTGGCTGAAGGGTCAGCCGTATACTTCTTCTGAGCGTTCAGCAGTGATACCGCAAAGACTGATGTCAATATTATAAAAAATGCCTTTTTCATTGTTTCAGCGTTTATGTTTCCTTTAAAACCACTGAAGAGGCTGTTTTGTTCAACAAAAGTTGCTCAAACGGCCGACCGGCCGTCGGCACCAATTGTTAAAACGCTGATTTCTAGATGCTGTGGATATTCATCCCGCCGCTGACCTCGAAGACGGTTCCGGCAGAAAAGGACCAGTCGCCCCGTGCCAGCGAAGCCACTGCCTTTGCCACATCGTCAGGGGTGCCCCATCGCTTCTGCGGTATAAGGCCTTCGGTTATAAGCCTGTCAAACTTGAACTTGCTTCTTGTTGTAAGTTCAGTTTTAATGAGGCCGGGACGTATTTCGTAGACAGTTATCCCCTCCTCGGACAGTCTGTCGGCAAAGACGAGAGCCGCCATGCTGAGTCCGGCTTTCGAGATGCATACCTCAACGCCGTGTGTGAAGGAGGTATAGGCAAGAAATGATGTGACGAACATGATTGACGGCCTGTAACCGGTGATTTTCTCCTTCATGAAGATCATCTCCCTGGCCACGCGCCGTGCAAGAAAAACGGGGCCGCGGAGGTTGACGCTCAGTACGCGGTCAAAGCTCTCCTCGTCCATGTCGAGCGGGTCGCAGCGCTCAATAGGAGCTATTCCCGCGTTGTTCACCAGTATGTCGATCCTTCCATAGCGCTCCAGGATGTTTGAGATGGCCTCATCATGGAGGTTTGTGTGCGCCACATCGAGCCCTATAGGAAAGAACTGTGCCCCCAGGCCCTCTATCTCAGGCTGGAGTGAAACCATGCTGTCACTGTCAGTTGTCCGCGCGACAGCAGCAATATCATAGCCCTCGGAAGCCAGTGCCAGGGCGATGGCCCTGCCAATACCCCTGCTGGCTCCGGTTATCAATGCTACAGGTCTTGAGTTCATATCCAGCCCTTTTATAAGGTCAATGCTTCTTCTTCAGACCGAGGATGATCTCACACTCGCCTGTCACATCAGCATCGGCAATCAGGTAGTTGCTCTGATTGATTGATGCCATGATGTATTTCTTCCTCTTGCCGCCAATTGTCAGGTCACCCGCAACGTAGTTCGCGGGAACGGGCAGTGAGAGCTGAACATACTCATAGCTGCCGGTAAGCTTCATGATCAGTTTATCGGCAGTATGTTCATATTCGTACCTGACAAAGGCTCCCGAGCTCTTGTAATCAATGTTCACCTCAGCCTTTTCCACTCCGGCCGTAATCCACTTGGGGCAGAGCCGGAGCCTGCGGAAGAGCTTGTCCTTGTCCTGGACACCGGCCAGTCCCTCAACCAGGGCATAGAGCATCGCCGAGGATCCCCAGCCGTCAGTCGGTTTGGCTTCCGGGGAGGTGCTTGTCTCAACCGTTGATGGCCTTCCGTCCGGGAAGTACCACAGGTAGGTCTCTCCGTTGCGCGATATGAGGTCATAGTAGCGCATCAGTATGTCGATGCCGTATTGTTCGTATCCGTATTCAAGTGCGGCCCGGGCGAGTTCACCGCCGGTGAGCGGCATGATGCCGCCGTTGCAATAGGCCCCTTTTGAAAGCTTGTAGTCGCCGAAGATGCCTGCCGGGAACGGCGGGTCAATTGAGAACCACTCTGCGAAGGCTGAGGTTGTCTCCCTCCTTTTCATGTACTCATTGATGATCGCCGTTGCGATGCGCGGTGAGGCGGCACCCCTGTTAATGGCGGCGGGATTGCTCAGGCTGAGCTGCGATGCCTCATCAACCCCTTCGATTGTCACCGGGGTCTGCTTCACAAAATGTGTGTAGAACGAACCGTTGAAGCAGAGTGTGTTCAGGCTCTTGCGAAGCCTCAGGGCACGGTCTCGCCAGAGGGCTGACCGCACCTTGTCGCCAAACATGCTGTACCAGTGCGACATGAAATGGAAGGCCTCGTAATATCCGCTGTTGTCTCCGTGGAAGTAGCCCCAGAATGTGTTATCATCAATCTGGAACTGCAGCCAGTCGTGCTGCCCCGCCGTATAGGCAAAATCCCACGTATCTATCGTATAGGGCCTGCGGAACAGATATTTCTCACGGTCAAAATAGCGCCCGTCCATGACGTAGGTGAGGGCTCGCTCGAAGGTGGGGATCAGGTTACGGATGAAGGCGTCATCTCCTGTAGCCTGCCATGCCAGCCATGCTGCCTTGATGAACCGGAACTCGGTGTCAGCCTCCACGGGGGTTCTGACATACTTGGTCCAGTTCTCGCGCTCGCAGGGAAGTTTCTCGGGGAAGGTGGTGAAATAGTCAAAGATGCGGCCGTTACGCGACTGGTTGTCAGCGAAGTGCTTAACCACGCTTATGAGGTCACTCTCAGTATAGCGCAGTGCCCTCATCATGTCCGAGTAATTCCTTATCCAGACAGAACGGGCGTCAGGCGATCTGTATCCCCTTATCTTCTCACCATCTATGTTAAGTTCAAGGAGGTCCTGTTCCAGGAACCTGCTTATCCTCGGGATAAGCTCATCAAATGCCGGAGTTCCAGTTCTGATGTACATTACCGGGCTTTTAGGTTA
>JAVEZX010000166.1:0-5079 GCA_034002785.1 Bacteroidales bacterium
CGTCAATGATTATCAGCGGGTCATTGGAGGCGTTAAGTGACGAACCGCCGCGTACGCGGATGGTTGCACCACTGCCAGGAGCACCGCCGGCTGTGGTGATGACCACACCGGCACTCTTGCCCACAAGTAGATCCTGCGGTGAGGTGATTGCTCCCTTGTTGAAATCCTTCGAGCTTACTGCAGCCACAGAGCCTGTGGCATCACTCTTCTTTACGGTACCGTAGCCGATAACCACCACCTCATCGAGAGCCTGTACATCGGTGCGCATGGCAACGTTGACCACATTGCTCTCACCAACGGGAACCTCCTGCGGCAGGTATCCGATGAAGGTGAAGACAAGAATATCCCCGGGCTTCGCCATAAGGGAGTATTCTCCGTTAACGCCGGTAATAGTTCCCGTAAGCGTGCCCTTGACAACGACGTTCACTCCGGGTAACGTCTGCCTGTCGGCCGCATCGGTAACTGTACCTGACACTCTTACCTGTTGCCCGAAGACAACAAGACTCATCATTATGCCGAAGGTCAGCATGAAGAGCCGTTTTCCAGTTAGTTTCTCCATAAATAGATCAATTTAATTGCAGTTTTCAGAATTGTTATTATTGCTAAATTTATTTGTTCAGGTTTGGGACGTTAAAATTCAATCTTTTTTAAGAGTTAACCAACTCTTTTTCAGCTTTTTTACGCAATCGTTACCGCAAACGTTTGAATTGGGCGTCAGGTAAATTTCCGGGAGGTATCAGACACTGAATTTTTTTTTATCTTTACGTGTAACAGCACCCTTTTTATGGGCAGAGAAAACATAACAATAAAAGATATCGCGCGCGAGCTGGGAATATCCCCCTCAACGGTCTCCAGGGCACTCAAGGATCATCCTGACATCAGCCAGGCAACCCGCGATGCTGTAAATGAACTCGCCGAACGGTGGAACTACAGGCCCAATCCCATCGCCCTGAGCCTGAAAAGCGGATCCTCCAAAACAATAGGTGTGATAATACCGGATGTGGTACACTACTTCTTCTCTACAGTCATCAGCGGTATTGAAGATGTTGTCTATCAGCGCGACTACAATATGATCCTCTGCCAGAGCAACGAGAGGTGGGAGCATGAGGTGAAAAACATCCGCACCCTGCTTTCCAGCCGCGTAGACGGCATCCTGGCATCGGTGGCGAAAACCACGACTGATTACCGCCATTACCGTAATATTCTTGACAAGGATATCCCCCTGGTCTTCTTTGACCGGGAGGTGGAGGAGATAAAGACTGACAGCGTTGTGATTGACGATGAGACGGGAGCCTACAAGGCTGTGAATCATCTCCTGCGTACCGGTAAGAAGCGCATAGTACACCTCTCCGGTCCCCCGCAGCTTGCAATAGCCCGTCACAGGCTGGACGGTTACCTCAGGGCCATGAAGGAATACCGCCTCACACCGGCTGAAGAGGATATCGTAAAATGTGATGACATAGACAGCGCAGAGCGACTGATACCTGACATCCTGAAACGCGCCAACAGACCTGATGCCTTCTTTGCCGTCAATGACCTGACAGCTGCACAGACCATGATGATAATCAAGCAGCACGGTCTCAGGATACCCGAGGATATAGCCGTTGTAGGATTCACAAACAGCCAGATAGCAACACTCACCGATCCGGGACTGACATCTGTGGACCAGAAAGGATTCGAGATGGGACAGGAGGCGGCACGCCTGCTCATTGAAAGGATAGAAAAACCGCGCGGCCCGATTCAGAACAGGATCATCACCTCGGAACTTGTTGTCCGCGGTTCAACCTCGGCAAAATAAATGAATCGCTGCCGGCGGCAGATGCCTTCCCTGCAGACCTGATTTCTTCAGCGGATCTGAACGAAATCAGACAGTTTTCCCTTTTTGCCTGCGCGGATCCCCTTCGGTGTCTCAGACAGAGAACAGCACTCAGTAAGCGGATCATGCTGGAATACAAGAAGATGATCATTGTTCAACGCCTCCTCAAGTATCTCCTGCTTCTCGGCAATTGTTACAAGCGGAAGGAGATCGTAAGCCATGTTCCAGAGCAGGGGGATATGGGCAACCGTAGGGATCAGGTCACCTGCATAGAAGAGCTTCCTTCCGCGGTAGCTAACCAGTGGCAGCATCAGTCCCGGCGTATGTCCGTAGAAGAGCCTCAGCTCCACTCCCGGGAAAAGTTCACCGTTCTCCTCAACCAGGTTCAGCCTGCCACTCTCTTCAAAAGGCTTTATGTTTTCAGGCAGAAAGGCATCCTCCTCACGCAGGTTTGATTCATTGGCCCACTCCCACTGAACACGGCTGATGTGATATGTTGCGTTCGGGAAGAATGGCACCGTGAGGCCCTCGCCGTCAAGGACAAAGCATCCTCCGCAGTGGTCGGCATGCAGATGGGTGATTATGACATCCGTTATATCCTCAGGCCTGTAGCCGCACTCTGCGATGCCTCCGGTAAGTCCCGCTCCGCCGTGAAGGTACGCATGACGGAAAAACTTCTCATCCTGCTTGTCTCCCCATCCGGCATCAACAAGAATGACACGATCACCGTCATCAATAATCATTGATGTAAGAGACAGGTCAATCGTATTCCTGTCATCGGCCTCCGTCTGCCGGCTCCAGAGGGCTTTGGGTATTACTCCGAACATCGCGCCTCCGTCAACCCTGAAGTTCGATATATTGAAAAGTGATACTTTCATTTTTTGCCACATTAACGGCTGCAAGATAACCAATTTTGGTATTTTTGGCAGGTGATTCGGAACTGTACGCCAGCAAATGAACCCTGACTTCAATACGATACTGTTTGCCTTCATGCTGACACTTTTTGCCGGCCTTGCTACAGGCGTGGGCAGCACGATTGCATTCTTTGCGAAAAGGACGAACACACGGTTTCTGACCATAAGCCTTGGCTTTTCTGCCGGGGTGATGATCTATGTTGCCTTCGTGGAGATCTTCGTCAAGGGGCGGGAAGTTCTGACCGTGGCCATGGGTGATCGCCAGGGATGGTGGGTGGCAGTCATTGCTTTTTTCGGCGGCATAGCTCTGATTGGTATAATCGACAGGCTCATCCCGTCGCAGGAGAACCCTCACGAGGCCAGAAAAATAGAAGGGGGCGAAGAGGAGGCCAGGAGCGGTAAACTGCTTCGTATGGGTACAATGACCGCCCTGGCAATCGGGATACACAACTTCCCGGAAGGACTGGCAACCTTCACCGCAGCCCTCTCCGATCCGAAGATCGGTATTGCCATTGCGGTGGCTGTGGCTATTCACAACATCCCGGAAGGGATCGCCGTCTCGGTACCGATCTATTATGCAACCGGAAGCAAGCGAAAGGCATTCAGGCTCTCTTTCCTGAGCGGCATCGCGGAACCTGTCGGAGCAATTGTCGGGTACCTGCTGCTGCTGCCGCTGATGACGGAGACGCTGATGGGAGGGCTCTTCTGCTTCGTGGCCGGTATCATGGTGTTTATTTCGCTTGATGAGCTGCTCCCGGCGGCAGAGAAATACGGTGAGCACCACCTCTCAATCTATGGTCTCGTCTCCGGAATGGCCCTGATGGCCCTCAGTCTGTTACTCTTTAAGTAAACAAAACCATATTTATTCTGTTGCTTAGTTATATATTTGCTCTTCAAACAAAACAAAAATCATACTATGATGAAAAGAACACTGACGGTTATTCTGGTACTGGCCGCACTGGCAACCGGCGCACAGGCTCAGAGCTACAAATCAGCCATCGGCCTCAGGGGCGGTGATCCCTCAGGTATCACTTTCAAGACATTCATTAACAGCACTAACGCACTCGAACTAATCGCAGGGACAGGCTACTGGGGCAATAACTTTTCAATCACAGGTTTCTATCAGTGGCAGAAACCTACGGACTGGACTCCCAACCTCGATTGGTTCATCGGTCCCGGTGCTCATCTCGGCTTTTGGAATAAAGATTACCAATATACTGGTGTCCTTGTTGGGATAGATGGAATAATAGGATTGGAATATACCCTTGATGATATCCCTTTAAATTTCGGATTTGGCGCTGGACCGACCTTCCACTTTATTAATAACGGATGGGGTCACTGGAACGGAGGCTTCTCTGTAAGGTACGTCTTCTGACCCTTATGACAGGCTCATAACGGGGCGGGTTCAGGGACGGCATATTTTTTTGCAAATTATTTTGTATTTTCAAAAATAGATGCCATCTTTGCATCCGCTTTTTTAAGTTCTTTAAGGTCCATTCGTCTAGTGGTTAGGACGTCAGGTTTTCATCCTGGTAACAGGGGTTCGATTCCCCTATGGACTACGAAATTTACTATAAACAGACAGTATGGCTAACCATAAGTCGGCGCTCAAAGCCGCAAGACAGGCAGAAACAAGGAAGGAAGACAACAAGTACTTCGCACGTACCATGCGTAATTCTCTGAAGAAGATGCGCAAGACCACAGAGAAGGCTGAGGCAGAAAAGATGCTTCCTGAGCTGAGCGCGATGCTTGACAAGCTTGCAAAGAAGAATGTCATCCACAAGAACAAGGCATCCAACCTCAAGTCCTCCATCACGAAACACGCTCAGAACCTGAAATAGGGTTCTATTCCAGATATATTCACAGCCGTCACTTTCATGTGACGGCTGTTTTTTTTATATTGCAGCGGGATAATTCGTTTTGCTGCATGTCAATGAAAATCACAGACTGGGCTGTCGAGGACAGACCCCGTGAACGGCTCTGGAACAAGGGCCCCGCAAGCCTCAGCGATGCTGAGCTGTTAGCCATTCTCATCGGATCAGGTACCAGGAACAACTCAGCCCTGGACCTGGCACGCGAACTGCTGGCACTCGCCGGCAACTCACTCGGTCAGCTGGGAAGACTCAGCGCGGGCGAAATACGTAAAATCAAAGGGATGGGCGAAGCCAAGGCGGTCACAATCTCGGCAGCCCTGGAACTGGGCCGGCGACGAAAGATCGCTGAAGCCACAGAAAACCCACAGATACGCTCATCAGCCGATGTATTCGGAATAATCAGCCCGCTGATGGAAGACCTGACCCACGAGGAGTTCTGGATACTCTTCCTCAACAGGGCAAACCGGGTCACCGG
>JAVEZX010000167.1:0-5062 GCA_034002785.1 Bacteroidales bacterium
AGCATTACGCTTCCTGGAGTGGGTGGCGGAGAATCCGGACGGGGTCATAAGCCTCCCCACCGGCAAGACACCTGAGTATTTTATCAAATGGACCAAATACCTCCTTAATAACTGGGATAAGCCGGACGCAGTCAGGGTCCGCGAGGAAAACGGTCTCTTCCTGAAGGATAAGCCATCTCTGAGAGGACTTCATTTTGTGCAGATTGACGAGTTCTACCCCATAAACCCGGCCCAGCACAACAGCTTCTTCGATTATGTAAGCAAGTTCTATATAGATGGCTTCGACCTTGATCCGGAGAAGGCGCTGCTGATAAATTCAGAGGAGATTACCCTCGCCGAAGGAAAGCATTATTCGGAGGTATTTCCCGACAATACAATAGATCTTACCCTCCGTAACAGAGAGGCCGGCAGCAGGCTGGAAAGGCTGCAGCAGGACTCGCTATTCAGGATTGACAACTGGTGTACGAACTATGAGAAGAAGATCAGGGCCCTCGGAGGGATAGGATTTTTCCTCGGAGGGATAGGTCCGGACGGCCACATTGCCTTCAATACAAGGGGAAGTGATCACAACTCTGCCACGAGGCTCACAGCCACCAACTTCGAGACACAGGCGGCCTCGGCGGGGGACCTCGGAGGCATCGAGGTCTCAAGAACGCGATTGGTGATTACAATCGGGCTTGGAACAATCACTTACAATCCGGAAGCTGTCGCAATTATTTTCGCCGCAGGTGATGCAAAGGCACAGGTTGTGAGAAATGCACTGGAGAGTGGCCCTGACAACCTCTATCCGGCAACTGTGCTCCAGAGCCTGAAGAATGCCCGGTTTTATCTTACCGAGGGTGCTGCGGTGCAGCTCCATGACTCCGTGGAGAGATACTTCAGAGAGGGCGAATGGTCCTTCGAGAAAACTGAAAGGGCAGTCTTCGACCTCTGTCAGAAGATAGAAAAATATGCACATAAGCTTGTACTTGAGGATCTTGAGAATGATGAGTACTGCTCCCTGATACCAGGCCTGAGCCTGAATACGGTGGCGGACGTTATTGAATCAACCAAAAGGAAGATTGAGGCGGGTCTGAAGAGAGAGCGGAACACTACCTTCTTCCATACAGGGCCTCACCATGATGACATAATGCTGGGAATCTTCCCGGCAATTATACCCCAGCTGAGGGAGATTACAAACAGGTTTCATTTTTCGGTGCTCACATCGGGATTCACGGCCGTAACAAACAGCATGTTGCTTGAACTGCTGGAGGAGACACAGCGTCTCATCGCCGCAGGCATGATTCAGATGCTCAGGTACCCCGATTTCTTTGAGTCGGGCTACAAGTTCAAGTGGGACAAGGATGTGAGTCATTATCTCGATAAGGTTGCCGACAAGGACGACGCCGGAAAGATGAGAGGCCTCTGTCACAGGATTGTAAGGGCGATGGTTGATATTTACCGGTTGAAATCAAAGGATGAGCTTGATGCACAGATTCAACGGAATATTGACCTTATAAGGGGCAGCTACAGCGGAGAGAAGAATCCCACTGACATACAGAAGCTAAAAGGGATGCTAAGGGAGTTTGAGGAGGAACTGGTCTGGGCTCATTACGGTGTGCCGGTTCGCAATATCGAGCACCTGCGACTGGGATTCTACACAGGAGATATTTTCACCCAGCAGCCTGACAAGCACAGGGATGTGGAGCCTATACTTGAGTGCCTGAGGCGTATACAGCCAAATGTAGTCAGCCTGGCCTTTGACCCCGAAGGTTCCGGGCCGGATACACATTATAAGGTACTGCAGGCAATTGCAGAGGCGCTGAGGCAATGGAGCCAGGAGAAGGATCTCTCGGAGCTGAGAGTAATCGGTTACCGTAACGTATGGTTCCGGTTCCTGCCCTTTGAGGCGAATGTGTTTGTACCTGTCTCACTGAACTCCATGGCGGTACTGAACCAGTCGTTCAGCGACTGTTATGTCAGCCAGGTGAACGCCTCGTTTCCCAGTCCTGCATATGACGGTCCGTTCAGTGACCTGTCACAGCAGGTGTGGGTTGAGCAGTTCAAACAGGTGCAGCTGATCCTCGGCAAGGACTTCTTCTATGAGAATGAGAGTCCGAAGATCAGGGGTACTCACGGAATGGTCTACTACAAGGAGATGCTTCTGAATGAGTTCCTGCAGCATGCCCGTGAGCTCGAGAAGAGTGTGGAGGGGGCAAATATACACTGATACAACTGCCCGGGGGCGGAAAGATCAGGGCCAGTGAGCTCCGGCGCCGGAAGGTTCATGTCGGAGAGTATCCGGGCAATGCCGGTAAATGCGTCAGACCTTTCCTCTTCTCCGGCAGGATCAGTCGTAAAGGAAGTATTTTTCGGCTTTCGCCCTGAAAGCGGGTATATCCCTGTTCCACAGATCCAGGATGTCATCCACCCTGAATGATTTTGTAAAGGTTAGTCGCACCTCATCCGTTCCGCAAACCTTGTCGAACATCGAGTGGCGTGAAGGATCGCACATTGTGAACAGGTTTTTCTTTGGCCACAGGCGGTGTGCCTCCTGCATGATGTAGAATTGCAGAAGTGTCAGGGGGGCTGTGGAGGGGTCAGTGATGTGAATCTGTACCCCGTGCACCATCTTGCCTTCGAGGGTGCTGAAATAAGGCTTGTAATGTATAGGTCTGAATATCACTCCTGTAAGGTCCAGGTTGTTCAGGGCTGTTGCAAGTGAGTCTGCATTGATCCACGGGGCGGCGAAGGTCTGGAAGGGAATTGTGTATCCTACTCCGATGCTGACGGCATACAGTTCCCCTGCAATTCCTGTAGCAGGGTAGTAGAGAGGTGTGTCTCCGTGAGGTACCTGTGGGGAGGACGGTACCCATGGCAGGCCGGTTTCCCTGAAATGCACCGACCTTTTCCATCCGGTCATCTTCTCCACGTGCAGTCCGCATACCACTCCGTTCTTCAGCAGTCGCTCTCCGTTCAGGAACATCGCAAGCTCGCCCACGGTCATCCCGTGAATATAGGGGATCGGGAACTGGCTGACGAATGAGAAGAAGCCGGGTCGGGTGATAGCTCCCTCCATGCGGATTCCGCCAAGCGGATTGGGCCGATCAAGCACCACTACCGGGATGCCGTTTTCGGCTGCGGCCTCCATAACAAGCCCTAACGTACTTATAAAGGTGTATGACCTGGAGCCGATATCCTGGATATCATACACTAATATATCTATATCCTTCAGCATTTCAGGAGAGGGTTTCCGGGTTTTGCCGTAGAGGCTGTACACCGGGAGTCCGGTTGAGGGATCGGTCTCGAAATCGACATACTCCCCGGCGGTGAACTCGCCCCGCACACCGTGTTCAGGGCCGTAGAGCGCCACCAGGTTGACCTCCGGCGCATTGTGGAGTATATCCACGGTAGACCTGAGAGAGCGGTCGACCCCGGTAGGATTGGTTACCAGTCCGACTCTTCTGCCCTTCAGGATTTCGAAATTGTTTTTTATCAGGGTCTCCACCCCGGTCTCTACATTTTGCCCGTTCAATGGTCCTGCCAGGGCAAAGACCATCACTAGTGCAATCCCTGAATTAATAAAACGCCTTGTTATAGTCTTCATATATAAGGTAATATATTTACTTATTCTTTTCCTTTTAAACCTTGCCGGCCCACCGGGGTTCTTAATTTGTCTTATATAATACAAGTGGTCTCCTCATGGCTAATAAAAAATCTTTATGACAAATTAAATAAAATTCAATTGTCTATTGACTTGAATATTATAAATATTTATTTTTGGATTTGTAAGATGTAATACAACTTTCATGAAACCCTTAAACTATCTTGTTCTTTTATTATGTGTTTTTCAGCTTGCAGGGTGTCAGCAGAAAGAGGTTCCGGCAGAATTGAAGGAACAGCTTGACAGCATTGCAGCTGGGATGGTGCCTCAGAGTGCCGAATCCATTGTTGATGTTGATCTCGTGATGTCAGATGGCGGCGTGATTACTGCGAAGGGAGAGACAGATCTTCCGGGTGCAAAGAGTGCAATAATTGAGATGCTTGAGAAGTCGGGTGTTGAATATGCAGACAGCATTACGGTCATGCCTGATCCGGCGGTTGTGGAAAAGCCCTGGGGGCTGATCACCGTAAGTGTCTGCAATATCAGGACCAGGCCATCGCATGCTGCGGAGCAGTCTACACAGGCGCTGATGGGAACACCGGTCAGGATTTTGAACAAGCGGGGCGGATGGTACCTGGTTCAGACGCCGGATTCCTATACCGGCTGGACTGACAATGACCTGGCGGAGCTCAGTGATGATGAACTGGCTGCATGGAAAGGGAGTGACAGGCTAATATATACAGGGCATACCGGAGTTGTTGCTGACAGCAACGGAGAGACTGTTTCGGACATTGTCTTCGGTGTTATTGTTGCCAGGACCGGTTCGCGGGGAGACAGCTGGACCGTTGTGCTACCTGACGGCAGGAGCGGTGAGATAAAGAAAAAGGAGAGTGCTGATTTCAGGACCTGGGCTGAGGAGGCCGGCATCGCGCCGCAGGGTCTTATTCGCTTTGCGAAATCATTTATGGGTGCACCCTATCTCTGGGGTGGAACCTCAACCAAAGGGGTTGACTGCAGTGGGTTTACAAAAATGATATATTATTTCGGAGGTGTCATACTTACACGTGATGCATCGGGCCAGTTCCGATACGGCGATGAGGTGAGCATTGATAAGCCCTGCGAGACACTGGCACCCGGTGACCTGCTCTATTTCGGCAGGGTAAGGGACGGCAAACCGCGGATAACCCACACTGGAATGTATATAGGTGACACGGAGTTCATCCATTCATCTGGAATGGTAAAGGTTAACAGTTTCGACTCGACAAGGACGAATTACAGTGCATATCTGCTTGAGATTCTGCAGGGCGCCAGGAGGGTGACGACTTTCACCGAGGGAAAGGGACTGGAACGGGTTTCGCAGCACACCTGGTATTTCTGACACTATATGAAAAAACGTGATTTTATCAAGATCGGGGGGCTTGCAGCAGGTGCAATCATTGCAGGGTGCAAGGCTTCTACTGCTGACGTTGCGTCAGGCAG
>JAVEZX010000168.1:0-5033 GCA_034002785.1 Bacteroidales bacterium
GCCGTCGGCATAAAAGGCATTTGCAAGGTGGTGATTGAGGATTATCATTGCCTTTCGGCGAAGCTCTTCAGCCTCATCCAGCTGCGGGAAGAGCACTCCCAGGTAGAGCATTGCCAGCCCTCCGTGCGACTGGTGATTGAACTCATTCAGTTTTGCCTGTCCGAAACCGGTCAGGAGAATATGGGCATGCTCCTTCAGTGTATCAGTTATAATTCTCTTTTCTTCTCCCGTCAACCCCTTTTCACCAAGATAGTAACACCACGTGTAGTGGATTGAGCGCCATGCCACCTGCATGTCACGCCAGTTGAAAGTGGTGCGGTGCGAGTCAGGCAGTCGGGGGTTGTCCGCAATCCACTGCCTTACGATGTGCATCATATCATCAAGGTATGACCGTTCGCCTGTCAGATAGTAGAGCCTTGCAAACGAAGGGAGAAAATAGAACCTGTTAAGCCAGACACTCTTTTCCAGCTCGCTTGTCTCATATTTCTTCCAGTCGACCGGATCACCGAAGAGATCTGACAACACCCCATTCCTGATGGCCGAAACAATCTTCTCATCCTCCTCTGATCCCAGGACGGCCATCTGTATGAACTTGCCTCCCTGATCCTTCGGGATATAGTCACCAAAGTTGTAACGCGGAACATACTTCATAAAAGGGAATACCGGAGAGTCGTTCCCCGGAGTTCTGAATAACAATTGTCTGAGGGCATCTGCCGGAGCCGCGTTTATGGTCAGTCCCCCCAGTGCAGCACCGGCAGTGCCCGCAAACACATTTTTTATGAATCTTCTCCTTCCTCCTCCCATCTGATAAACTTAATTATTTTACTGATCTCCGAATGAATCCCTGTCGAAATAAAAGCTGCAGTCAGGATGCCTCTGTAACACAGAAGCAGGACAGGCAGTAGTTACAGGGCCGTTGAGGGTATTGAAAACTGCCTCCCGTTTGCTGCTCCCCGGCACCACGCAAAAGAGGTGCGAGGCATTAAAGATGACAGGTATTGTAAGTGTAAGCGCCTTTTCAGGCACTTCTGTAAGTGCCGTAAAACAACCTTCGTTAACCTGTTGCATACGGCAAGAACGGTCAAGTGAAACCTCCTTGACAATAAGTTCATCATTGAAGTCGGCCACAGGCGGGTCATTGAATGCTATATGTCCGTTCTCACCGATTCCCAGGCAGATGATATCAAGAGGAGCCTCGCTGATAAGGGCGGCGTATCGGACGGCTTCAGCAACCGTATCGGCATTTCCGCCAATAAGGTGTACCTGCTTCATCCTGACCTTGTCAAAGAGCCTTCGCTGCAAATACTTTGAAAAGAGCTGTTCCGCCCCGCCATTGAGCCCGATATACTCATCCATATGAAAAGCGGTGACCCTTCCCCAGTCAATCAGTTCCGACCCTGCAAGGTAATCGAGCATCTCATTCTGTGAAGGAGCAGCCGCAAAGACCATCCTCACCTCATCCTTAATCTTCAATAGCCCGGTAACCCGGGCCTCAACGTCCTTTCCGGCAGCCCGGCCCATATCATCCCTTGTAGAAAAGACATTGACATTAAGGTGTTTATATCTGTTAATCTTCATTGCGATTAAGCATTAGTTCACGGCCCGGCATTGGACATCGGACCACGCCAAAAAAACTTCACAACCGTCAGGTAAGTTTTAAAGAGTCAGATGGGTGATTTCTCTATTTTTCCAATCACCCTTTTGAAATCCCCATCTGATCTTCAACCTTAAAACAAACCTGTTTCACTATGAAACCAAACCTCAGATCGAAAGATATACGACATCCGCCGTAACATGTATTACTCCGTTGGTAGGTTCTATATTGGAAGTGATAATCGTCCAGTTTTTCTTTGTCCCCTGGTTGATAACTCCCTGGTAACTTGTGTTATGCGAAAGGTACATGACCGATCCGCTCTCAGTCGGGTATGCTATCGGGTTATTGCTCGGGAGCAGTTCCGGATCAGTGAAAATGACCTTTGCATTAACAATATGATACTTGAGGACTGGCTCCAGCGCCGCAACAGGAATAGCCTGGATATTCGGGAAGCTGTTGGTCTTCATGTAAGCCCTGAAGGCACTGTTCCTGGGCAGGATGTAGGTTCTGACAGTTGTGCCGGAGTAGAAGCTCTGTAGTCCCGTAGCAATTATTGCTTCTTCCATCAGGGAGAGGGAGTCGGTTGTCTGGATGAATTCCCAGGCCGTCATATTGATTTTACCTCCAGGGTTGCCGTATTCGTATTCATAATCTGGCTGTATCTCGCAGGAGGCGAGTATTGCAGCAAGGGCAACCGGGGCAAGCAGCATTTTTATCAGCTGCATCTTCTTATTGCTTATTGTCTTGTTTTTCATCTAAGTAATCTTTTATGATTAACACCTCGCGTCTATTGGTAGAATGGGTTCTGCAACAGATTGGGGTTCTTGTTCAATGAGTTCTGGTGAATTGGCCAGACGAGGTTGGCCTCACTGCTCAGCCCGTTCAGCGGTCCCATTGTTGATATTGCTTTGCCGGTCCTCACAAGATCAAACCAGCGGTGCCCCTCGAAGCAGAGCTCGACTGATCTTTCATGCAGAATGGCTGATTCAAGATCTCCGTACATTGCTATTGCATCATCCTCTGTGTCAAATGCCGGCAGACCTGCGCGGGTCCTTATGGTATTCAGCAGCGAGAGTGCCTCATCTTTATTAGCCGTGCCTCCGATCTTATTCAGAGCCTCAGCCCTGAGAAGCATTATATCAGCAAGTCTGATAAGTATGATATTCTGCTTGGCGGGTGTTGATATCTCGTCACTTACTCCCCGGCCGAGATACTTCCATATAGCCTTCGGATCAGCAGGGATTGTGTCATATACGAAATCTTCCCTCAGGTCTCCCTCCTCAATGGAAGCTTTCCACTTGTTTGAGGGGGTATAGATGGCGTATGAACCGACGGCATAGAGTGTTCTCAATCCGTTAGTCTCAGTGTCATTGTATCCCACCTCGAAGATGCTCTCCTTTGAGTAGCTGTTTGAGAACATCTTGCCCCAGTCAGCTATCGGGACAAGTCCGTAGAGCGTGTTTGACATTATGAGTGAGGATGTTGCAACTGCCTCCGGATACTTGTGCCTCCACATGTAGACATGGGTCAGGAGGCCATTGGCAGCTCCCTTCGTAAACATTATCCTGTCATTATTGCTATTGTACTTCTCTATACAGTTCTCCACTGCATATTCAAGATCCTCTTCTACCTGGTCCAGGATAATCTCCTTGTCGGTCTTGCCGATGAAAATATCCTGTTCCATGGATGTATACGGCTCAGTGATAAACGGCACATCACCCCATACACGTACAAGGTAGAAATAAGCCAGGGCCCTTAGTGCCCGGGCCTGCCCTACCAGTTGTTTGCCGGTGACATTGTCATCCTCATAAACATTGGGGATATACTTAATTGCATAGTTCGCACGGCTTACCATAGTATAAAGGGCAGTCCAGTCAGCCGAGGAGGCTGTGTTGTTGAGGTTGTTCGAGAGCAGGGTAAGTGATTCACCTGTCTGTGCTGTCTGCACATTGTCAGCCCTCCCTTCACCCCAGTAGCAGAAATTGAGCCTGAAGACCGACTGTGCGGCATCATAAATGCCGTATACGCCGGCCTGGGCATCCGCTGTGGTCTTGTAGAACCCAGATGCGGAGAAGCTGCTCACGGGATCCTTATCAAGGATATCGGTACAGGCAGTCACCTGCATCAGCAGGATAACCGCTATTGCTGTTTTTAAATATCTTAATTTCATAACTCGCTGTTTGTTAAAATTCCAGATTGAGACCAAATACTACGGTACGACTCTGGGGATAAGAACCCTCGTCAACACCTACCTGCAGTCCGCTGTATGAGTTCACCTCCGGGTCATAGCCGGTGTAGTGCGTGAAGGTCAGAAGGTTCTCGCCGCTTACATATGCCCGCAGCCTGCTGATTCCGGCCCTGCTGGTTATTGCCTTCGGTATTGTGTAGGAGAAGGTTACATTCTTTAACCTCATGTAGGAGCCGTCTTCTATCCACCTGTCTGATACCCTCAGATATTCATTTCTCTTCGGGTCGTTGCGTACAGGTGCAGGATAGTCGGTCACGTCACCCTGCTCCCTCCATCTGTTGAGTGCATCCGTGGAGACGTTGTTGTAGGCAAACACCCAGTTTCTCATGTTGTTGAGATGGCTGTAGATGTCATTGCCATAGCAGAACTGCAGGAATACGTTCAGTGAGAAATTCTTGTAAGAGAAATCGTTGCTGAAACCTCCTGCGAAAATTGGCTGTGCATCACCTATGATCTGCTTGTCTTCGTCATTGATGATGTTGTCATTGTTCACATCATCCCAGATGGGATCGCCTCCGATAAAGGGCTTGCCGGTTGCTGAACCGAACTTAACGCCGTTGACGTTGTCCTCATCACGGGCATAGACGCCGAGGAATTTCCAGCCGTAAAATGTTCCGATGGGTTCTCCCTCCTTAAGTATATGATATGTACCGTTCTGGATGTAACCGTTGGTCAGCACCTCATCGGGAAGATCAACAACTGTGTTGCGGTTAAAGCCGATGTTGAAGCTGCTCGACCACTGGAACTCCCGGTTAATATTATGGGTGTTGATTGCAAACTCCATTCCCTTATTTGAGATATCACCTATGTTTCTGGTTATGAATGGGAAGCCGGTTGTCTCGGGGATGGGTACTGCAAAGAGCAGGTCAGATGTATTCTTGACGTAAAAGTCCGCCACGAAATTCACACGGTTGTTGAACATTGCCAGGTCAAGACCCAGGTTATACTGGGTTGTCACCTCCCATTTCAGAGCCTGGTTGGGCATTACAGTTGGTGATGCACCTGATAGTGTAAGGTAATTCGTGCCGATCGCGAACTCACCACCCTGTACATAGTTTGGAATGGCCTCGTTACCTGTCTGACCGACACTGACCCTGAGCTTTCCGTCAGTGAGGAAGTTCAGCCCGTTGGCAAAAGATTCATCGGAAAACCTCCAGGCTGCGGATGCTGATGGGAAGTATCCGAACCTGT
>JAVEZX010000169.1:0-5008 GCA_034002785.1 Bacteroidales bacterium
GAGGAAGCGGCACCGGTGGTGCGGATTGAAAAGGAAAAGGATAACATTCACATAACCATGCGATGCTCATTCGCCAATGAGCTGAAGATCGACCAGAGCGTGTCGCACAACGG
This sequence comes from Bacteroidales bacterium, assembly GCA_034002785.1. Lineage (GTDB taxonomy): Bacteria > Bacteroidota > Bacteroidia > Bacteroidales > VadinHA17 > SR-FBR-E99. Next base: position 114 of record JAVEZX010000169.1, read on the forward strand.
CGTATGTCTAACGGTTGTGAAAATGGAGGGTGATACTTACACCGTCACCGCCATCCGTGAGACACTCGAGAAGACCAACCTTGGGCTCCTGAAGCCGGGAGACAAGGTCAACCTGGAGCGGAGCACCCGCCTCGACGGCAGGCTTGACGGCCATATGGTTCAGGGACACGTCGATCTGACCGCAGTATGTACCTCCGTGCGCGAGGCAGAGGGTTCCTGGTACTATACATTTGAATACGAGCCTAAATCGCCCGAGCATATCACAGTTGAGAAGGGCTCGGCCAGCGTGAACGGAGTGAGCCTTACGGTTGTCAACTCAAAGGACAAATCGTTCGAAGTTGCTATCATCCCCTTTACCTGGGAGGTGACAAACTTTCACCAGATAAAGGTGGGGACGGTAGTCAACATCGAGTTTGACATCCTCGGCAAATACATTGCGAAGATTGTCAGGCAGATCCTGGACAAGGATGAAAAATAGGTAGACCTTTAAGAATTATAACGAGAAAGCCACCCCTCTCCTTCGTCAGGGAAGGTCGTAGACCTTCAAGAATTGTAAGTAGATGGCCTACCCTAACCCTTCCCAGCCCTTCGGCCCGGAAATTTCCTTAGGATGTCCTTGAAAGGAAATGTCGCAAAAACCTTGTTTTTATTTCTGTTTTGCACTATATTTGTTGCATAACAGAAATGAAATCTGCATGAGTTTCATAGAATTCAGAACACGATTGTTTCCGCTGGCCTGCTTTAACGTAAACCAGGTCTATGCATGGCAGCCTGATTTCAACAGGAACAATCTTGTACGCTGGACAAGCCAGGGATTAATCATCAGGCTGAGACAGGGTTATTACACCTTCCCCGAATATCTGAGACTGCCTGATTATCCCTATTATTTTGCAAATCGTATCTATCTGCCCTCCTATGTCAGCCTCCATACAGCGCTGGCTTCTTATGGAATCATCCCTGAAGGAGTTACCCAAATCACCAGTGTTACCTCTTTGAAAACAGCCTCATTTGTTAATCCATCAGGGACATTCGTCTACAGATCCGTCAGGGAGGATCTGATGTTCGGATACAGCACAAGACCAATGACTGATGGTCGTACCTTACTATTTGCCACTCCTGAAAAAGCAATTATAGATTTGCTTTATCTCTATCCTATTTATAAAAGTGCCAGGGACATGACGGAGCTACGGTTCGATGATTATTTTATGAGTGAAGAGTTGAACAGGGACTTGCTCCTTGAATACTCCTCCCGGGTTGCGAAAAAAGCATTGGATAGAAGAGTAATGCTCCTGCTCAAGACCTATTCATTATGAGAAATATATCTGGTTAATATCTTCATTTTAATTGAAACATCGGCTTATGCATTGAGGCGAAAGTCAAATAGATCCATCAATTGATATCTTTGCAAGCAGAAAATTTATGAAAAACAGGAAGATAATCGTTGCAATCACCGGCGCCAGCGGGGCAATATATGCCGTGAAGCTGCTGGAGAGGTTGCGGGGATTGCCGGGTACGGGGACCTTGCAGGGTGACCACCCGGCGGGGCAGGCAGGGCAGGCGAGCCATCTGCCGCAGCCACCTGCAGAGGTTGCCGTCATCCTCACCGGCAACGCTGAAGAAATAATGCTTTACGAGACCGGAGCCGGCTATACACCCTCAGGCAACGAGAAGCTGTGGAACAACAGGGACTTCAATGCACCCTTCGCATCGGGATCATCATCATATGACACAATGATAATATGTCCCGCCTCGATGGGGATGGTGGGCCGCATCGCCCACGGCGTTTCTGATGACCTCATCACCCGGGCAGCAGATGTAATACTGAAAGAGCGGCGCCGGCTGATACTGGTGCCCCGCGAAACACCATACAGCCTCATTCATATAAACAACATGAAGCTGCTCACCGAGGCCGGAGCAATCATCTGCCCGGCAACACCGTCATTCTATAGCCGGCCCCAGACTATTGACGAACTTGTAATGACTGTGATAGACAGGGTGCTGACGCTGGCAGGATTTTCGATTGACACTTTCAGGTGGAACGAGGAGTAGAAGAAAGATACTGCGAAGAATACAAAAAGATCCCGGTGGAACAACCAGCCCTTCACAAACGAATCAGATCCCTTTTCCGCAGACACCACCTGCTGAGCATCGCCACCGTAAGTGAAAAGGGGCCGTGGTGCGCATCGTGCTTCTATGCCTGGGATGAAGAGAACAATTCGTTGGTGATTACAACCGACACAACCACCCGTCACGGTGCGGAGTTCCTCGCCAACCCGCAGATTGCCGGAACAATCGCCCTCGAGACGATGCGCGTCGGCCGTATTCGCGGCGCCCAGTTCACAGGTACCGTCACCGAACCCTCCGGGGACGACCTTCGCCGTGCGAAAAGCATCTACCTCAGGCGCTTCCCGTACGCCGCTCTGGCAGATTTGCACCTGTGGATTATCAGGCTCAACTATATTAAGCTGACAGATAACCGATTGGGATTCGGCAAAAAGATTATCTGGAATTCAATTCCACCGGAAATTTAGAACCGTCTGTATTGATAAATTGCTTTTTGCTTTGTGCAGAAAGCCAGCTGGTTTTATAATCATTAGCCACAATGCTTTATGGGCGAGTACCAAATACACTACTGCCTATTGCCTTCTGCCTACTGCCTTTTTACTAACTTTGACCTCCATGATCGACCACTCCACCATAGAACGAATCTTCGACGCGGCGCAGATAACCGATGTCGTCTCCGAGTTCGTTTCGCTGAAGCGAAGAGGGGTCAACCTGCTGGGCCTCTGTCCGTTCCATAACGAGAAGACACCCTCCTTCACCGTCTCCCCCGCCAAGGGGATCTTCAAGTGCTTCGGTTGCGGCAAGGGGGGCAACTCGGTCAACTTCATCATGGAGCACGAGCACCTCTCCTATCCAGAGGCGCTACGTTACCTGGCAAAGAAATACCACATCGAGATAGAGGAGAAGGAGGTCACCCCTGAGGAGCTGGCCAAGCAGAATGAGCGCGAGAGCATGCTCGTGGTCACCCAGTACGCCGCCCGCCAGTTCACTGAGAACCTCTTCCACGGCCACGAAGGGATGACTGTCGGACTCTCATACTTCCGCGAGCGCGGCTTCGGCGACGCCATACTCAGAAAATTCGAGGTGGGCTACTGCAACGAGCGGCGCGACGATTTTACAAAGAAGGCCATCAGCGCGGGGTACAAGTCGGAGTACCTGGTGATGAGCGGCCTGACAATCGATAAGGAGGGCTGGCTCTTCGACCGTTTCGCAGGGCGAATCATGTTCCCCATCCACTCGCTCTCCGGGCAGGTGCTGGGCTTCGGTGGCCGCGTCATCAAGACCGACCCGAAGGCAGCCAAGTACGTCAACACCCCCGAGACCGAAATCTACCACAAGAGCCGCATCGTATACGGTATCTTCCAGGCGCGGCAGGCCATCATCAAGGAGGACCGCTGCTACCTGGTGGAGGGATACACCGATGTCCTCTCCATGCACGAGTCCGGGGTGGAGAACGTGGTGGCCTCCTCCGGCACAGCCCTGACACAGGAGCAGATACGCCTCATCAAGCGGTTCACCCCCAACATCACGATGCTCTACGACGGCGACCCGGCCGGCATCAAAGCCTCAATCCGAGGTACTGACATGGTGCTAGAGGAGGGGATGAACGTCCGCATCGTAATGCTTCCCGACGGCGAGGACCCCGACTCCTGGTCAAAGAAGACATCCGACGAGGAGTTCAAGCGCTTCCTCAAGGAGAACGAGACTGACTTTATAAGGTTCAAAACCAGGCTGTTGCTTGATGAGGCGCAGAGCGATCCCGTCAGACGCGCCAACCTTGTCCGCGAGGTGGTTCGCTCAATAGCCGTCATCCCCGACCAGATCACCCGCACGGTCTATGTGAAGGAGTGCAGCACGCAGCTCGGCATGCCCGAGGAGGTGATCCTCGATGAGGTCATGAAGCTGCGAAACCAGGACAGTTTCCGCAACCGCAACTCCTGGCCGGCACAGGACAGCACGGCGGGAAGCCTTCAGGATATGTCCTCGACGGCCACCACCACCGGAACATCGCCGCGGCAGCGCAAGAAAGAAGAGACATCGTTCTGGTCCGAGCGGGAGATCCTGCGCATGCTGATCCGCTACGGCGCCGAGGTGCTCACCCGCGAGCTCGACAAGGAGACCGGAATTGAGACTATCACCACCGTGGCTGATTACATCATCTCGGAGATCAATGACGACGGGCTGAAGTTTGAGAATGAGCATTTTGCCGCGATGTTCGAAGAGATAAGCTTCAGTGTCGGTCAGGGGCTCATCCCGGGCGACACCCATTTCGTGCATCATCCAAATCCTGCTATCAGCGCCCTGGTGGTTGACATGCTGACGGAGAAGGATATACTTAGCACTCTCTGGCGCAAATACGGCGCCTACGTCGAGACCGAGGATATGAAGCTGAGGGAGATCGTTCCGGATACGGTTCTCAAGTTCAAGGGCGACAAGATCAAGGTGTTACAGAAGGAGATACGCAGGGCGATGGTTGAGGCTGCCGGTGATGATGAAAAGATCTCCGCCCTGCAGGAGCAGTACAAGGTGATGACCTCTCTCCAGAAAAAGATCTCCACCGGCCTCGGCGGCAGGCTGATTATCTGATTCCCGCCTCCTCTGAACTCGCAAATCGCAACTCGCAAATCGCAACTTTTTACTACCTTGGTGCAAATTTCTGCAAACAATGAGACAATTGCTGCCTGTTACCGTTGCCCTGTGCGCTGTGATATGCATCACCGCATCGTGCAACAGGACAGAAAAGGCCACCAAGGGACCCGCACCCGTCTTCTCCACATACCCGCCTGACTCGCCCGCTGACACCACAAGGGCAAGAGAGATATACTACGGCC
>JAVEZX010000170.1:0-4974 GCA_034002785.1 Bacteroidales bacterium
ATTATGAAATTCGAACAATAAAAGCAAGCAGATGGGCAGTCAAATTAGTGACTGTTCAAGATATTGATCTGTAGTCTTATAAGAATAGCGTCAGTTCAGTCTTCTTTCGAATGATTTCAGGCTGTCTTTCAGAGCATTTTTTTTGCCAGGCTGACGGCCTTCGAAATGGCCTGGGGGAGGCCTTCGGCTCTTTTGCCGCCGGCGGTTGCAAGTTGCGGTTGTCCGCCGCCACCGCCACTGATCTCCCCTGAAACGGCTTTGATCATCTCCACCGCATTTAGTCCGGTCAAACCTGCTGTCCTGTCACCGAGGCCGATCACCAGGGAGACCTTGCCGTCATATTCCGAGCCTATGATAACAATGCTGCCGTCGTCCGACTGTCTTATCTGGTGAGCAATATTCTTAAGTGTATCAGCCTGTGTTTTCTCCAGGACACCCGAATAGATACGGCAATCTCCGGCACTCTCCGCCCTGGCAGTCAGTTCGTTGCGTGCCGCGACAGCGGCTGCCTGCTGCAGCTTTTCAATCGTGCCCCGCAGAACTGAATTTTCAGTCATAAGCTTCGTGATGTTCACAACCGGGTTGCCGGTGCTTCGGAGCATGGCAGTGATCTCATCGAGGATACTTATTTTTTCGTTTATGTAGCTGAGGGCATTCCTGCCGGTCACCGCCTCAATCCTTCTTACGCCTGCAGCGACGGCACCTTCTGAGACTATCCTGAAGAGTCCAATGCGGGATGTATGATCGACGTGTGTTCCTCCGCAAAGCTCCACGGAGTCGCCGAAGGCCACAACCCTGACCCTGTCACCGTATTTCTCGCCGAAGAGAGCCATGGCACCCATCCTGCGGGCCTCCTCCATGGGGGTGTCATTATGCACCTCCGAGGGAATGTTGCTCATGATCATCTCGTTGACTTTCTGTTCAACAAGTGCAAGCTCTTCCCTGGTTACCTGGCTGAAGTGACTGAAGTCGAACCGAAGGCGTTCCGGAGTGACCAGGGAACCTTTCTGCTCCACGTGATTCCCCAGCACTTCGCGAAGGGCATGGTGCATGAGGTGTGTGGCTGTGTGATTGTTTGCCGTATCCTGCCTGGCAGTGGCATCAACCACTGCCCTGAAGGGTGCGGATGGGTCCGGGGGAACTGCTACAGCAATATGTATAATCAGGTTGTTCTCCTTTACCGTATCAGTGATACTGATCCTTCCGCCTGCACCCTCGATATACCCCTTGTCGCCTGTCTGGCCTCCCGATTCGGCGTAGAAGGGAGTCTTGTCAAACACAAGGTGAACGGCTTCGCGACCGCGTGAGGTAACTCTCCTGTAGCGGGCTATCCTTACAGTGTCCTCGGTATGGTCATAGCCTGTGAAAACTGTGCTGTCAGTATCATGGATAATGACCCAGTCTCCTGCCGTCACCGCGGCATCATCCCTTGACCGCTCCTTCTGGGCGTTGAGTTCCTTCCTGAAGGCCTCTTCATCGAGGGTCATGTCGTTCTCCCGGAGGATCAGCTGTGTAAGGTCAACCGGGAACCCGTATGTATCGAAAAGTTCAAAGGCATCGCTGCCGGGGAAAGTCTTTTTCCCTTCCTGCCTGAGGGAATCGACCCTCCTTTCAATCATCCTCAGTCCTTTGCCGAGGGTCTTGAGAAATGCCTGTTCCTCTTCATGTATGACCTTGGATATCAGTTCCTGCTGTGCGATAAGTTCCGGGTAGTGTCCGCCCATTGATTCAACCAGTGCAGGCAGCAGCTTATAAATGAAAGGTTCGGTCACGCCCAGCGATGTATAACCGTATCTGACAGCCCGGCGCAGTATCCTTCTTATGACATAGCCCGCCCTGTTGTTTGAAGGCAACTGTCCGTCGGCAACGGAGAATGAGACTGTACGCAGATGGTCTGCAATGACCCTGTGTGCAATATCCCATTCTGTCTTCTCTCCGTAGGGTTTGCCCGTCACGGTGGCTGATGCCGCCAGCAGCGGCCGGAAGACGTCAGTGTCATAGTTCGACTGCTTATTCTGAATGACCATGCAGAGACGCTCGAATCCCATTCCGGTGTCAACGTGTTTGTCGGGCAGCATTTCCAGTTCGCCGCCGGCACGGCGGTTATACTGTATGAAGACAAGGTTCCAGATCTCGATCACCTGCGGATGACCCTTGTTGACCAGCAGATGGCCGGGTGAGGCTGCCCTCTCGCTCTCAGACCTTATGTCGACGTGTATCTCCGAGCAGGGTCCGCAGGGTCCCGTCTCGCCCATCTCCCAGAAGTTGTCCTTCTTTGATCCGTCGAGGATATGGTTATCCATCCCGGGAAAGCATTTCATCCAGTGCGATGCGGCTTCGTCGTCACGCGGCACATCCTCCACCGGGTCACCCTCGAAGACGGTGGCGTATATTCGCTCTGCGGGAATACCGAGCCGGCCTGTAAGAAATTCCCATGCCCACTCTATCGCCTCCTTCTTGAAATAGTCGCCAAACGACCAGTTGCCAAGCATCTCGAACATTGTGTGGTGGTAGGTGTCAAGCCCAACCTCCTCGAGGTCATTGTGCTTGCCCGATACGCGAAGGCATTTCTGTGAGTTGGCGATTCTCCTGTATTTTGCCGGCTGGTTGCCGAGGAAAATATCCTTGAACTGGTTCATACCCGCATTGGTGAACATCAGTGTGGGATCGTTCTTTATGACCATCGGTGCCGACGGCACTATCCTGTGTTCCTTTGATCTGAAGAAACTGAGGAATTCCTCTCTTATCTCGTTAGCCTTCATTTTATGCTCTTCGCACCTGTTTTGAAACTATTTTGCTTTGGGTGCGTAAAATTAAAGCAAATATTTTACGTTTGCAGAATTGAAATCTTAAATATGGTGGGTTATTCATCGGGCTGCTGATGCTGAGAAGGAAGAATTACGTTTTTGATACTGCAAACCTGCAGTTCAGACAACACAGGCGAAACTGGGGCGAAAAGCTGACCAGGTTCTCCGTGTTCCTTGTTCTTTCCGTATGTGCTACCCTGATTTACAGTCTGATATTTCTCCGTTTTTTCGGTTCTCCCAAGGAGGAGCTTCTTCAGCAGCGGGTGGATGAGCTGAAGCTGAGTTATTCACTGCTGGAAAGACAGATAGACCTTTCATCACGTACGGTGGCCGACCTTCGCTCCTCGGACAACTCTTCCTACCGGGCAGTTCTTGACATGCCTCTTATACCGACTGACATCTCCGAGGGTGGTGCCGGAGGTACCAACCGTCTGGCTGATCTTAACGGTTACATGAATTCGGAGATGATGATGAAGGTGAGGTCAAAGTTCGAGGATCTCCGCACCCAGACAAATATTCAGTACAACTCTCTCACCGAGCTCACCGTCAGGGCAGAGGAGTGGAAGAAGATGTGGGAGCATCTTCCCTATATCAGGCCGGTCAATGTATCCATGAGACTGGGTGACGGTATGAAATTCCGTGAAAAACATCCGGTGCTCGGGTCGCCGAGATGGCATTTCGGACAGGACTTCCGCTGCCCGGAGGGGACTGAAGTTTACGCTACCGGTGCCGGGACAGTTGAATATGCCGGTAACCAGCATGACGGATTCGGAATAAAGGTGGTTATTGATCACGGATACGGTTACAGGACAATCTACGGACACCTGAGCAAGTACAACGTGAGGCAGGGCCAGAAGGTGAATCGCGGTGATTTCATAGCCCTCTCGGGCAACACCGGAACCTCAACAGGCCCTCACCTGCACTACCAGATAGACCTCTTCGGGGCGCACGTGAACCCTCTCTGGTACTTCGAAGACGGAATGACGGAAGATGAGTATTTCATGATGCTCGATTACCTCTCGAAACCCTGAGATTTTCAAATTTTAAAAAATCTTTAACAGCTTCTGCCGCCGGAAGTGTTTTTGTATTTAATCTATAATTTCTTATGTTTGCATAGCGTAGAGCATGCCATCACAGAAGATGCCCAAAACAAAGTACAAGTTCAACCACGAGACATTAAGCTTTGACAGGATAAGGCTGGGTCTCAGACAAACATTCCTTCGGCTTTTCGGATACTTCGTCGCCTCGGTGATTCTTGCCGGTATCTATGGTTTCATCTTTATGTTCATATTTGACTCCCCGCAGGAGAAAGCCTTAAAGAGAGAGATTGCACAGCTTACCCTGCAGTATGAACTCATGAACAGGGAGATGGAAAATGTTGAAAAGGTGCTTGTGCATCTGCAGGAGACCGATGATAATCTTTACAGGACGATTTTCGAGACTGAGCCATTGCCCTCATCATACCGCGACGGAGGTATCGGAGGTGTTAACAGGTACCAGGAGCTTGAGGGTTTCTCCAACTCCGAGCTTGTAATTGAGACTGCCAGGAGGCTGGACAGGATCAGGAAAAAGGTTTATGTGCAGTCTGAGTCGTTTGATGAGCTGATAGCCTATGCGAAGGAGAAGGAGGAGATGCTGAGCAGCATTCCGGCAATACAGCCTATCTCGAATAAGGATCTGAAGCGTACGGCCTCAGGTTTCGGGTACAGGATTCATCCCATCTACAAGATAACGAAATTTCATTCGGGCATGGACTTCACCGCCCCCACCGGGACGGATGTGTTTGCCACCGGCAACGGGGTGATCAAGGAGGTAAAATCGGCCCGGCGTGAGCTTGGTAACCATATCATAATTGATCACGGCTTTGGTTTCCAGACTGTTTATGCCCATCTTGACGGCTTCAACGTAAGGGTTGGGCAGAAGGTCAAGAGGGGTGACGTGATAGGTTTTGTTGGGAGCACAGGTCTCTCAACCGCACCGCATCTCCATTATGAGGTGCTGGTTAACGGCAGTCACACTGACCCGGCGCTATATTACTTCAATGATCTAACTCCCGAGGAGTATGAGAGGATGCTGGAAATCTCCAGCAAGAGCGGTCAGACATTCGATTGATTCATTTAATTCATTATGCCTTACAGGGAAAAGAAAGTGGAAAATCTCTTCTTCC
>JAVEZX010000171.1:0-4865 GCA_034002785.1 Bacteroidales bacterium
CTGTTGTTGCCTGTTTCATCTGGAACCAGGAATAATGGTTACAAACAAACTTACAAAAATTAACCCAGGTAGCTGAGCAGTCTACCTGCTGCTATGGCTGAGCCGATACCGCCGGCCACGTTGGGGCCCATTGCGTGCATAAGGAGGTGGTTGGTCTTGTCTGCCTTGAGCCCTTCCATCTCAGACACCCTCGCACTGTCAGGCACTGCTGATACGCCGGAGTTGCCAATGAGCGGGTTGATCTTGTCACCCTCGGGCAGGAATATATTCATCCCCTTTGCAAACAGTACTCCCATTGTTGTTGCCACTGCGAAAGCTGCAGCGCCAAGACCGAATATCATGACCGATTCCTTTGTCAGGAAGACGTCAGCCTGTGTTGAGGCGCCAACGGTGAGTCCGATCATGATTGTGACAATGTCAATCAGTGATGTGCGAGCAGTCTCTGCAAGTCGCTTTGTTACACCGGATTCCTTGAGAATGTTTCCAAAGAAGAGCATGCCGAGGAGTGGCAGTGCGCTTGGGGATATGAAGCATGTGAGCAGCAATCCGAATATCGGGAAAAGTATCTTTTCAGTCTTGGTGACGGCGCGCGGTGGTTTCATGCGGATGAGTCTCTCCTTCTTATTTGTAAGGAGTCTCATTATCGGCGGCTGGATTACCGGGACAAGTGCCATGTATGAGTAAGCTGCAATAGCTATGGGGCCGATAAGGTTTTTTACTGTGGTGCCGTCAGAGAGTATATTAATACCATTGGCGAGACGGGAAGAGAGGAATATTGCCGTTGGGCCGTCAGCGCCGCCGATGATGCCGATAGCTCCGGCTTCGGGAGGAGTAAAACCGAGCAGCAGTGCACCGATAAAGGTTGCAAAAATCCCCACCTGTGCGGCTGCCCCGAGCAGAAGAAGCCTTGGATTGGAGATCAGCGAGGAAAAGTCGGTCATGGCACCTATGCCCAGGAAGATAAGAGGCGGATAGACGCCCTTCATCACCCCGAAGTAGAGGTAATTGAGCACGCTTCCCTGCTGGTAGATTCCAACCTGGAGGTTCATGCCTCCGTCCGTAAAGAAGGGAATGTTACCAATGAGTATACCGGTGCCTATTGGCACCAGCAGCAGGGGTTCATATTCATATTTTATAGCCAGAAAGATGAAAATCAAACCTACCACTATCATTATCAGGTGGCCGGAAGTGACGTTCCGGAAGCCTGTGAACGCCCAGAATTGCATCAATCCTTCAGCAAATCCCTCTTTTTCCGGTTGAACCTGATTGTATTGCGGAAGGGCAGCCGCAGCTTCTATGCCCGATTCCGCAAGTGCTGTCTGCCTGTCCTGTTCAGGCTTGACGAATGCCATCCACGCCAGTGAGGTAATCACCAGCAGTGCCAGCATAGTCCACATTTTTCTCTTTGCCATCTCTAAGCGATTAAAACCAGGATCTCATCCTGAAGGACTGACTGACCGGGATTGATATTCACAGCAGTAACCTTACCGCCGTTATCTGCCTTGATTGCGTTTTCCATCTTCATGGTCTCGAGGGTGCACACTGTCTGACCGGCCTTCACCTCATCACCCGGCCTTACAAGAACCTGGATGATGACACCGGGGAGCGGAGCCCTGACCTCTGAGGCCTTGCCGCCTGCCGGCTTCTCCGGTGCCGGCTTCGTATCCTTAACCTGCCTTGGCTGTGACGGTGCCGCAGACACAACGCTCTTTATCCTGGGTATCTCGCGCTGCATCTCAACATCGTAAACGGTTCCGTTAACCTCGATCTTAGCCATGTTGCCGTCTATCTCGAGCATTTCAACCTCGTACTGGTTTCCGTTTATCCTGAACTTGTAGTTTTTCATTTCACTTACAAATTATTCTGGTCTTAAAGGTTTTTCATATTGTACAATTTGGAGCTCCAGGGCGAGTAGTGCCTGGAGACGCGCTTGATTGTCATCACTCCGCTTTCAACGTCATGTAATTCATTGAAATATGAATAGATTGCCATTGCTATGGCCGCGTTGACCTCTCCGGACTGGATTGTCTTTACGGTCTGTATCTCAGCCGGGTGTATGCCTTTTTTGCGGGCAAAACTTTTCAGCTTGAAGTTCAGGATGAATGTAAGAACATACCTGAAAAACCAGTAGACGAGCAGCAGGGAGAGAAACACAATTCCGATGCCGACAACCACGATGGTCCAGGTGAGCGAATCCAGGGCTGCTGCCCCCTCAGTAAGATATATCCAGTTCATGATCATCTTTTATCAGAGTGGAATATTTCCGTGTTTCTTCATTGGTCCCGGGTCCTTCTTCGTAGCAAGTGTCCTGAGAGCCCTGATAACCCTGAACCTTGTGTTGCGAGGTTCTATAACATCATCGAGATAGCCGTATTTGGCTGCCTCGTACGGGTTGGCGAACTTGTCGCGGTACTCCTGTTCCTTTTTGGCAACGTAATCCTTGCGTTCAGTTAGGTCAGCAATCTCGCTGATGGTTCTTCCCTCAAGAACTTCGATGGCACCCTGCGGACCCATCACGGCGATCTCGGCTGTTGGCCATGCATAGTTTATATCGCCCCTGAGCTGTTTTGATGACATCACGCAATGTGCACCGCCGTATGATTTGCGGAGGGTAACGGTTACCTTCGGAACGTTGGCTTCGCCGTAGGCATACATCAGCTTCGCACCGTGTATGATGATGCCACCGTACTCCTGGGTTGATCCCGGCAGGAATCCAGGGACGTCGACGAAAGTCACAACGGGAATGTTAAACGCATCGCAGAAGCGGATGAAGCGGGCCGCCTTGCGGGAGGCTTCAATATCCAGTACTCCTGCAAGGTAAGCCGGCTGGTTTGCCACTATACCGACGGGCATGCCGTCAAAACGGGCAAAGCCGACAACGATATTCTTTGCATATGCCTCGTGAACCTCAAGGAAATCATGATAGTCAACCACTCTCACAATGACATCTTTGACGTCATAGGGCTGATTGGGGCTTTCCGGGATGATATCATTGAGTTCGTCCTCCAGCCTGTCAATCGGGTCATCGCAGTCAAGCTGAGGGGGTTCCTCGAGGTTGTTCTGAGGCATGAAGCTCAGCAATTTTCTGATAAGGTCAAGGCCCTCCTTCTCCTCATCGACGGCGAAGTGTGCCACGCCCGACTTGGTTGTATGAACACCGGCACCTCCCAGGTCATCAATTGTAATGTCTTCCCCGGTGACTGCTTTTGCCACCTTTGGGCCGGTGACGAACATATAGCTGCTCTTGCGGGTCATAACTATATAGTCTGTCAGGGCAGGCGAATAAACAGCTCCTCCGGCGCACGGACCGAAGATGGCTGAGATCTGAGGTATTACGCCAGAGGCAAGGATATTGCGTTCAAAGATCTCGGCATATCCGGCAAGACTTCTTACTCCCTCCTGGATGCGGGCACCGCCGGAGTCATTGATTCCTATTACCGGTGCGCCTGCCTTCATGGCCTGGTCCATGATCTTGCAGATCTTCTGGGCGAAGGTCTCAGACAGAGAGCCCCCGAAGACAGTGAAGTCCTGTGCAAATACGTATACAACACGTCCGTCGATGGTTCCGTGGCCGGTTATTACGCCGTCTGACAGGAATTTCTTGTCAGCAAGGCCGAAGTCCTCAGTTCTGTGTGTGACAAACATGTCATATTCCTCGAAACTGCCTTCGTCGAGCAGCAGGGTAATGCGCTCCCTGGCTGTCAGCTTTCCCTTGGAGTGCTGATCCTCGATTCGTTTGTCACCGCCGCCCTTACGCGCTTTCTCCCTGAAATCAAGGAGTTGCTTGATTCTTTCCTGACTGTTCATTAAACCTTGTTATTTATTGTTTTCCTTGTTTTTGTCCTCGCAGAGTTCGGTAAGCACCCCGAAGGTTGACTTCGGATGAAGGAATGCAATGCTCAGTCCTTCCGCGCCTTTCCTCGGTGCAGAATCGATAAGCCTGATTCCTGCAGCTTCTGCTTCGCGAAGCTTCTCCTCAATCTGATCAACAGCAAAGGCGATATGATGGATGCCCTCTCCCCTCTTCTCAATGAATTTGCCCACCGGGCCCTCGGGATCAGTTGACTCCAGGAGCTCGATCTTGGTCTGGCCGATCATGAAAAAGGCGGTTTTGACCTTCTGGTCCGCAACCTCCTCGATGTTGTAGCACTTCAGCCCAAGCACCTTTTCATAGAAGGGAAGAGCCTCGGCAATTGAATTTACTGCAATGCCAATGTGTTCAATATGTGTAGGTTTCATAAAACGAACGTTTTGTTCAGCGATTAAATAAGAGCATGCAAGTTAACTCTATTTAACTCTGCCTCACACGACAAAAATCATGTTTTTAAACCTCAGAAAGGGAATTCGGAAGGCGCTGCTTCCAGTTCTTTCGTTTCAGGTTTGCTGGCTGCCTCGTGGAGAGGGTTGCCATCGACGAAGATGGCTCTGTAGGGTCTTGTCGGACATGCATATTCGCATGCTCCGCAGCCAATGCAGATCTCGTCCTTCACCTCCGGGATAAGCAGGCGGCCCTCATAAGGTACCATATGGCATGCTTTTGTCGGGCAGTGTTCCGAACAGGCCCCGCAGGCAGTCTTTTCGGTATGAACGATACAGTTCTCTTTTATGAATACAGCTTTGCCGATCTGTGTAAGCTTCTTGGCTTCTATCATCAGGGGCATGATGGCGCCTGTCGGGCATACGTCCGTGCAGCGGGTGCAGTCATAGTTGCAGAAGCCACTGTGGAAGTCCATCCTTGGCTGCATGATGCCTGCAAACCCGTACTCACTGACAGAGGGCTGGAGCACATTGGTAGGGCAGGCATTGACGCAGAGGGTACAGGCTGTACACCTTGATGTAAACTGGGATATGCCTGCGGATCCCGG
>JAVEZX010000172.1:0-4800 GCA_034002785.1 Bacteroidales bacterium
ACGGTCCTGCCGAAACAGCCATGAAGGCCGGCATCCGGGCTGACATGGAGTATCACGGTGTGCCTGAAGCTGATATAGTAACATATCTTGCCCAGTCTGCCCTGACAATGCCAACCTCCGTCGAGGCTGCACAGGAGCTTGTAATGACTCAGAAGTACATTGCCAATACCTTTGAGACTACCGAGTCATACTTTGATTTCATCCGCACCGGGTATCCGAAGCTTGATTTTACAACAATCAACCAGGTGATAAACACGAACACCTTCCCGAGGAGAAATCCGTATCCGCCGGATGAGATTGAGAAGAATCCCTCAGTATCTGCCCTTGGGCAGCCTGATTATTTCAGGAAGGGTACGGCATGGGACACCAAGCCTTTCAGCTGGAGGTCCGGTACAAAATAGTATTTGGTTAACATTGTAAAAGGGCCGCTGATGATGGGCTACACATTGGCGGCCCTTATTTTTAATCAGTAAAACAGATATCATGCAGAAAACCAGCAAAGACCTTTTAAGAATCATCATCGTGCTTGTTGTTTCGGCATTATCATTCCGGCTGGGTGCACAACAATCCCTTCCCGGAGGTTATGATGCCTTCACCTATCGTAACCTGGGAGCATTCAGAATCAGTGCCTGGGTTGGAGCAGTGGCCGTGCCTGAGAATCCGGGGGAGAAGCATAAATACACCTGGTACGTCGGGCCGCGCAGTGGCGGCGTCTGGAAAACGGTTAACAACGGCACAACATTCGAGTGTGTCTCTGACGAGTTCAATACAGGTGCCATAGGTGACATTGCCGTGGCGCCCTCGGATCCTGAAGTGGTCTGGGTCGGAACCGGCGATGCATTCAATGCAAGGTCCTCCTATTATGGCAATGGTATCTGGAAATCAACTGACGCCGGCAAGACATGGACCAACATGGGCCTGAAAAATTCACGCCATATAGCCAGGATAATGATTCATCCCACCAATCCGTCCGTTGTATGGGTGGCCTCAATGGGCAGCCTCTGGTCAGCCAATGAGGAGAGAGGTGTATTTAAAACCACCAACGGAGGTAAGAGCTGGGAGAAGGTGCTTTTTATCGATGACAAAGCCGGGGTGATTGACCTGGTTGTCAACCCGGTGAATCCTGATATTCTCTATGCCGCTACCTATGAGAAGGAGCGTACTGCATGGAATTATGAACCGGGTGGTGTGAAGAGCCGCATCTACAAGAGTGTTGACGGCGGAAAAAGCTGGAATGTTCTCTCCGGAGGACTGCCTTCAGGGCATCTCGGCAGAATAGGACTTGACATTCACCGGTCTAACCCCGATATTGTCGTTGCCGTTGTCCAGAACCTGAATGTGAAACCGGGTGTTGACCCGAATGCAACGGTACCTTTTGATGCATTCACTGATCACTCATTTGACAATCTGATAGGGGGCGAAGTCTATATCACCCGTGACGGAGGGAAGAAGTGGAAGAGGATCAATGATCCGGAAAAGAATGATGTAAGCGGTAAGGCTGCATACAGCTTCAACAGGATCGCCATTGATCCGTTTGATCCCGACAAGGTCTATGTAGTGGGCGTGGGGATGTTCTACACCCTTGACGGCGGAAAGACATGGCCGCTGGGCAGGCATCAGGACCGCTTCCAGACCAACTTCGGTGACAACAGGGTCTTCTGGATCAACCCGAAAGATCCCAGGCATATGATGCTTGGGTCAGACGGCGGGATCTATTCGACCTTTGACGGCGGGCTCACAATGAATCACTATTATCACATCCCGCTGGGCGAGGTCTACCATGTGGAGGCTGACATGGAGACACCTTACAATATCTACATCGGCCTCCAGGACCATGAAGCCTGGAAGGCACCATCCAATGGATGGGCAGGTGCAATCAGCGCATCTGACTGGGTCATCACGGGCATGTGGGACGGCATGTATTCGAAGGTTGACCGGGAGAACAACAGGTACATCTATTACACCACGCAGTTCGGGTCACATCACAGGGTTGACCAGGCAACGGGCGAAAGGGTGCCGATAACCCCGGTAGCCGGGAAGGATCAGCCTTTTTACCGCTTCACGTGGACAACGCCGCTGGAACTATCTCCGCACAATAGCGCCATCATCTACACCGGGGCCCAGAAAGTGCTTCGCTCCGTTGACCGGGGCAAAAACTGGGAGGAGATCAGCCCTGATCTGACAGACAATGATCCCGGAAAGATCCACGGTAAGGGTCATATTCGCTACTGCACCGTAACTACCCTGGCTGAATCGCCGGTGAAAGCCGGTATTATATGGGCAGGAACCGATGATGGTCATGTTCATGTTACTGATGATCACGGTCATACATGGACCGAGGTTACCGCGGCGCTGGCGAAGGCTGGTGCTCCGGCAGGCATGTGGGTCAGCCGCGTCTTCCCCTCGGCCTTTGAAGCGGGCACGGCTTATGTTGCGAAATCAGGCTATACAAATGACATTATGGATCCGCATATATATGTCACAACCGACTTCGGAGTGACATGGAAGAGGATCACCTCCGGTCTGCCGCAGTTTCCGGTGAGTGTTGTGATTGAGGATCACCGCAATCCGAACCTGCTCTTCGCAGGCAATGACAACGGAGTATATGTCTCCCTCGACAGGGGAGAGAACTGGGAATCCCTCCGGGCGAACATGCCGCCGGTGGTTGTGCGTGATATTATGGTTCATCCGCGTGAGAATGACCTGATAGTGGGCACCTACGGCAGGGCAGCATGGATCACTGATATCTCGCCGCTGCAGCAGATGACTCCGGAAATAATTAATAAACCGCTCCATCTGTTTGCAATTGAGCCAAAGCCGCAGATGAATTTCTCGCAGCAGGCAATGTGGGGCAATTATCAGATGACGGGCAGCAACCATCTGCTGACCCCGAATGAGCCCAACGGGCTGGAGATTTGGTACTACCGCTCAGGGACCCTGAAGGACGGAGCAGTGATTACGGTCACTGACAGCAATGGAGAGAAACGTCATGAGCAGAAGCTGAAACCCGGAACCGGTATCGGGAAGATCCACTGGAACACGATGAGGGCACAGCCGGGCAAATATACAGTTACAATCACCTGCGGCACTGTCAGTGAGAGCGTTACGGGCACAGTGCTTGAGCCGTGGAGGTGGCCCGTACTGAATTACAATACACGGGAAGGACTTGGAATTTCAGAACGATAATGTTTTCTTTGCACGCTTGATTTAAGCATTCGGGTTAATGGCCGCAGAGACAGATAAAAAGGGAAATGGCTGGGCGATGAAGACTGTTCGCAGGATTCATCGCCTTACAGCCTCCTTCCTGTCAGTGGCTTTGCTCATTGTGGCGGTTTCCGGCATCCTGCTCGGATGGAAGAAGAACAGTAACGGGTATCTTCACCCTGATTCACACCGGGGCACCACAGCAGATTTTGCTCAGTGGCTGCCGCTGGACTCACTGAAGACAATAGCCGTAATGACCTTGAGAGAGCGAGGCAGGGAGGGACTGAGCGAGGAGATTGACCGCATTGATATAAGGCCTGATTACGGCATGGTGAAGTTCGTCTTTGCCCATCACTATCACGGTGTGCAGCTTGACGGCGCCACAGGTGCCGTTCTTCAAATCGAACACCGGCGGTCGGATGTAGTTGAGGACATACACGACATGTCAATTATTGACAAGCTGCTGGGTGTTGACGGTGAGATTTTTAAACTGATCTATACTTCCTTTACAGGATTGTCACTTTTACTTTTCACTGCTACAGGTATCTGGCTCCGCTACCCGCCGAAGCGAGGAAAGAGTGCCGAATAACCTCTTTCTTAATATACCCTGAGGCATTGAACCTTAATCTGTCCCGGGCGGAACATATTCTACGGGCCGGGAGCGGTCTCCAGACGCCTGCTGTTACAGGTATAAAGACCTATCTTTCAGGCAACAGGTAGTAATATGAAGTCAGCGAGAAGCTGACAGTGGTATTGACCCAGTGCCACATCTCAATATCTGATTTTATTGACTCATTGAACGGTATCGCGTCGAGGATGCGGTAGCGCATGTTGACACTCATCCCGGGGTGGTAGTTGCCGGAGCCTGTTGGCTGCGCTATGAGAGGGTGATCAAATGGCTCCGGCCGGCACCAGGCATATCCGAAGTAGTCTTCAGTGCCTGTGCCGATAGATGAAGGAAATGTCTCACCGTCGACATAGATTTTTTCATCACCTTCGCCCCACCAGGCATCAGCAGTATTGAATATCGTGATTGCATCGCCGGCGTATACTCCCTTCCCCTTCAGGTCTGCGATTGTGACATCAGAATGAAGTCCGGTGCCACCGGTGTTTTCAGACCCGGCTGCCTCGAAGCTCTCATACTCCCTCCATGATGCGCCGAAGTGCATCGAGGATTTGTCCCACCTGTAAGGAGCAATGGTCACAGTGGCACTGATGCCGATTGTGTCGGCAGCTTCGTTTACCAGGGTGACGCGGCAGCTGTCGCGGAAGGGCATCAGCCAGAAGGAGCTTAATGTTCCTGCCGGATCAGCGGCAGTGAAACGGGTACCGTAGCTGTTGTATGAATATCCTGTTCCAAAAAAGTTCCCGGCAGGTACCTCTGCTGTCTGCCTCCCGTCGAAGGTCATCCGGATCACCGTTCCTTTCAGCGCTGCTGCCGTATCCTTCGCGGTAAGCGCAAGTGAGAAGCTGCCAATGGCAAGTCCCCTATCGGTGATCGCGATTGATATTTCGTCACCGGGGGCAAGGGATTCTGCCAGGGATCTCTTCCTGTCTTCACTTCTCTGCCGGCCGGGCCCGGAGAGCAGGTCAGAG
>JAVEZX010000173.1:0-4733 GCA_034002785.1 Bacteroidales bacterium
ATGGTACCGCACCACAGGAGCACACAACACTGTGATAATTGACGGTGTGACAGAGACAGCAACCTCCTCATCAGTACTATGGGTTCCCAGGAGGGAGACCCCCAACAGGCTCGCCGGTTTGGTCCCGGGCAAAGAAATCTCAACAGTTGCAATGGTATCACCCCCTGAAGAGGCTACCAATGCCTCTGTCACCTGGACCAGGAAAATCACTCTCGTCAAAGGCCGCTTTGCTGTGATAAGTGACAGTTTCGAGACTGCAGGAGAACACAGTTATGAGATACTGTTGCATTTTCCGCCCTCGGAGCTGACTGCAGACCCGTCAGGAAGGTCACTGAAAATAAAAACAGACAGGGTGACAGAGATTTTTGCAGCCGACCCGGCCGGAGAAGGCAGGTTTGTTACCGGCAAAGGGATGGTCAGCATAAAGGGACGTTCGACTGATGCGCCTGTCGCCTCACTGAATCTCCGGGGAAAAGGCAGCACCGGGTCACATCTTCTTATCATACCATCCAATGGAGGAGGGGCGGGGGCAGTAGTGAATGCCAGGACGAGAAAGGGTGTAACGAAGATCACCGTCACAGACGGCTCCGGCGTAAAAACCCGCATTGCCTTATCCGCCGGCACAGTCAGACTCATCTGAACCAGAAATATCCGTAAAAATGAAGAACAGACAGGTAACAGGTAATCTCCGGGCTTCGCTCTTTGCGACAGTCGTAATCCTGGTACTGTTGGCAGGATGCCGTAATGGCTCCCTGCCGGTACAGCCGGAGAAGAGCACTCCTCTGCTGGAGGATAACCAGTTTAAGGTGAGAGGATTTCACATTGATCTGAGAATACAGGTGATGACGATGGATGCCCTGAAGGCACTCGCCGATGAACTGGCAGCCTTCGGGATGAATACCCTCGTGATGGAGTGGGAGGCATCCTATCCCTATAAGAATAACGCAACAATCTCCAATGAGCTCGCCTACACCCGCGAGGAAGTCAGAGCCTTCGTTGATTACTGCGAGGGCCTCGGCATTGATGTAATTCCTCTTCAGCAGTGCTTCGGACATGTCGAGTACATACTGCGGCATGACCGGTACAGTGTCCTGAAGGAGGACCGTAAGGAGATATCACAGCTCTGCCCCCTGAAGGAAGAGGGTGACAGTCTTCTCTTTGCAGACCTGTTTGCAGATATGGCCGCCATGCACCGGTCAGACTATATCCACATCGGAGGAGATGAAACATACCTTCTCGGTCACTGCCCGGCCTGCTCACTGAAGGCCGCCACCGAGGGGAAGTCGAAACTCTTTGTTGACTACATGAAGATGATGTGTGACATCGTTATAAGCCTGGGCAAGAAGCCGGTAATGTGGGCTGACATTCTCCTCAAATACCCTGAAGCAGCCTCTGAGATGCCTGAGGAAACAATCTTCATCGACTGGAACTACGGGTGGAAGACCAACTACTTTGGCAACATAGCGGCTCTGCAGGAGCAGGGCCTTGAATTCTGGGGCTCCCCCTCCATACGAAGTCATCCTGACAACTACTATGTCACCTGCTGGGAGAAGCATTTCAACAACCAGCGCGACTTCATCCCCTACTCCCGGGAGGCAGGTTACACGGGGATAGTCATGACCTCCTGGTCAACCTCGGGCCTTTACGGTTTTACCTGGGATGTAAATTACGAGGTTACTGACATGGAGCAAGTAAGGAACACCTGGCCTCTTTCGGGATTCAGGATACTCCTTGCCTCCTATGCCGAGGCGCTCAACACACTGGAGCCACTGGATCCGCACGCGTTTGTACTTCATTATTCCGCAGAGCGATTTGGTCTTTCAGAATCCGACGGGGAGCTTTTCTGGGAGACACTAACTATTCCTCCTGAGCTGATTGTGAACGGCAAACCGGCAACATCTCAATCAATAGCCGCAATGCGGGAGACGGTGGAGACAGCAGTGGGAAAGATGGAGCGACTCAAGCCGGTAACCAACAGGGATGAGTTTGAACATTTCAGGCTGATGCTCGATATCAGGCTTCACTATCTGAAGTTCAAAGAGGCTGAAGCCCGTTTCAATTCTCCCGGTTTCTCATCTGACGACCGTGCTGACGTCATTGCCGTTCTTGAGACACTGATCGCGGAGACGAAGGATCTTGACAAACGCTTCGCGAAGCTGAACAGAGGCTATCTGCATGAGACAGAGATAGCGCAGCAGAATATGATCAGGAACCGGAAGCTGATGCTCCTTCACAGGAGGCTGACAGGTAACAGGACACTATAGCATGAGGTCGCTGATCAGGATATTCATTTGTCTTGCGGTATTTGCTGCAGCTTCCCGGGTTATGGCGCAGGAGGGGCGAACCATATCATTCCCTTCCACCACCGAATATGTTGACCAGATGCCTCCGGCTGATAAGGTTTGGCTCTTCGTGCTGGCCGGGCAGTCAAATATGGCCGGCAGGGGCCTTGTTGAGCCCGCAGACACCCTGCCTCATCCGCGGATCCTGACTCTTACACCTGATAAACGGTGGGCACTGGCAAAGGAACCGCTGCAGCTCTACCAGCCGGCACTTACCGGGCTCGGACCCGGGCTGGCGTTTGCAAGGGCGCTGATAAAGGAGCTTGATGAGGATATTTATATCGGACTGATACCATGTGCCGTCGGCGGCAGTTCTACCGCTGACTGGCTTAGTGATTCGATCTACAATGGTGTGAGGCTGAAGAGCAATCTTGCCGACAGGCTCAGTTGGGCAATGGATTACGGCACCGTTAAGGGGATAATATGGCATCAGGGCGAGTCAGATGCCACTGCCGCAAAACTGCCTTACTACAAGGAGAATACGATGGCACTTTTTAAATTCTTCCGCGATGTGGCCGGGGATCCGGAATTGCCGATAGTTGCAGGGGAACTGGGTCTTTTCCCCGGCGTTGAAAAGAACCGGCCGGAGTACCTTCAGATAAATGATATCCTGTCAGCAATAACGGATGAGGACCCTGACGCGATGCTTGTACACTCCTTCGGCACAACGCCCAGGGAAGACAAGGTGCATTTTAACGGTCCGTCGCAGAGAATGATGGGCAGGAGGTATGCACTGGCATGGCTCTCACTCGTTCGAAGCAGAAACAAATAAAGGAAAGAGATATGCAGCTGATTGACTGGATTGTCCTTACAATATATTTTGTGTTGCTGATATCCGTAGGCTTCTGGGCTTACATGAGGGTAAAGAACTCGGCAGACTTTTTTACTGCCGGCGGAAAGCTGCCCTGGTGGCTCTCGGGAGTGTCCCACCACGTATCCGGATACAGTGGCGCGGTCTTCGTGGCATATGCCGGCATTGCCTACACACATGGCCTGACAATCTATGTCTGGTGGGCCTGTGCCGTGGCAGCAGCAACGTTCCTGGGGGCACACCTGATTGCACCCCGCTGGGCCAGGCTCAGGATAGCTACCGGGATACAGTCGCCCACGGAATATCTTCTTACACGATACAATCTTAATACCCAGCAGCTTATAGCATGGTCAGGAGTCATCATCAAAATCTTTGATGTGGGAGCCAAATGGGCAGCGATAGCTATTCTGCTGAATATATTTGCAGGGACTTCTTTCCTGACCGGAATACTTCTTGCCGGGTCAGTATCGCTGATATACAGCACATTGGGTGGTCTCTGGGCCGATGTGGTGAACGATTTTGCACAGTTCATGGTACAGCTGGTTGCGGGCATCACGATGTTCGTGATTGTTCTGATAAACCTCGGTGACGGAGCTGCCGGCTTCTTTACGATGTGGGAGCGGCTCCCGGAGGGGCACTCTGCCCTTTTCAGTGATCCCTATACATGGCAGTTCCTGATTGCCATGGTTATAATTGATTTCTTCAGTTACAGCGGCGGCACCTGGCACCTGGCAACCCGGTTCATTGCATCATCATCGGGCCAGGTGGCGAAGAAGGCTGCTACTCTCTCATCAGTTCTCTATCTCTTCTGGCCGATAGTGCTCTTCTTCCCGATGTTCGCGGCACCAATATTCCTTCCGGGACTCGAGGACCCGACACGGTCGTACGGTCTGCTTGCATTAAAATTCCTGCCTGCCGGTCTTGTGGGGCTGGTGATGGCTTCGCTCTTTACAAACACGCTCTCGATGACCTCTTCTGACGCCAACACAATCTCAGCCGTCATAACACGTGATATTTTACCCCGGTTCATAAAAGGTTTTGCCGGTTACAGCCGGAAGAAAACATTGATGATCGCCAGGATATCGACCTTCTCATTTACCGTTCTTACAATACTTATTGCAATCAATGCCGAGAGCTTTGGGGGCGTATTCGGACTGATAGTCTCATGGTTTGCAGCACTGCTGGGTCCGATAGCCATACCGATGATCCTTGGATTGTTGCCCGCCTTCCGGAAGTGTGACAGCCGGGTAGCTATTCTGTCGATTGTTGCAGGCATTGCCGGCTTCATAATTGTCAAGCTGATTCCTGGCGCTTCACTTGCCCTGGAGGTGGGGGTGCCACTCTTTACCTCCTTATTGTTGTATATTGTAACCGGGTTGCTCAGCAAACGGGTGGTCCCTGAAAAGGTTGACACCCTGCTGAATTCGATCCGTAACTAATTAGCTGGCATGAACTTGCAAAGCGATGATAATATCATTACCGGCCGTCTTTACCTGACTGGCGAGGCGGTCAGGCTTACAGTGGCTGACGGAGTTATAGCCGAGGTGGAGAAGGCGCGGGATGAGGACGATAAGAGTCTT
>JAVEZX010000174.1:0-4663 GCA_034002785.1 Bacteroidales bacterium
CGACAAACGGACTTCCACACCGTAACTGTAACCAAGCATCCGGAGTATCCACTTCGCTATCAGCAGCTGCTCCACCGCCTCCTCAAGCGGCACATGCAGAAATTCTATCTCGTGCTGTTCATAGTCATCACCATCCTTTGAGAAACTGCCTACCTCAGAGTGGCCGTACTTGATATGGCATCCTGCCCTCGCACAAAGCTCAAGGGCCTCAACGCGCAGATCCTCGAACTTCGCAAAGGGCTTCGACTGGTGGTACCCCTTCTGATCGATCATGGGATAGAGCGCTTCGCTCGAAGACCTTACATAGTATTCAAGCTCACCGAGAGCCCGTATTGTATATCCCGTGGTGGCAGTGAACCTCGTTATCGCTTTGCGGAGAATATATTCCGGAGAACTTTCCAGAGGCCTTCCTTCTGAATTGTAGAATGAACAGAGGATCTCAAGAGTGGGCGTCTGCGCAAACGGATTCACGAAGGCAGTGCGGTAACGCGGCATCACATAGAGATCACTCGAGCCCGCCTCAATGAACGAAAAGAGGCTGGACCCGTCTACGCGCTCGCCCGAGGTGAGAATTGAAACAAGATGATCACGACTGTAGGGCACGAAGTTGAGCGACTTGAGCTTGCCGTCTCCGGCAGCATACCGGAAGTTGACCATCCTGATACCCTTGGCCTCGATGAAACGGACAATGTCATCAGATGTGAACTGGTCGGCCGGTTTTCTCAGAAACTGTACAAGCTCGTTTCGGCTCATAAGTATGTCATTATTCATCATTTGTTTCTTTTAGGTCCGGCAAATGTAAAATTTTTTAGATGCAAAAAGCAAGAGGAAAATCAGAATTGAATGTGTCTGCGAATGTAACTGTCACATTGTGATATCTATTTTTTACTATTTTTGACGTTTGAGTTTTGAAAACGGATGAGGAAAGCGGTATTCATTACAGCCCTGATGATTCTTGCTTCATGCCAGCATGAGGAGAAGACTGAATGGTTCAATGCCGCAAAGGCGAAGGAGTACTTCAGTATTGTTGAGGAGGTATGCAACAAGGACAACGGCCTCCTCTGGGGAGAAAGCCTCTACGGTCCGGTAATGTATGTCGACAGCCGTAACAGGGCGCTGTACGCCAACCAGCCTGACCCCGAGGGGCTGCTGAAGCTCAAGGACGGAGTTTACGAAGGGATCCTCCCGAAGGAAAGGATCATTACAAATAACGTCCTCGAGTTCGGAGGGCTGAAGTATGCAATGGTCCCCCTTCCCGAAGCGGAAGACCGTTACCGCATGGTGACACGCACCGTCCATAGCCTCTTTCACTGCTTCCAGGACAGGCACGGGCTGAAGCCTTCGACTTTCAGCACAAGGCATCTCAACGAGAGAAATGCACGCCTGTACCTGAAACTCGAGTGGAAGGCGCTTACAAATGCAATCCGGTCAGAGGGCGATGCCCGAAGCCAGGCCATCCGTGATGCGCTGGTCTTCCGGGGAGCCAGGCGTGAACTCTTCCCTGATGCCATCGCCGACGAGAACAAGTTCGAAAACTACGAGGGAATCACCACCTTCACATATATCAAGCTTTGCACCTCCGGCCCCGAAGAGCTGCGGACAAGGATCCTCGAATACCTTGACAGGATCTACCAGAACAGTTCATATGCATGGGGCTACGGATTCGTGCACGGGGCACTGTACTCGACACTGCTGAGCGACAAGGGATTCGACTTCAGGCAGATAGAAACAACCGATTTTGACCTGGGTCGTGCCGCCCTTGAAGCCTACGGCGTAACCCTGCCGGCCGTATGCCGCGATGTGGCCGGCTCACTGGCCTTCAATTATGACATTCAGGCCATAAGGCTGGAGGAGAGTGAACGGGAGGCAACAATCAATGAACACACCCGGCGAATAGTCACCACCTTCAATGAGAAACCGGTTCTGACAATCAACATGGAGAGCCCTAACTTCAGCTTTGAGCCTGAGGATATAGACTATCTAGATACCATTGGCACCCTGTATGAAAAGCTACGCGTCTCAGACAACTGGGGCAAGCTGGCAGTGGATAACGGCGGCGCCCTGCTCACCAATGATCTGCGTACGCTGAGGGTAAGTGCAAGGGACTTCCTGGTTGAAAGGAATCATCTCTCAGGCGCCGGATGGCACCTGACACTGAATGAAGGATGGCGTGCAGTGCCGTCTGACAACGGCAGCTACGTAATCAGCAAACAGTAAATCCTATTTCCTCAGGTGCGCCAGGCTCTCAAGGATGGTGGCTATCCTTGCACGTGCATCGGACTCCTTCTTGCGCTCCATGGTGATCACCTTATCCGGTGCATTGGCCACGAACTTCTCATTCGACAGCTTCTGCAGGACCGACTTCAGAAATCCCTCCTGGTAAGCCAGCTCCTCTTCCAGTTTCCGGATCTCCTCCTCATGGTCTACGCCGTCAGTCAACGGAACGAAGAACTCATGTGTCTGAATCCTGAACGATGCGGCTCCCTCAACCTTACCTTCCGTAACACGTATCTCCGAGAGGTTGCACATGCGGATAATGACCGTGTCAAATTCAGTCCCGGTGGCACCCGGCGAGGCGCACAGTACAAGCTGTTCACGCACGGGGATATTCCGCTCCTTGCGGATGGCGCGGACGGCGGTGACAATCTCACGGACCATGTCAAACCGCTGAAGCATCCCGGCCTCAAAGGGCGCAGGAAGAGGCATCTGTTCAACCATGATGCTGCTCCCATCCTGCCTCTCAGACAGGCTCTGCCATATCTCTTCCGTGATGAAGGGCATAAACGGATGCAGTATCTTCATCAGGTCCTCGAAGATGATCAGCGTCTGGCTGTGGGTCTTTCCGTCCATGGGCTGCCCAAAGGCAGGCTTGATGATCTCGAGATACCACCCTGAGAAATCGTCCCAGAAGAGCTTGTATGCCTGCATCAGCGCATCGGAGATACGATAGCGCACGAAGCTGTCCTCAATGTCAGCCAGCGTTCTGTCAATTGTATTGCGCATCCATGCTACGGCAGCGGCTGATGCCGGGGGCTGGGCGATCGCCTCATCACGGTTCATCGTCATCACCAGCCTGAAGGCATTCCAGATCTTGTTGGCGAAGTTGCGCCCCTGCTCCGGAAGGCTGTCATCATACAGAAGATCATTCCCGGCCGGCGAGCAGAGAAGCATGCCAACCCTCACGCCGTCAGCACCGTACTTATCTATGAGATCGATGGGATCGGGAGAGTTGCCAAGCGATTTCGACATCTTGCGCTTCTGCTTGTCACGTACCATGCCGGTGAGATAGACATCACCAAACGGTTCGCGTCCGCGGTACTCATAACCCGCAATGATCATCCTGGCAACCCAGAAGAACAGGATGTCAGGAGCGGTCACGAGTACGTTTGAAGGATAATAATATTTAATGTCCTCGCTATCAGGATTATTGATACCGTCGAAACAGGTTATAGGCCATAGCCATGATGAGAACCAGGTGTCAAGAACGTCCTCATCCTGACGCAGATCGCTGATTGTCAGCGACGGGTTGCCTGAGGCTTTTCGCGCCAGCAGCAGTGCTTCATCTTCGTGCTCCGCAACAACAAATTCGTTGTTGTTGTAGTACCATGCCGGAATCCGCTGCCCCCACCAGAGCTGCCTGCTTATGCACCAGTCGCGCACATTCTCCATCCAGTGCCTGTACACATTCCTGAACTTGTCAGGAAAAAGCCTGACAGTGTCATCCATCACCGCGTCAAGGGCGGGTTTGGAGACATCCTTCATCTTCATGAACCACTGCAGTGAGAGCTTTGGCTCGATGATGGCATGGGTTCGCTCTGACCTGCCAATCTTGTTGATGTAGTCCTCCACCTTTACCAGGGCGCCTGAAAGCCGAAGCTCCTCCTCTGCCAGGCCCCTGGCTTCAAAGCGGTCTTTGCCGACAAAGAGACCTGCAACCTCCGCGATGGTACCGTTGTCATTGAATATATCTATGCTCTCAAGATTGTACTTCAGGCCTATCTCATAGTCGTTTATGTCATGCGCCGGGGTGATCTTAAGGCAACCCGTGCCGAACTCCATATCTACATATTCATCGAAGATGAAGGGCACCTCACGGTTAACCATCGGGACGATAACATGCTTGCCCTTCAGGTGTGCGTAACGTTCATCTGCAGGATTGGCGCATACGGCGGTGTCACCAAGAATGGTCTCCGGGCGGGTGGTGGCAACTGTGACGTAACCCTCTTCTCCCGCTATCTTGTAGCGGACATACCAGAGTTTCGACTTCTCCTCGGTGTAAACAACCTCCTCGTCAGAGACGGCGGTGAGTGCCTGCGGATCCCAGTTGATCATCCTCACTCCGCGATAAATCAGCCCTTTGTTATACAGATCGACAAATACTTTTATAACAGATTTGTACCGTAATTCATCCATTGTGAAGATCGTACGGTCCCAGTCGCATGATGCGCCAAGCCTCTTGAGCTGCTCGAGGATGATGCCTCCGTGCTTGTGGGTCCATTCCCAGGCATGGTCAATGAACTGCTCGCGGGTAAGCGATCTCTTGTCTATTCCCTCACTGCGCAGCTTGCCAACTACCTTGGCCTCGGTGGCAATGCTGGCATGGTCGGTCCCCGGAACCCAGCAGGCATTGAAACCCATCATACGGGCACGCCTGATGAGCACA
>JAVEZX010000175.1:0-4659 GCA_034002785.1 Bacteroidales bacterium
TCTGCATGAAATCCCGCTCAAACCGACCACGCTCCGCCCGCGCCTCCACCCGCTTTTCGAGAAGCGGTCTGTAAACCGGGGCAAGCAATGCCAGGGCGACCGAGAAGAGGAACAGATATCTCAGCACCTTTGTCTGCTTGCGGTAGAAAAAGAGACTGGAGACAAACCCTATTATCGGTATCACGATGGCCGTGCGCCTCACATTCAGGATTATGAATATGTAAAGCCCGGCAGAGACGGCCCACAGCACCCACCCCGGCATTTTCCTGTACCTGTACTGAATTATCACCGGCAACAGCGCCAGCGCCAGCGCCGGTCCGTAGAGCCCTCCGCTACCCAGCAGCCCGATGAACTCCGGCTCACCCTCGTACTCGGTGCCGACTGTATACTCAAGCGTCCGCCCGATATCAAATATATACCCGGCCGCCGCCGCAACAAACCCTGCAATGATAACCCAGGTGAGCGACTCAAGCAGTTTCCTGTACCGCTGGTAACTGGTTATGTATTTGTATCCGGCAATAAAAACCGACATCGAAAGGATTACCTGTGCCACCGTTTTAAATGATACAAGCAGCTCCTTCGAGAAGAGCATAATGATCAGGATGTATAGAAAGAAGAGGTACATCGTCCGCAGTATGTCCATCTTCACCAGCTGCTCCCAGAACATTATGAGGAACAGCATCAGCACCACAGCCCTCAGGATTGTGGGAGCGGAGAATGCATCGAAGTAGTTGAAGGAGACATCCGCAAGCACATTGAAGATGGGAATGTAATAGATGAATTCCCTCTTCATCCTGTAAACGAGAATGATCGCTATCGTGAAAAGAAGAAAGATTGCTAGCCTGATAATCATCTGGTCAGTCTGTCTGCCTGATCCCCGGAGATGAGCCCTTCAATCAGGACACCATATCGGGATGCAAGCGATTCAAAAGTAAACATTTCAGATCCGCGATGGTATTCTGCTGCAGGAGTCTCTTTCATCACCCGGGCAATTCCCTCCTCTATGCTCTGCTGATCATTTGTCACTGTGAATACACCATCCCTGCCGTTAACAATCTCCCAGGAAGGCGATGCCTCATCCTGGCAGATGTATAGCACGGGCCTGTTCACGGCAAGCACCTCGTACACCTTCCCTGGAACCTGCACCCCCCGGGCATTGTCCAGGTAGACAACCAGGTCCGCATCTTCATACTCACTCGCGAGCCTTTCTGCATTAACCGCCCCGCCAGTGATGAACCGGGGATCCGATGCCTGCGGAAGGTACTCTTGCTGTATGTTGCCGAAGATCTTCAGCAAAACCTCTCCCGGACTAAACGTACGCACAGCCGCATAAAGACCCGAGGGATCCCTCATACCGCTGTAGAACCTGCCGGCATAAACCATCCGGAACGGAGCGTCTCTGTCACGCCTGGCAGAAGGTATCGAGGTGAAGAGCTCACTTATGCCGTTCTCTATCACCTTTATCCGTTGCTCTCCGGCAACATCCCCGTAACAGGAGAGGTAATGCTTTTTAAGTATCAGCGTCGGCACAACTGTCAGGTCAGCTTTTGCAAGCCCCGCCCTTTCAACACTGCGGGCAAACAGGCGGTGCAGCAGACGGCGGGAATATGAAGAACTGTCGCCATGGAAAGGATCACCTGTATCAATGACGAGTTTTATATGCGGGAACCTCCTTTTCAGGACACCGCCCAGGAACAACAGGGTGAAGGGCGAAACTGAGATTATCACCGCATCAGGCCGAAAGCTACCGGTAAGGGTCAGCAGATGTTTCCTGATGTTCAGGTATTCAACTATAAAAACATCCGGGAAGAAAAACCTGTTGATGTGAACCTTCCGAAGCCAGCTTCTGAGGCCGGGCTTCCTGCCGGGAATCGCTGATCCACGCTGCTTCATATTCATCTGCTCCCTCTCCCTGAATTTAATCCGGGACCCGATAAGCATCCGGCCGGCACGGGTGAATTTCATCAGCTTCAGTTCTGTGCCCTCTGCCATTGCCGGAGCGCTGCCTCCGGTGTCAAAAGCCAGCACAGTCACATCAAAGATGCCGGACCAGCGACGGACAAGCTCCCTGAACCTTGCCGGCTGGGGAGCATTGACTGAGAAAAGCGGAGAAACGACAAGCAGCCTCTTCAAGGCCATCAAAAAGGATTTACCTGATAATTACAATGGTTTCTTCAGTCTCTGAGCCTCCCTCGAGCCTGAGCACATACTGTCCCCGCTTCAGGCCGCTAACCTCAAAGACCACCCTCTCCCGGGAGGCTACATCCTGAGATCTCACAACGCTGCCTGCAGAAGAGATCAGCTCCGCTGTCATGAAAGGATGGCCGGATAAAAGCTGCAGCTCGAAATGGCCGGATGCGGGGTTGGGAAATACCTTCGAATATTTTTCCTGATTACCTGGTCCGTTACCGGGCCGGCAATTCTCCTTGTCACTTTCATCATCGCACGGACCCAGGCAGTCGCCATGGGCAAGATGAGCCCTCACGGCCTGCGGAGCCACGGAGATTGTATGGCCGTTATGGCACAGGGTGACCTTGCGGCCGGGAATGAATGAATAGTAATAGAGACTCTTCCCGACATAATCCCATCCGTTATTAACCCACCTGTACTGCTCTGCCACTACGGGATCGCCAAATTCGTCATAAAAGTAGAGATGGCGCGAGTCATTGGTCAGTCTGGTGATTCGAGAAACCGGGTCATACCTCATCGTCTGGCGTATCCGTTCCGTGGGTTTTTCTCCATCACCGTAGTAATATGCCTCTGTCCAGATGATCCAGTCATCCGCAACCCTCTTCTCTACCCTCTGAAGCAGCATCTCGCCGTCACCAAAAGTCCATATGTTTTCAGAAAAATCATACCATCCCCTTGCGGCATCATACATGCTCCTGAGATATTGAGCAATCCTGTCCTGCCCGTCATATGTGTATATGTGCCTCTGATAGGGCTGCCAGGAGCCGTTGGTTGCAGGAGAAGAGTAGACCTCCCGGTCAGTCTTACCGATAGCATTGGGAGAGTACTCAACCAGCATCCGATCCGTCCAGGATGCATCAATCCATTCCTGGTACAGGTATTTCGTCTTGAAACCTTCACGGTCATAGGTGTAAAGCTGTTTGTTGATCAGGTCTCTTTCCGGAAGGCCGTACTTGATCACCTCCCGCGGATCGTCCATCCCCTTGCCGTATGAGTAGACAAAGACATAATCAGGAACATCCTGCCCTGTCTGGCCGTCCCGGAGGATGTAGACCACCGAGTCAAGGCGCTGTACCTTTTCGGCCGCCTTGCCGCGATGCCTGTGATTATGGTTGTGAGTACCGTATGCATCAGGCTGTGACCAGGCCAGGACCGGAAGGGATAGAAGGATAGTAAGCAGTATTCGTGTTTTCATCATGTGTCGTTTCTGTTCATTCTTAAACCGCTTTGATGCCTTAATTGTTTCAAAACCAGGGTTAGCCTGCAATATAAAATAAAGAACGGATAGTACATCGCGGCAAGCGGCAGCATCAATCTGAAAGCCGGCCTGCAGAGATGAAACTTCGTGGTTCTGAACAGCTTCCGGTCAAAAAGCCCGTTGTGTTCCCTCCATCTGCCCGTTCTCATTGCCGTTATCACCTGGTTCCTGATGCCTGAAAAGAAGGTATCCATCGGGATCCTTATCCCCTCCTTCTCAGACAGCCGGCTAATCTCCCGTGCCATGAACTGCATGTCTGTGATATGTGCCGGGGAGATGCCGGAAGTGGTTATCGACCCCTCCACCTTCACGTAATTGTAAACCGGCAGATCGAGGTACATCACTCTCTGCGCCCTTATATATGCCGTTGCCGTGAACACCAGATCCTCGTACTTGCGGCCGTCAATGAACTGCATCCCGTTTCCGGAAAGGAACTCCCTCCGGTACATATGCGACCAGGCCGAAACAAACGGCTGCTTGCCGAAGCGGGCGATGAAGCCGGTGAAATAGCTTCGTCCGCCGGAGACGACGGTTGTTTCTGCTGCCTCCGGATACATCTTCGCCTTACCTCCGCCAGATACAATATCCACCCTGTAGTCAAGCATGTCAAGCCGGTTACCGCTGCATTCGGCAAAAAGCTTTCCGAGCACATTCTTTTCCAGATAGTCATCACTGTCAACAAACAGTATATACTCCCCGGTTGCAGCCTCCATACCCCGGTTCCTTGCATTGCTCAGACCCCGGTTCTCCTGGCTGATTATACGGATATTCCTATGCTTTTCTGCATATTCTTCTGCAATCGGAAGGCTTCCGTCCGTGCTGCCGTCATTTATGCAGATGATCTCATATTCCGCCAGATCCTGGCTGAGGACAGACTCAAGGCACCGCCTGAGGTACGGAGCGGTATTATAGACCGGGATAATGACACTGATAGCTGTGTTGTTCACCTTCGGGATATGCTAAAGCCACCTTTTCAATGAGGGCAATTTACCAAGAACAATGTTCCGTATTTCAATATACCCCTGCAGCCTGAGCCTTTTCGCCAGTAGCACGGTCAGGACAAGAAGCAGCGATACCTGCATTACCAGGATAACCGGCTGCGGCAACCCGGGAACAAACCTGAGGGCATATACGGGAACGGCAATCAGAAGAGCCACGAGAAATGAAGGGATAATATCCGCGAGTTGCTCCCTGACACTGTAACCTATCAG
>JAVEZX010000176.1:0-4542 GCA_034002785.1 Bacteroidales bacterium
AATCCTGCTGGTAAAAGAAGGTTTGGCACTGCACCGGTCTATTTCACGGCTGTCTCCACTATCCTCGGAGCCATCCTGTTTCTCCGCTTTGGATTTGCCGTGGGAACACTTGGTTTCTGGGGGACTCTGCTGCTGATCATCCTGGGGCATGCGGTGACAATTCCCACTGCTCTGGCCCTCGCAGAGCTTGCCACTAACAAAAGGGTCGAAGGTGGCGGAGAGTATTTCATCATATCCAGGTCGTTCGGCCTGAATATCGGTGCAACAATCGGCATCGCCCTGTTCCTGTCCCAGGCTATCAGCGTGGCTTTCTACATCATAGCCTTCACCGAGGCATTCGAATTTTTCTTCAATTTTGCGGCACAGCAACTCTCCCTGGTTCTCCCCAGGCAGCTGATAAGCCTTCCGGTAACTATAATACTTGGACTGGTCATACTACGCAAGGGATCAAACACAGGAGTAAAGCTGCTTTATGGTGTGGTAGCGATCCTTTTTCTTACCCTTCTTCTCTTCTTCCTTGGCAAACCTGCAGAAGGCAGCCTGGCACCCGGTCATCTTCCGGCGGGAGACATACGCAACATGGGCGATCTCTTCCTTGTATTTGCAATCTGCTTTCCTGCCTTCACCGGGATAACAGCCGGGGTTGGACTTTCTGGTGACCTGCGAAATCCCGCCAGGGCCATCCCCATGGGAACCATCCTGGCAACTGTAACCGGATTGATTGTCTACATATTTGTTATATACAAGCTGGCAGTCTCCGCTTCACCGGAGGAGATGCTCGGGAACCAGCTCATCATGGGGAAAATTGCCATTGCCGGAGCAGTGATTGTTCCCCTTGGCCTTGCAGCATCAACCCTCTCATCCGCCCTGGGGTCCATCCTGGTTGCGCCACGGACCCTGCAGGCGCTGGCAACTGATGCCTCCTTCCCGTCAATGAGGATTAACAGATGGCTCGCGGCAGCCAGGAGCCAGGACGGAGAACCGGTCAACGCCACATTGGTAACGCTGGTTATCGCAATCCTCTTCGTCGTCCTCGGTAACGTCAACGCGGTTGCTGAGATAATCTCGATGTTCTTCCTTGTCACCTACGGCTCCCTCTGCCTCATCTCCTTCCTGAACCACTTCGGGGCATCCCCTTCTTACAGGCCATCGTTCAGGTCCAAATGGTACCTCTCCCTTCTTGGCTTTGTCGTTGCGGTTATCGTTATGTTCAGAATAAATACACTGTACGCGCTCACAGCAGTTATCCTGATAATCTTGATTTATTCATACATAAACCGATATCACAGAAACAGGACCGGACTCGAGTCTCTCTTCGCGAACACCCTCTTCCAGATAAACCGTAATCTGCAGGTCTACCTGCAGAAGAGCGAGAGCAGGCGCAAGGAAAAAGAGTGGAGACCGGGAGTGATCTGTATCTCGAAGGACTCCTTCAGGAGGGAGAGAGCCTTCAGGCTTTTAAACTGGCTGTCTTACAGTTACGGCTTCGGCACTTACCTTCACAGAATTGACGGATATTACTCCCGCGCCACCAGCAGGCAAGCTTCCGAAGAACTGGCAAAACTGATTGAACTCTATGAGACCTCCCATAACCACGTATATGTTGATACAATTATCTCTCCCTCCTACACCTCGGCCATAGTGCAGGCAATACAGGTGCCAGGGATCTCGGGGATGGAAAATAATATGGTCGTCTTTGAATATGACAAGGAGAACCCGGAAAATCTCGGAGAGATCATTGACAACATAAGGCTGATCAAGGCGGGCAATTTTGACATATGTCTGCTGGCATCCGCCGTCAAGGATATGAACTACAGCAGGGGAATTCACGTGTGGATAGACTTTAATGAGCCGGAGAATGCCAGCCTGCTCGTACTGCTCAGTTTCATCATCTCAGGCCATCCCGACTGGAAGAAGTCGTTTATTAAGGTCTTTAGCACCTGCAAGCCGGGCCAATTTAATGATACCAGGCGGCAGATGGCTGATCTTATGAGCTCGGGCCGTCTTCCCATTACAGAAAAGAATATCGAAATAATTGAAGTCGATCATGGCAGTTCTGTCAGGAGCCTGATAAACGAAAGATCTTCGTCGGCCGCACTTGTGATGACCGGTTTCAGGCCCGAAACGCTCAAACACAACGGCGAGGCGGTTCTCGGCGGTTATGATGCAACCGGCACGATCCTCTTTGTCAACTCCCAGTATCAGAAGGAGATCGTATAAAAAAAAGAGGTGCCTCCCGGAGATGGAAGGCTACCTCTCTTTATATGAATTGTATACGGCGGAGGATCAGTTCAGTCCCCTGTTCTTCAGCAGCGGCTCGATCTCCGGCTCGCGTCCACGGAATTTGAGATACATCTGTTCAGCATCCATTGTGCCCATTTTCTCAAGCACATTCTTCCGGAATGATGTTGCCGTTTCCTGATCAAAGATGCCTTTTTCCCTGAATGCCTCAAAGGCGTCGTTGTCAAGCACTGCAGCCCATGTATATACATAATAACCAGCATCATATCCATCTATCATGTGAAGGAAATAGGTACTGCGGTACCTCGGTTCGATCTCGGGAATCAGGCCTATCTTCTTCATGGCCTCCTTCTCGAACTGTTGCGGGTCAACCGCTACAGGTGCCTCAAGTGAATAGTATGCCATATCAAGCAGCGAGGCGGCCATAATCTCAACGTTGTCAAACCCGGTGTTGAAATAGCTGCTGTTCCTGATCTTCTCAACCATCTCCTGCGGGATCACCTCGCCTGTTTCAAAGTGTTTGGCGTACATGGCCAGTACCTCTGGCTGTGTAACCCAGTGCTCCATTATCTGTGACGGCAGTTCAACAATATCCCAGGCGACGGTGGTGGACGAATAGGTGTTCTCCGAGAAGAGCCCCTGCAGACCGTGTCCGAACTCGTGGAAAAGGGTAAGGACGTCATCCATGCT
This sequence comes from Bacteroidales bacterium, assembly GCA_034002785.1. Classification (GTDB taxonomy): domain Bacteria; phylum Bacteroidota; class Bacteroidia; order Bacteroidales; family VadinHA17; genus SR-FBR-E99. Next base: position 2,932 of record JAVEZX010000176.1, read on the forward strand.
CAGAAGCGCGGGCTTGTCTCCTGCCGGCGGAGTGAAGTTGCCGACAATTGTCACAACGGGAGTGATCTCTTTGCCGTCAATAACCTGGTGATCACGGTAGCTGCCGCACCATGCACCCTGACGCTTGCTCTCACGAGGATAGAAATCCATATATAACACTCCAACATGGCTTCCGTCAGCCTCCTTAACCTCAAAGGCCTGGGCATCAGGATGAGGTAAGGGGATATTCTCAATACGGGTGAAGGTAATACCGTACAGCTTATTGGCTACCGCGAAGGCGCCATCACGCACATTGTCAAGACTGAAGTAAGGCCTCAGTTCGTTGTCGTCAAGATTATACTTGCTCTTGCGAAGCTTCTCGGCATAATACCACCAGTCTTGCGGCTCAAGTTTAAAGGTGCCGCCTTCGGCAACAACAATCTGCTGCATCTCATCGCGTTCGCGCTGCGCCACCGGCAGAGCGCGGTTAAGCAGGTCATTCAGAAGGTTGAGTACATTGTCAGGTGTCTTCGCCATGCGTGTCTCAAGAACTATGTCGGCATGAGTCCTGTATCCGAGAAGCTTTGCCCTGTCAGCCCTGATCCTTACGATGTCAGCCAGGATCTTGTTGTTGTCAAGCTCATCACCGTTGTTACCGCGGTTCAGATAGGCATCATACAGTTTCTTGCGCAGGTCACGATTCTCTGCATACTGGAGGAATGGCAGCATGCTGGGTTTCTGGGTAGTGAAGATCCATTTGCCTTCCATGCCCTCACCCTTTGCCGTTTCGGCGGCGGCAGTAATCACGCTTTCAGGAAGGCCTTTCAGGTCGGCCTCGCTGTCAATCACAAGCTTGAACTTGTTGGTTTCGGACAGTACGTTCTGGCTGAATTTTACAGTAAGCACAGATAGCTCCTGGTTCATCTGCTTCAGCTTCTCCTGGTCCTCCGGTCCAAGCAGTGCACCGTTGCGGACAAAACTCTTGTAGAGGTTTTCCAGAAGGAATAGCTCCTCTTCGCTGAGCTGTTCCGATGCCCTGTTTTCCCATACGCCCTTGATCCGGTTGAAAAGGGTTGCATTGAGAAGAAGCTCGTCACTGAAGGCTGAAACCTTCGGGGCAATCTCCATCTGGAGCGTCTCGAGGGTGTCATTTGTATTGGCGCTTGTCTGTGAATAAAACACATAGGCAACCTTTGAAAGCAGTTCTTCTGCCCTGTCCAGTTTTGCCACCGTATTGGCAAAAGTGGGAGCCTCCTGGTTGCCGGTGATCTCAGCGATGTTAATCCTGGCAAATGCTATGCCTGAATCAATTGCGGGAAGGTAGTGGTCGTTCTCTATCTGGTCAAACGGCGGAACACCGAACGGGGTTTTCCACTCCGCGAAGAAGGGATTTCCCTGTTCCTTCTTCTCCGTGCTGCATGACACAACTGCAATGGCTGATGCCATCATCAAAATGAGTAGTTTTTTCACGTTGTTTATTTTGAATGGTTTGGATATCAATGCGCCAAAGTTAACCTTTTTGCGAAATCCAATTAATGACAATTGGCGGCCCTGAAATTTTTCCTGCTGAAGCTATCATTCATTTATTGTGTACGATGGGATTTTTTTTGTTGATAACTTGTTAAAGTATGA
>JAVEZX010000177.1:0-4490 GCA_034002785.1 Bacteroidales bacterium
ATTCCTGATAGCGCCATAGGTTGTGTTCAGCTGCTCGTACAGGCCGTTTGTATTGTTTGACGGGTTGAGCGGAGCACCGGGTATGACCTGGAACTCGGGAACGGTGTTGTAGATGTTTGCCTGGTTCTCAGCCAGGTCGATGAAGGCAACGATGTTCCTGTTGCTGACGTCCTCGAAACGGCTGGTCTGGTTTGTGATCCACACCTCGATTTTTTCGATGTTGAGGCCTGTGCTGACTATGGGGAGGTTCTCAAGAGCGCCGTCAAAATTCTCCCTGAATTCCTGTGAGAGGAAGAAATGACGGTTGGCCTCGTAACTGTCTGCCGTGATCTCGTACTCACTGATCTGTGATCCTCCCTTGACCTCCACAACCGACGACTCTCCCTTCTGCTGGGAGAAGACTGTCGTCATTGTCAGCTTGCCGAACTGAAGCTCGGTCTTGAGGCCGAAGAGGCTGTAGCTGCCGGTGATGAGGGTACCGTTGAGAGGCAGGGTCACATCTCCGGCTTCAATCTTTTTTATGATCTCGTCCTCCTTGCCTGAATACTCGAGCTTGGTTCGGTTTTCAAACTCGAACATCGCCTCGGTGTTGTAGTTGATGCCCAGCTGCATCTTGTCGCCTATGGTGCCGGTGACGTTCATCTGGATCTTCTCCTGGAAGTCGAAGGTGGGTATTGTGCGAAGCCTCTCCGAAAGTGTCGGATTTTCCGTGTGTGAAATGTTGATACCGAAGATCAGTTCTGCCGATCCCTGCGGGACGATGTTGATGACGTTGCTGCCGAAGATGCGGTCAAAGGTCTCTCCCCCGACCTCGATCTGCGGGATGAGTGATGACCTGAACCCGGAGGCGTCGCCGCGCAGAGTGGCGTCCCAGTATTCGCGCATTGCCTGGTTGAATTCATATTTGCGGTACTCTTCGGGAGACATGTAAACCGGCCGGCGGTAGTCAAGGCTGCCTGCCTTCTGGTAGATGATGTACTGATTATTGCGTCCGTCATACTCCACCCTGGTGCTGATGTTTGAAGGATTGCTCAGAAAGAGCGGCGATGAGTGTGTTGCCTCCCACGGGTAGGCAGGGTCATTGTTAAGTTTCAGTAACGAGTCACCGGGATTTGTCTGCGCCGAGAGGGCAAACGGGAAAAGAACAGGAAGTATCAATAGCCCTATCCTGATCCAGAGATCTCTAATATGTGAAATAAACTGCAATCCGGCACCCTGTTTATAACAGTTTCAGCGCCCTTCTGACCAGTTCCTCCACCTGGAGTTTTTTGTTTTCCCTGAGGAGGTTATCTACAACCTTCGTGGCGCTGTTCCTGGCAAAGCCAAGCATCACTAAAGCAGATAACGATTCTTCGCGGGCTGTATTGTCGGAAAATGCAATTATTTCACCGGAAACAGAGTGTTTTCCGATCTTGTCTTTCAGGTCTACAATTATCCTTTGTGCGGTCTTCAGTCCTATGCCCTTGACTGCCTTGAGAATGCCGACATCACCGCTGAGAATTGCATCTCTGAGGTCAGCCGGCCTGATTGATGAAAGCATCATCCTGGCGGTGCCGGCCCCGACACCGGAGACGGTTATCAGCTGTCTGAAAAGATCGCGCTCGTCCGCTGACGTAAAACCAAACAGCAGGTGAGCATCTTCGCGGATCGATTCATGGATCAGAATCTTGCACTCACTGGCCCTGTCAAGTTCGGCGTATGTATTAAGCGAAATGTTGATATTGTAGCCTATGCCGTTGCACTCAACCACCACATAGGCAGGATTGAGTTCGGTCACCTTGCCGGTAATATAATCGATCATAATTGCTGGTCGAAGTTTTCAGGTTCGGGTGGCAGTTCGTCCACATGCTCCGGGTGTATCTCTATCTTCTGTGGCTGCAGCGGATTGCGTATCAGTTCCTGGTACATCTCCCTGTTCCTGAATATGTCAACGGCAGCGTAGATGGCCTGACGCATCGAGTTGCCAGAGGCCTCGTTCTTTCCGGTTATGTCGAATGCCGTGCCATGCACCGGCGATGTGCGTATCACCGGCAGCCCGGCAGTGAAGTTGACTCCCGTGTCAAAAGCAAGTGCCTTGAATGCTCCCATACCCTGGTCATGATACATTGCAAGCACTGCATCAAACTTGCTGAATGCCCCTGATCCGAAGAAACCGTCTGATGAGTAAGGCCCGAATGCGAGAATACCCTCCTCATTGGCCTTCGTGATTGCCGGCATAATGATCTCCTTCTCCTCGTTGCCGAGCAGCCCGCCGTCGCCTGCATGCGGATTGAGGCTGAGTACGCCGATCCTCGGTCCGCGGATGGCAAAGTCCTGCAAAAGAGACTTGTTAAGGAGCCTTAGCTTGGCCAGGATTGTACCTATTGTGACGGCACCCGGCACTTCGCGAAGCGGAAGATGTTCGGTGACGAAACCAATCCTCATGCTCTCGCTTATCATCAGCATCAGGACCTCGCGTGATCCGATCCTTGATTTCAGGTAGTCAGTGTGACCTGTAAAGCGAAACTTGTCCGACTGAATATTGTGCTTGTCAATCGGTGCTGTCACCAGAATGTCAAGCTTCCCGGCAGCGAGGTCCTCAACGGCACTCTCGAGTGCTGCAAGAGAAGCCTGACCTCCCTCGGGAGTAGATTTGCCAAGCTCGACACGTACATCGTCACCCAGGCAGTTGACAAGGTTGACCTTTTTCGGATGCGCCTCGGTAACAGTATGTATGTTATTGAAATTAAAAGTCGTGTTATTCAGAACCTTACGGTGATAGGCTGCCACCTTGGGGGAGCCGTAGATAACCGGTACGCACAGGTCGGTGATGGCAGAGTCGGACAGGGCCTTGATTATGATTTCGTAACCGATGCCGTTTATATCGCCCTGGGTGATTCCGGCAATTATTGTTTTTTTATCCATTGTGATTCATCTATTCCGCAGAACGGAGGGTCCGTGCGGGGTGGTAAAGTTAATCAAATAATTGAATGAATTAGCTGAATTGTATTACCTTTACGAACTCCGCCTACAATGCGCAGGAGGTCACAGGATGGGAACCAGAGAACATTTATACGAACGCCTCAGCGGAGGTGGCCGCATCACGGTTGACGAGGCGCTGACACTGTGGGACAAAGCCCCGGTCGAGGAGCTGATATACGTTGCCGATCAACTGCGAAAGAAGCTGCATCCGGAAAACAGGGTGGGTTGGATTATTGACCGCAACGTCAACATCACGAACATCTGTTTCTCTCAATGCCGTTTCTGCAACTTTTGCCGCACGGAGAAGAGCGATGATGCCTATATCACCACCGATGAGGAGTATGACCATAAGATCGGGGAGTTGCTGGCCCTCGGCGGCGATCAGTTGCTACTTCAGGGCGGCATGAATCCGTCGCTTGGACTTGATTTCTATACCGGATTGTTCAGTCGTCTCAAGAGCCGCTGGCCCGGGGTCAGGCTCCACGCCCTCGGACCTCCCGAGGTGGCATGGCTCGCCAGGGCAGAAAAGATGAGCTATCGCGATGTGCTTGTGGCGCTTCGCGATGCAGGGCTCGACTCCCTTCCCGGTGCAGGGGCCGAGATACTCTCCGACAGGGTCCGCAGGCTCGTCTCCCCTGCCAAGGCCACCGTCGCCGAATGGCTGGGAGTGATGAGGGAGGCACACAGGCTTAACCTTCCCACCTCAGCAACAATGATGTTCGGTCATGCCGAGACTGTGCAAGAGAGGCTGGAGCACCTCGATATGCTTCGAAAGCTTCAGGATGCCAGGCCCGAAGGTCATGACGGATTTATCACTTTCATCCCGTGGCCTTTCATGGACCGCGGCACCAGGCTGGCGGAGAAGGACGGGATACGGAGCAACGTCACGGCCACGGAATACCTGAAGATGATTGCTGTCAGCAGGCTGATGCTTGACAACATCAGGAACATCCAGGCCTCGATACTGACCGTCGGCAGGGAGACGGCAATGATCTCGCTTCATGCGGGGGCCAATGATCTCGGGTCGGTTATGATTGAGGAGAACGTGGTGAGTGCCGCCGGTGATCCGTTCCGGGTCAGTCCTTCAGAGATGCAGGAGATCATCCGCGAAGCCGGATTCACCCCGGTAAGGCGGGATCAGAGATATCAGGCAGTAGAGGGCCGAGCGTTAAGGAATGACCCGGTGGGTCATTCCAGCGAAGGAGCCGGCTTGCAGGGCAGGCAGTAGTGAAGTAGTGAAGTAGCTGCAAGTCATTTAGTTATTGCATCCATTGCCAACACTATTGCCTATTGCCTACTGCTTTCTACCTGCTTTTTAACCGTATACATCAGCGCCTCAACCTGGCGGAGGAGCTCTCTCTTCTCTTCCCTGGGCGCATAGACGAACCCCGTCACCACAACCGCCCTTGATGATGCCGAATCTATGAATGCGTAAGAGATGAATGGTCCTCCCATGAATCCGCCTTCAAGAGTCCACAGGCCTCTCATCTCAATGAAATCAGTCTCGTTGCGGCGGAATGAGCGGCAGC
>JAVEZX010000178.1:0-4376 GCA_034002785.1 Bacteroidales bacterium
GCCAGCGAAGGGGAAGCAGCAGAAGGAGATAATCCTGGAGCACTATAAATGGCTGGACAGCTATATAACGCAGTCTTACAGAGAGATATTCGGTATCCAATTGAAATAGCAGGTTTCGCTAAAAACAATTTCCAGAATGAGTATGAAGATATTTCCTGTGATGAGAGGCATGATGCTTCTTGTTGCTACACTGATGATGGCCCCGGCACCGGTAAGAGCCATCGAAAAGTACGGTGATCCTGCCGCAGTGAACCGCAGGATAGAGCAGCTTCGCCAGGCCAACAGCCAGATGGTAAAGGTGCAGAAGATGGCAGTAACACCTGGCGGCAGGGAGATGCTGATGATAGAGATAGGCAGTAAGGGAACCTCAGTGCCTGCCGTGCTTGTCGGCGCCAACATGTCGGGCCTCAATCCCCTTGCCACCGAGGCCGCCCTTGAACTGGCGTCACGCATTGTTAAGGATGCAGAGCTTAATTCAGGCCTGACGTGGTACATCGTTCCGATGGGCAATCCTGATGCATATGCCCGCTATTTCACCAAACCGCTCTGGTCTGATCCGGGTAATGCCAGGCCCTTCAATGACGATACTGATGATCAGACTGATGAGGACGGGTACAACGATCTGGACGGCAATGGCATCATCACGCAGATGAGGGTGAAGGCCCACGACGGCACCTGGATCACTGTTGATGGCGAGCCTCGCCTGATGCGCAAGGCCGATGCGTCCAAAGGCGAAAAAGGGATCTACAAGCTTTATACGGAAGGGATCGATGACGACGGTGACGGCCAGTACAACGAGGATGTTCCCGGCGGTACAAATGTCAACGTCAACTTCCCGCACCTCTTCAAGAACTTCGGCAGGAGGAGCGGTCTCTATCCCGGTTCGGAGCCTGAGTCGGCAGCACTGCTTAAGTTCGCCTTTGCGCACCCTGAGATAGCAATGGTCCTTTCTTTCGGTCAGACCAACTACCTCCTTTCGCCCCCGCAGGGTGGCAGAAAAGGATCGGTTGACACCGAGAACATACGCGTACCGAGGGAGATAGGCACCGCGCTCGGCATTGACGTATCCCGGTCATACACAATGGCTGAGATCATTGAGATCGTACAGCCCATGATGCCGCCCGGAATGCAGGCCGACGAGAGCATGATAGCCAGCTTCCTCGGCCTGGGCGCTGTGGTAAATCCGCTGCCGGAAGATATGACGTTCTATAACGGGATTTCGTCGGACTACAAGGAGTACCTGAAGAAAAAGGGCGTTACGGCAGAGCGCTTTGACCCGGCACAGCCTGACGACGGTGCATTTGAGATGTGGGCTTACTACCACCTCGGCCTGCCGGTCTTCACAATGGATTTCTGGGGTCTGCCCAAACCGAAGGAGGAGAAGAAGGAGGGAAGCGGCATCACTGCAGAATCACTGGGTAAGATGACCTCCGAAGAGTTCGTCGCGCTGGGTGAAGAGAAGATCGCGGCATTCCTGAAGGAGAGCGGAGCACCGGAACAGTTCACCGCACAGTCGCTCATCAAAATGGTTCAGGGAGGTCAGATGAAACCTGCCCATATGGCCGAGATGATGAAGAAAATGCCCCCGAAGAAGAGCGACGAGAAAAAGGGAGATCCGAAGGAGACGGCACAGCTGGCCTTCTCCGACACATGGCTGAACGGAGGAGGATTCACACCATGGAAGAGCTACAGCCATCCTACCCTGGGAGAGGTTGAGATAGGTGGATTCACCCCGTTCAGTGACAACACACCCCCGGAGAGCATGGTTGATTCACTGCTTGATCTTCAGCTTCCGTTTGTATCGGAGCTGGTGAAGAGGCTTCCGAAACTTGCAATAGCAGATGTAAAGACTGCTGAAAAGGGCGGAGGTGTATACCAGGTCGAAGCCTGGGTGACAAATGACGGATTCCTCTCCTTCCCGATTGCGATGGGCAAGAGAAACAAGGCACCTGCTCCGGCAATAATGACTCTCGAAGGAGACGGCCTCGAGATCCTCTCCGGTAAGAAGAGGACACCGGTCGGCGAGATCGGTGGAATGAAATCAGTCCGCTACGTCTGGCTCGTCAGGAGTCCGAAGAAGGGTGTCATGACTCTGAAGCTGGAGTCGAAACAGGCCGGAAACGACATTGAAAAGATAAACATCGGAGGGTAGTGTCATGGGAAGAAAAGGAATATTTATGACGATTGCTGTGGCGGCGCTGGCCGTCACCCTGTTACAGGCACAGGAGATAAAGGTGCCTCTTCGCTTTGATTACTATTACAGCTATGAGAAGATGGCTGAGGCGATGAAAGCGTTGAACAAGGCTTACCCCGAGCTCACCAGCCTCGATGAGGTCGGGCGAAGCGAGGAGGGGAGGATCATCTGGGCCCTGACAATCAATAATAAGAAAACGGGTGAACCGCTCTCCAAACCAGGCGTTTATGTTGATGGCAACATACACGGCAATGAGATACAGGCCGGCGAGGTCTGCCTCTACCTGGCTAACAGGCTGCTGACCAATTACGGTAAGATACCTGAGATCACCGAGGTGGTTGACCGTAACATCTTTTATATCATTCCTGTTGTCAACGTTGACGGCAGAGCTCATTTCTTTGACGATCCGAACACTCCCAGCAGCAACAGGACGATCCGCATTCCCGTTGATGACGACCGTGACGGACTGTACGATGAGGACGGTCCCGAAGACATCGACGGTGACGGCAGCATTACAAACATGCGTATCAGGGATACCCTTGGCAGGCTGAGAAGTGATCCCGTAGACCCCAGGCTGATGATATCCGTCAAGCCCGGCGAAAAGGGCGAGTGGACCCGCCTGGGACAGGAGGGGATTGACAATGACGGCGACGGCCAGGTCAATGAGGATGCAGAGGGTTTTGTCGATGGCAACCGCAACTGGGGCTTCAACTGGAATCCGCCCTACGTGCAGAGGGGTGCCGGCAACTACCCGTTCGAGGGTACCGGCATAAAGGCCATCGCCGAGTGGATGCTCGCACGGCCAAACATTATCCTTGTCTTCGCCTTCCACAACAACGGAGGTATGTATCTCAGGGGACCATCTTTCAAGGCTGCGGGAGAACTTCCGCAGGGCGATGTAGCCGTATATGACTACCTCGGGAAAAACATGGAAAAGATTGTACCGGGGTACCAGTACCTGATAAGCTGGAAGGATCTCTACTCGACCTATGGCGACTTCACCGATTTCACCAACAATCTTGTTGGTTCCTACTCGCTTGTGGGCGAGCTCTATCAGCCTGAGACGGAGACATATGACGGCACGTTGAAGAGAAATGAGGAGGGGCGTTCCATGTTCGGAGAGGCTTCAGAGAGTGAGCGCCAGAGGCTTCTGTTTGATGACAACGTCAACCAGGGCGAGCTCTTTAAGGAATGGAAGGCTTACAAACACCCGCTCTACGGTGATGTGGAGATTGGTGGCTGGACCAAGATGAGTTCACGCCTGCCGCATCCCTTCATGCTGCAGGATCTGGTTCACAGGAATGCCTCGTCAGTCATCTTTGCCGCACGTCAGACGCCGAAGATAACGATGGATGTGTTTGAGGTGAAGAAGCTTGGAGGCGACCTCTGGAGCATCAGGGTACGGCTGGTGAACGGCGGTGCCATCCCTTCAGTAACATATGAGACGATACAGAACAAACTCTATCCCATTGACAAGCTGAGTGTTGCCGGGCGCAATGCTAAGGTGGTCAGCGGCGGGGTGCTGACTGATGCCTGGATGAACCTCGTCAGTTACAAGGAGTACAGACCTGAGGTGCAGATGTGTCAGGTACCGGGATTTGGCAAGGTTGAGTACCAGTTCCTCGTCAGCGGCAAGGGGGAAATAGAGATAAAGTACGAGTCAAGAAAGGCTGGTGCTGTCAGTAAGGTGGTGGCGCTGAAATAGAGAGGCATTAGGCAATAGGCAATAGTGTTGACAATATAAAAGCAGGGTCTGTATATCATGCAGAAAATCAGACTACTGCCTATTGCCTACTGCCTATTGCCTGTTACTTGAATCTCTCCGTTACCAGCGGGGGCCACTGCAGATCAAGCTCCTTAAGGGTCTTCAGGACGACCTCGGCTACTGCATAGAGCTTCTGCCAGTTCTTGTCGGCAGGTGCAATGTGCCAGGGTATATCGTTGCAGCGTGTCAGAACCTTCTGATACACCTTCACGTACTGGTCGAACTTCTCTCGGGTGTCCCAGTCCCCATCCTTGTGCTTCCAGTGCTTCTCCTCCATCTCGATGCGCTCCATCAGCCTCTCCTCCTGCGTCTCCTTCGAGACATTAAGGAAAAACTTGAGCACCTTCGGGCCGTGATCTTCCAGCATCTTTTCGAAGGTGTTGATAGTATCATACCTCTTCTCAATTATCTCTGCCG
>JAVEZX010000179.1:0-4357 GCA_034002785.1 Bacteroidales bacterium
AAATCTTCCTACGGGCAGTTTAATCACAAGGCTGTTCCAGCCCTTTCTGAGGCTGACAGTTGTGGGGGGCCGGCTCCACATATTCTCGTTGGCATACGGAGTTTCGTGATCAGGCTTGATACCATGGGTAGCCCAGGCCGGGGGCAGAATCAATTCTCCGTTAAGCCATATCCGGCTCCGTTTATAGTCCCACTCTCCCTCAGGAGGAGCCTGATCCAGCTCTGACCTGCCGTAGTTGTGAGTACTGAAATGGAGCCCTGCCTCCTGGTCCGCCGGGCTGTAAACCCAGGTAAAGGCATATGCTGTCCGGTCTGGCCGGGGATCTGCGTAAAACGATGGCACTTTTTCTCCCCATGTATGTCTCAGGTAGACTGCAGCACCTGCGGCAGGCAGGAATTTTTCATACGACGATGCAATGCCGGCCGGATCGGCTATGAGTGTCTTCTCAAACGGAGCGGGAAGGTCAAGGTCACCCCCATTGGAATACTGACTGCTGATGTTCCAGAGTATCCCTGTCTGAGGCAGGTACGGAAATGGCACATCACCAGGAAATTGGTCCCTTAACTCCATCATTCTTGCCTCAAAATCCCTGAATCTCTCATAGGCGGGGTCTCCCGGAAGTCCCATCCGGACTCCCCTGATCTTGATATCATCCCCACCTCCGATCCATGACCTTTCTGCAAAAGCAAGCATCGTCGGGTAGAATGCATTGGAGAGGAGGATATCCTCAACCGATGACGGTTTCCTGTCGTTCCATACGCAGCATATGCCTCCGGCAAGCAGGTCAGAACCTTGCTCCGAGTCACACATCCTTGAATTATATATTGCGAAAAGGTCAGAGTAATAATCGGTATGATTCAGGTAGCGGTACCTCGAGTCTATGACCCGGACGCCCTGAGGCAGAGCAACATCAGCCCATAACTGCCGGATTGCATTCTGATCCATTGCGGCACCGGGGAGCCAGCCGATCACCTCTTTTCCGTGGCTTCTTACCACCGACATCATCTCTGTGACAAAGTCCGGGTTTGCTATGTTAACCTCGTCAGTTCCGATATGAAAATAATCTCCCTCGAAAAGGGTGCAGGCTTCATCCAGCAGCTGCCTCACAAGCTTCTTCCCCTCTGCCGATTGCATCGTAAATCCCGTAGCCCTGGTGAAGGCGGCACTGTGACCCGGCATATCTATCTCAGGAATGACTTCAACGAAGTGAGCCTTACAGTAACTGACGAAATCCCTGACTTCCTCCTTAGAGTAGAAACCCTGTTTGTCGCGCAAGGAAACCGCCGCTGATGTCAGTTCAGGGAAGATTTCACTCGCAAGCCTCCATGCCAGGTCTTCCGTCAGGTGCCAGTGAAAGGTGTTTATCTTGAATGATGAAAGGATTTTAATCTCACGCTTCAGTTCGCTGATTGGTATGTAAGTTCTGCCGCAGTCATGCATGAAGCCTCTTATCCTGAAAGCAGGCCAGTCAGTGATCAGGCAGCCTGCGAGGTATTGCCCTGCCTGGTCTGTCATCCTGAGCTGCTCCAAGGTTGACGCTGCCCTGAAAAATCCCTCTGCTCCAGTTGCAAAGATCAGAACCGAGTCCGTACGGACTGTGATCCGGTAGGCTTCCTCCATGTTCAGACGGGCTTCTTCGATGGCAGCAACAGTAACCATCCTGATCCTTGGATCATCAGACAGGCCTAACGGATTGACCCTGAACTTTTCGAACGTCCATCTGACAATCTGAGGTGCAGGTATCATGGATGGTGCTTCAGATACCGGAACTGCTAAAGTAAGCCCTCCCCGGACCAGGAAGAACAGGATCAGAAGGAGGCCTTTTTTGGCTTGGAGGTTCATCAATATGAGAGAGTTTGCTTAATTGTCACCAAAGAAATCAGCAACTGGTATCTTCTGAAAATAGAGTTCCTTCACCCCCTCATAGAGGATTCCTACATGATTTTCGTCGACCATTGTCAGGCATGAATAGCCGTAACCGGAAGGACCGAAAAGTTCTATCTGGTTCTCCATCGGCCAGGTCATTCCCTGGTCAGTGCTTGCCTTGACTGTCATGCGGATTCTTTCGGATTTGTCATTCGGATTTGAGAAGAACAGCACCCTTTTACTTATCCCTTCAATCTTAACGTCAGAGGCAATCAGGCTGGCCATGCAGTTAGGTTCAGGCAGAGCAGAATTTGATGAGGGATGGACTGTCCAGGATCGTCCCATATCAGCAGTGACCGCCACCGCCCTGCCGTTTGTTGCACTCTTGTCTGACCTGTTCCGGTCATCGCGCATATTAAGCATCAGGGTGCCATCCGACAGCTGTACCACCTGTGCTTCAGTGGTATTGGATTTTGCCCCTGTTCCAATCTGCCATGTCTCTCCGCCATCTTTACTGTAAACTATGGTTGAGTGAGAGGTATATTGCCCGCCGTCAAGTGCCTTTGTACCGATGTCCGCCTTGAACTGGGCCGGGAATACAAGTGTCCCGTCATCCAGGGCTATGCCTCTTCCGGGCCCCTGAAGCAGCAACTGCCATGCCGGATCCTTGATCTGCCGGGTGATATTTATCGGGTCAGACCACGTAAGGCCGTCATCAGTGCTCTTAACCAGTATGAACTGACCGGTTTCCTGCGGAGTCATACCTGGTTGCGATGCCCACCAGAGCATCTTGTCAGGCGCTGATCCACTCATCCATAAGGCTGCCACCCACAAGGTTCCGGAAATATGATCATATAGGATGCTCGGATCGCCTGTACCGTTCAGGTTCTGAGGCAACCCACCGTATTCCCCCATATCCATGATCACCTTCATGGACTCCCATGTCCGCCCGCCGTCTGTGCTGCGGCTCATACCTATGTCTATATCCTCCTGCAGGTCCTTGCTGTTGTTGTACCTGATGTCATAAACCGCCACCAGTGTGCCCCCGTTCGTTGTCACCAGCCCCGGAATCCGGTAGGTATCAGCACCATCCTGGCCAGCGGCACGCACGATCCTGCCAAAACGGAGTGCGGGATCTGCCGGCTTTGCCTTGTATTGGGCAGACAAACCGTTACTGAATGTAAAGACTACTGACTCGATCTTAAGCCTGCCGGCAGGATCAGCCTCATCCTTTCCCGTGAAATCAAGGAGAAATGTGTGTTTGCCTTCAGCTACAGGCAGTTCACACTCAATCAATGTAAAGGCAGAGGGGGCACTAACGGTTGCCAACACCTTCCTCTGGGGCACTCCGGGGACCACTCCGGTATAAACTGCAGTCAGTGCCGAAAGCCCATCCGGGTTACTTTCGGGTGAAAAGGTAATACCGATACTCTTCAGTGCGACGGATTCGTCATCTCCGGCAACTGTAAACATCAGCCGGACAAGCTCATTGTGTTCCCGTCCGGCAAAAACAGGCTCCATTATGTACAGGGCCTCAGGCACGCCGGCAGAAAACCCGGGATACGGATCCTTTGAATCTCCGCATTTCGATGCTGTCAGGAGAAGGGCCAGGAAAAGGAGAGGAATTCTCATATACAAAGCTTTAAAAAATATTTATGAAAAAAAACAGGCAGTCTCCCGGCCTTCAGGAGGCCGGGAATGACTGCCGTTCACCCTAAACCCGATCAAAAAATGCCATAACTCTAATAACCTTCCGTCTGTTCCAGTTCCGAGTCATTTGCAAGCATGCTTTGAGAAATTGAATAATAGATCTTGTATGCCTCACCGGGATTCATAGTAGCCACCTCATCGAAGACAAAGGTTCCGCCTGCCCTTACCAGGTCCCACCATCTCTTGCCTTCACCGATGAATTCCTTCTGCCTTTCATCAAGTATGGCCTTGGCATTGACCGCCGGGCTTCCGTTTACGTAGGTATAGGCAGCACCATAATTAACCCCGTAAGCCCTCTCACGAACTGCATTTATCTCAAGCGATGGATCCTGACTGAGATTGTTTTTTGCTTCGGCAAGCATAAGCAACACGTCAGCATAGCGATAAAGGGGAACATTGTTGAAATCCTTTCTCAGGTTATCAACATCCACAATTCCGAGAAACTTGTTCAGTACAGCACCCTGGTAGGTTGACTCTCCTGCAACATATGGAATGTGCACAGATCCGTCAGAATAGAGTCTCAGGAAGGTATTCCGCCTGGAATCGTTAACGTCATCAATCAGCAACAGGGTCTTGTCTGTGGGGCCGTACCTGCTGGCACCGTTTATAACATAGCCGGTCATTGCATTGCCGCTGTCGTCAAACATCGGCCTGATGTCCACTGCCCTTCCGGTGAAGTTGGCGTAGAAGTTACCGGCCTGATCCTTCTGATAGTCAAAGGCGAAGATGAATTCCTTGTTGTTCTCATTGCCCTGACCCCATAATTTGTCCGCGGCTACCA
>JAVEZX010000180.1:0-4356 GCA_034002785.1 Bacteroidales bacterium
TCCCGGTCTGATATTACTGATAGTGAATCCGCCGGAGGGATCTGGTCGTGAAATGTACGCAGGCAACACGGTGCGCGGTGCAGTATCGGAGAGATTCGAGTACATCAATACCATCACGTCCTCAACAATCTCAAGGTCTGCTGCGTTGAACACGTTGCCTGTAAGTGAGAGGGAGTCAAGGACGGGGCCGGTTGAAAAGACATACTGATAGTTCGGGATGGGATTGTTCTCGTTGTTGTCACGGATTGCATCCTGGAAATAGAAAGTATAAGTGGTGCTGTCTGCCAGGTCATCCTCCCAGGTTACTACCAGGCTCTTGCCCTTCAGTTTTATCTCCGGCTTTTTCGCCAGCGGCGGTGAAACCATGAACTTTTCGGTTATGCGGTCAAGCACCACATACTCGTCAAAGGTGATTTCAAACTCTTTCCCGGTGAACATCACTGTATTGTTGCCGGGCAGGCTTTTAAGAATCACCGGGGGATCATTGTCCTTCGGGCCGCCCGTTGGAGCGCTGATCTTGGCGCACGAAAAGGCGAGAAGCATCGCCAGAGCCGTCAGGCTCAAGGTTGCCGATATGTTAGTTTTGCGCTCCACCACCTGCAAACTTACATCAAATTTCCTTACATAATCAATGCTGCAGCGCTGACCCCGTATCACCTTTGGGTAAAGAAAAAATCATCTGTCTCATTTTTGCTTAAATTTGCTATCCTAACAAAAGCCCTATGGAACTTCAGATTATTCCGTGGAACGTTGAGCCGGAGATATTCCGGATCGGCAATTTTGCAGTGAGGTGGTACGGTCTCCTCTTCGCATCAGGATTCGTCTTCGGATATTACATCATGAAGAAGATCTTCAAAAACGAAGGTCTCGGAGATGCCACCCTTGACAGGCTGACGGTCTACGTGGCTATCGCCACAATAGTGGGAGCCCGCCTCGGTCACTGTCTCTTCTATGAGCCGGAGTACTACCTGGCGAGGCCGCTGGAGATACTCAAGATCTGGCACGGGGGACTGGCAAGCCACGGGGCAGCTATAGCAATACCGATTGCTCTCTGGCTTTTCGCCAGGAAGGAGCGAAAGACATTCATCTGGGCCATCGACAGGGTGGTTATCGTCGTGGCACTGGCCGGTGCACTGATACGCCTCGGAAACCTGATGAACTCAGAGATTTACGGCATTGAGACCACCCTTCCGTGGGGATTTGTATTCCTGCAGAACGGCGAGACGGCACCGAAGCATCCGACACAGATCTATGAGGCGCTGGCCTATCTGACCACCTTTGGCATCCTTATGCGAATGTACTGGAAGAGTCTGGGTAAAGTGAAGCCCGGACTGCTCTTCGGAGTGTTCCTGATACTTGTGTTCGGATTCAGGTTCTTCGTGGAATATGTAAAGGAGGATCAGGTTGCCTTCGAGGCCGGGATGAAGCTTAACATGGGCCAGTGGCTGAGCATACCCTTTGTGATTGCGGGCATTGCACTGCTGGTGTGGGCATACACCCATAAGCCTGCACCGGTCGCCCCTTCAGCTCCGATAAAGCCAGGAGCACCGAAGAGATAGTCGTGTCACATTTTTCTTCGCGGAAGAGATGCCGGAAAAGTTCCTGCTACTTCTTCAGTATCCCGTTGAATATGAGGCTGAGTATTGCTTCGAGGCGGTCATTGATATCCATTTCGCGCTTGCGCCAGAAGAGCGGAACCTCCATCCCCTTGAGCATCGTCTGAATCGCCATTGCGGTGTATTCACTGTCCTCCACCGCAAAAATTCCCCTGTTGGTGCCGACATATACAAGCAGACGCAGGATTGCAAGCTCCTCCCGGTCATACCTTGATCTGATCTTTTCTATAAACTCGAAATGATCAAGGTTCTTGTCGAAGACCGCATTGTAATAGTTAGACAGCTTCGCGAACTCCTTCATCCTGACATAAATATAGTTGCGAAGCTTGTCCGGTGGGGAGTCAACCTCCTTGATCGCCTTTGTCAGTCTCGAGCGAAGCTGGTTCGCCTCGTACAACACCACCGCCTCAAAGATCTCCTCCTTGCTTCCGAAATAGTAGTAGATTGAACTCTTCCCTTTCTTCAGCGCCCTGGATATCTCATCCATCGTCGTCTTCCTGAAGCCGTAATGACTGAAAATAGTACTGGCTGTCAGGATTATCCGTTTTCTGTATTCGTCTTTATCTACCATATGTTTTAATCTTAAGCAAAGATAATCAATATATTCTAAATGGGTGGAACAAACGGGTCGGAAATTCGAAAAGCATATTGGACCCTGCAGATGAAAGTCGTTGATTATCATTATACGTATAAATATTCTTAATTTTACGGATCATTTATTGAGGGGACAGAGGTTAATGAAAGTCGGGGACAGGTATTTCAGGAGCATATGGCAGGAGGAGGAAGATCCGGGAGCGGTCCGTGTGATTGATCAGCGAAGGCTTCCTTTTTCTTTTGAAGAGATGGCTCTCCGCAGTGTTGAAGATGTATATGATGCTATCCGCGATATGGTGGTGAGGGGTGCTCCCCTTATTGGCGCTGCAGCCGCATGGGGTGTCTGGCTCTCTTTCCTGGAACATAGTGGCAGCCCGTTACGGGGAGGCCAGGGGAAAGCCGGAAGAGGCAGTAGCACACCTGCCGGGGATAATGAACCAGAGGACATTTCCGATGTTTATCCCTTAGTGATCCGTGACGCAGAGCGACTTAAGTCGGCCAGGCCCACCGCGGTCAATCTTGCCTGGGCAGTGGATTACATGACCGCAGTGGTGAAGAGCTATCCTGATGAGGTGGTTATCCGCAGGGCGGCCGCGGGTTTGTGCGATGAGGAAGCGGAACGAAGCAGGCTCATAGGCGAGCATGGCCTGCCGCTGATTGAGGCGATAAGCAGCAGAAAGGGGGGTGATGCCGTCAATATACTGACACATTGCAATGCCGGGTGGCTTGCGTGCGTAGATTTTGGCACGGCTCTTGCGCCGGTATACCTTGCTCATGATAAAGGAATCAAAGTGCATGTATGGGTGGATGAGACCCGTCCCCGTAACCAGGGAAGCCGGCTTACGGCATGGGAACTGCTCAATCACGGTGTGCCATGCACACTCATCACTGACAATGCCGGAGGGCACCTGATGCAGAACGGGATGGTGGATCTGGTATTGGTGGGATGCGACAGGGCGACTGCCTCGGGAGATGTAGCCAACAAGACGGGGACATATCTCAAGGCTCTGGCGGCATATGATAACGGGGTGCCCTTTTATTCGGCACTGCCGGTTTCAACGTTTGACCTGTCGATTGACCGGCCGGAACAGATAGTTATAGAAGAGAGGGATGGCTCAGAGGTGCGGACCATAGAGGGGGTTAGCATTGCACCGGAAGGCATAGGAGTTTCGAATTACGGGTTTGACGTCACCCCTGCGCGTCTTATCACCGGTCTGATAACGGACCACGGAATTTGCAGGGCGGAGAAGGAATCAATATTAAAAACGGTATCATAATCATATGGAAGGTTTTGTAAAGTTCAACTGCTACTGGAGCCAGTCAGGCTCGGTCATTACCGACGAGCAGTATGAGATCATCAACCACTGGAGGGAGATACTCTTTAATCTCGATCTGATAGGGGCGTTTGAAAACGGAGTAGGGTTCGGCAACATCAGCATACGCAAAGGGAAGTCGTCCCAGTTTATAATAACCGGATCCGCTACCGGAGACATTCCTGAGCTTGAGCCGGGCCATTATGTTCAGGTCAGGTCCTTTAACATAGATGACAATGCGGTTATGTGCGTCGGTCCGCTCAAGGCCTCATCGGAATCGCTGACTCATGCAGCCATCTACACGGCTGATCCCGGGACCAATGCGATCATTCATGTTCACTCCATGAGACTCTGGGAGGATCTTATAGATAAGGTTCCCACCACTGACAGGTCAGTGGAGTACGGCACTCCGGGCATGGCTCGGGAGATGATCCGGATTTTTGGGGAGCCGGAGGTTTTTGAGAAGAGGATTATAGTGATGGGCGGTGACCGAGGCGGTCTGATCACCTTTGGTTATGACCTGGACGAGGCCGGAGGCGTACTGTTTGATTATATTAACAGACAGTAACTTTGATGCGTTGGATATTGGTCGTAAAGCAATAAGAATTGTAGAATACAGGCCCTATCCGTCCAGTCGGCAGCCGGCAGTCCTTCCAGATAACCACCAATGGTGGGGCTGGTCGTAGACCAGCAAGAATTGTAGAATACAGGCAGAACAACCCTCTCCCTCCTTTTCCAACCCTCGGAGAAAAATTTTGGTTTGCAGATAATTCAATTTGATATTATATTTGCACCCTGTTATTTCGGGCCCATAGCTCAGATGGTTAGCAGCA
>JAVEZX010000181.1:0-4337 GCA_034002785.1 Bacteroidales bacterium
CACTGCTATTTTAACGTCTACCAGGGAGATCCCTCCACCGAACCGGAATCATTCCGCGGACTGCTGACACTGAAAAAGGTTTACTCCTTTGAACCTGTAGCCCCAGAGCTCTCTGCGGAAGAGGCAAAATTGATCATCGGGGCACAGGGTTGCCTCTGGAATGAATACATAACCGACGGTACAACAGCTGAATATATGGTTCTGCCGCGACTGACTGCACTATCCGAGGTTGTATGGACCCCGGCTGAGAAGCGGGACTGGGAAGGGTTCAACAAGCGGTTGCCCGGGATGATGCAGCGGTATGATGCAGCGGGAATTAACTACTCCCGCGGATCATATCATGTGGATATGTCAGCATCATGGGATGAAGCTTCAGGAAACATCATTCTTGAAATGACATCCGAACAGCCATCACCGGAAATCAGGTACACCACTGATGGCTCGGACCCTGTCAACGGCTCACCGGTCTACAGCAGGCCATTGAAGATGAACGGCAAGGCAACCGTAAAGGCTGCCATTTTCGATGACGGGGAGATGGTGGGCAGGATCAGTACGAAAAGTATAAATATCAACAGGGCCACCGGGATGAAGGTGAAATATAACATTCCGTTCTCTGACAGGTACAAAGGCCACGGTGACCGCACCCTTGTCAACGGCATCAGTGGAAGCGGCGATTTCAATGACGGCCAGTGGCAGGGGTTTGAGGGTACCGATATGGATGTGGTCATAGACCTGGAAAACGAGAGTGACATTACCTCCGCGTCATCAACGTACATGGCTGCTGTCAGCAGCTGGATCTTTCTGCCCCGGAGCGTTGAATACTCCTGTTCAGATGACGGCAGCAGTTTTGCTCCACTGGGTGCAGTAAGCACTGAGATTGACCCGACCGACCAGGGCAACAGGATTCAAACATACTTCACCTCCTTTCCCGCCGTGAAGGCCAGATACATACGCGTCATGTCCCGCGGCCTCATCACCTGTCCTCCGTGGCACGCGGGTGCAGGGAACAGGGCATGGCTCTTTTGTGATGAGATAGTGGTGGAGTAAGTAATTGTGAAAATGGCTATAGGCCATTTCGAATTGTAGATTGCGGACCACACCCTACCGCCCCCGGAATTCCCCGAACAATTTCGCCTTGTTGTATTTCTTAACCACTATACCATAGAGCAATGCGGTCCAAAACGAGAATAGAGCGTACACCAGCGCAGGTTTGACCATCTCATTGCTCTGTATCAGCGTTCCGGCTACCAGCAACGCCAGGGTGGTGTTCTGCAGCGCCACCTCAACACCAATAGTCCATGATGTTCTTAGTCCTGTTTTGCCGAACAGTCCCATTGCCATCCCGGCAGCAAAACCCGCAAAATTGATCAGCACGGCATAAGGCAGAATCTGCCAGAGGTCATCTATTGTGATACCTGAGCCTCCGCTCGATTCCTTTGCAAAAGCTATGATTGCATAGACTCCTGCAAAGAGAATTATCATCACCGTCCGCACTGGCTTCTGGATTTTGTCAGCAATTTTCCCCCGGAAGTATCTCAGCATCACTCCGCTTATAGCAGGCAGAAGTGTTATAAAGAATATCTGAAGAAATGAGGCTGCAAGGGGGAGGTCAAAGGGTGAATGCTTGCCGGTAAAAACTGTCAGTGCAAGGTTGACCAGCAACGGTATGGTGGCCAGGGTGAGCAGGCTGTTTATGGCTATCAGTGAAACTGAAAGTGCTACATTGCCCCTGAAGAGCACCGTCACAAAACCTGAGGTTGTTCCTCCCGGACAGGCAGCCAGGATTATAAAGCCAACTTTTAATGTCGGGGGAAGGTCAGTAAATCCTATAATAAGAAAGACAATCAGGGGCAACAGTAACATCTGAGAAACCAGGCCCAGGATAAATGCCTTCGGGGAACGGTAGATACGCCTGAGGTCATCAAAATTGATCGAAAGCCCCACACCAAACATAATGGTAGCCAGCACTGCACTAACAAGAAAATCGATATAGGTCAGGTTCATCTCCGTAAAGAAAACGGATTTTAATCACACTGACAACAAATCATTCATCAAACCCTGACCCTCAGACCCTCAGAGTCCTTCCGGATCCGCCACCAGACCCATGAATACAATAGTGCCTGTGGTTGTCTCCCTTATGAAGTAGAGGAAAGGACGGTTGATGTTAATTTTCTCCGGCTCGGGCGGCAGCGAGGTGCGGGTGAATCCCACCACTGTTGCAGCGGCAGCTTCGGTGCCCTCCTCCTTGTTTTCAATAAATGTCTGGTGCAGCACGAAGGAGATGAATACCTCAACATCGCTTATCCTGCTGAAGTCAGCTACGGAGGGATCAAATGCCGGACCCATACCCAGACCAATAAGGTCATCATTCAGTTTACGCTTGTATTCATATTTGAACTTAGGCATATAGAGCTCCACCTCCGTCTCCCCATAAGAAAGAGAAGCCATCCACTGCTCCCACTTTTCCGAATCGAGTTCTGCAGCAATCTCTGTGGCTGAAACACCTTCATCAGGCAACGCCACCACCATCGAGTAGTTACCCTGCCCGTATGGCAGTTCCACCAGCCTTGCCTTCTCCACCGTGGCAACTGCAAATTTCTGTTTCTGGAACATCATCGGCACATCAACCGGGTTGCCCGGAGTGACGTAAAATGCACGGTCAGCAGTATTTTTGAGGTCAAACTGATGCTTCCACTTCCCGTTGAAATAGACAGCATTGATAAGCAGCATGGCAAGATCAGGCTCCAGCTGCGCGATCATCTTCTGAATCCTGTCGTGCGTCTTATCTTCTATCCACCCGTTGATTATATCCACTGATCGGGGATCAGAGACATCGAAATTTCTGGCTTCCGCCATGTACCACTCCTTCAGTGCATCAATAAATTCCTTCTTAACCGGGAATTGATTCTCAGCCCAGACGGAATTTGCCACCTCCATCACCACCCGTTCGTCAACAGGGATCATCTCGGTGACAAGCTTACGGTAGGTATCATTGATTTGTTCAAGGCTCATGCCGTCATAGCGGAGCGCTGATCTGACAGCATCAAACGTACCACCCGAGGCTCCGTTAAGGGTCATTGACAACGCACTGGTGACGCTGAACGGTGAGATCATTATGTTTTTACCTGGGGCCTCTCCTGCCACAACCGGTTTGAACAGGTCGAAGGCAAATCGGTTCGCCGAGGCCACAACCTCCTTCTGCTTCAGGGTCAGTTCTATCTCCACCGGGTCGGAAGGGAGGATCTTTTCCGGTTGTTTATCGCATGATGTCATTTGTCCTGTTGTGCCCGCAACCATTATGATGGCAAGGCTTATTAAGCTGTTTCTCATTTTTATTCCTGTTAAGGTAACAACAATTAATCACAAATATAGTACCTGAAACAACAAGACTGCCCCGGCCTGAGCCGGGACAGTCTTTTCCCCCGTTTCCCCACTCGCAATTATTTTCATGGTCTGAGCCGGTCGCAATGGAAAAATGGCACAAAAACCATACCGTTCAGAGTCATTCCCGTCCTTAATTTGCCGCTTAGTTATATTTATTCTCCTGTATCAATGATTTTTCATAAGTTAGTGTTTGAATTTGACAGGCATGTGAAACGGCAACGGGGAGAGATGAACAGCACAATGTCAGAGTTCTCCTTAGTCCGGGAATTAACACAGACAGAGATGAGCCAACTGACCATAGAAGAACTGAAGCGATACCACAGGCAGCTGATTGTTCCGCAGATCGGGGAGAGCGGCCAGTTGTTGCTGAAAAAGGCATCAGTGATAATTGTAGGGGCCGGTGGCCTCGGATCTCCTGTGCTGATGTACCTTGCCGCTGCCGGCATTGGCAGGATCGGGATTGTCGACGCAGACGAGGTTAACACAAGTAACCTGCAACGACAGATACTCTATGAGACCGGTGATGTGACCAGGCTCAAGGCCGAAACCGCAGCTGAGAAACTCAGGCAAATAAATCCCCATATAACAGTTACCGCATACCCGGTGAGATTTACGGAAGAGAATGCAGGCGGGCTCCTGGCAGGATATGATATTGCCGTTGACTGCAGCGACAACTATTCAACACGCTACACACTCAGTGATGCCACTCTCCGGGCAGGTATTCCGATGGTTTACGGCGCGGTGAGTGAGTTCATGGGGCAGGCTTCTGTCTTCAACTGGAAAGGAGGCCCCTCCTACAGAGATTTGTACCCGGAAGAGATGCATACGGCAGCAGCAGATAAATCAGGTCCTCCAGGCGTTGTTGGTCCTCTTCCCGGCATTATCGGGGCTGTCCAGGCCTGCGAGGTGATCAAGATTATCACCGGGGCGGGTGATGTGCTTACCGGGCGCCT
>JAVEZX010000182.1:0-4272 GCA_034002785.1 Bacteroidales bacterium
GAAGTTTCCCCGCATCCTGCTGAAGAAGTTACTCCACAGCCTGAGGAAGAAGTTGGCGCGCAGCCTGCTGAAGAAGTTACCGTGCATCTTGCGGTAGAAATTGGCGTTTCGGAGGAAATGGCCTCCGTGGCGGAAGAGATCACCTCGCAGGATGAGGCTGCGGTAATTGATGAGGCCCCGCTACCTGTTGAGGATGCGGTGATTGACGAGACCCCGCCACACATTGAGGCTGCGGTGATTGATGAGGTCCCGTCTCCTGCTGAGGATTCGGTGATTGATGAAGCCCCTTCGCAGGTGGAGTCTGCCGTTATGGATGAGGTTCAGTCACCTGTTGAGGAGGTGGTGATTGACGAGGCCCCGCCACCTGTGGAGGATGCGGTAATTGACGAAGCCCCGTCTCCTGCTGAGGATACGGTGATTGATGAAGCCCCTTCGCAGATGGAGTCTGCCGTTATGGATGAGGTTCAGTCACCTGTTGAGGATGTGGTGATTGACGAGGCCCCGCCACCTGTGGAGGATGCGGTGATTGACGAGACCCCGACACCTGTTGAGGATGCGGTGCCGGAAGATATCCAGACCCCGGAGGAGATCCCCGCACCAGAAGAATCTGGCATACCTGAGGAAATGACCGCAATAGCGGAAGAGACCATGATGTCAGTGGAAGCTCCGGTTGCGGAGGAAACACCCTCCCCGGAGACGGAAGACACCAGCCTTCGAACCAGGGAGGAACTGATTGCCGAGATTGAATCCCGTCTGAGAGAACTGGAGCAAATCCATCGGGAGGTTATGCCGCAGGAGAGGGAATCTGTCGGTGAATCAGACCTTATACCCGGTCAGGAATCTCAGCATTTCACTGTACCAGCCGAAGAATCCCTGCCGGACGGTGAACCGATACTCACCACCGGACAGACACCAGCCGAAGAACCTGTCATTGCTTCGGAACAGTTCCCTTCAGCTGAACCGCTTTCCGAATCCGGGGACCTTCTTGAACTGATCCCGGATGAATTTTCGGTACCAGAAGAAGCGACTGAGCCTCTCATCCTGCTGGAGTCTGAAGCAGCAGCAGTGCAGCCGGAACCAGAGGAGTATCAGGGGTCAGCAGAGCCTGGTGATGCTCCGGAATCCGAAGAACCGGAAAAATCCCTGCAGCCGGAGGAGCCCTATGAGCCCCTGGAATCAGAAGAACTTGAAGATGAGGAGAC
This sequence comes from Bacteroidales bacterium, assembly GCA_034002785.1. Lineage (GTDB taxonomy): Bacteria > Bacteroidota > Bacteroidia > Bacteroidales > VadinHA17 > SR-FBR-E99. The sequence goes on from JAVEZX010000182.1 coordinate 1,203, forward strand.
TGAAGCCGAACCTCTCTCTCCGTCGGACCTTATTGAACGATTTATAAGGATCAGTCCGACAATTGAAAGGATGACTCCCGGTGATTATCCGCCGGTCCGGGACCTCTCCGCAGACAGCTCCAGTGAGCAGGGCACTTTCATAACAGAAACGCTGGCAAAGATATACGTCAACCAGGGCTACTTTACGAAGGCAATAAATATTTATGAAAAGCTCTCTTTGCAATATCCGGAAAAAAGTGCTTACTTTGCAGGCCGTATTGAAAAGATCAAAGAGTTAATAAAATAGTACAACAATGGGTATCTATATTTTCATCTCAATCCTGGTTATCATTGCATGCATACTGGTCATAATGGTGGTGCTTGTTCAGAACTCCAAGGGAGGCGGCCTGGCAGCAAACTTCACCTCAGCAGGCCAATCGATGGGCGTCCGTAAGACAGCAGATTTTCTCGAGAAATCGACCTGGACCCTCGGAGCTGCCATCCTTCTTCTCAGCCTTGCAGCTACTGCTGCTATCCCCAGGGGACAGGGCCAGAAGGAATCAGTCATCAAATCCTCAATTGAAAAGGCACAGGATCCCACCGCAATACCTGTACTTCCCACACAGGTTCCCGTGGAAGAACAGCCTGACGGCGGTAACGAGTAGAAATGACATATTAAGAAATAAGGAGTGTCAGTTTGTCATGAACTGACACTTTTTTTTGCCTTTTGGCATTTGGCACAGAATGTGACATTCTGAAGCAGGAAAAATAATGTTTAACTATAAAACTAATAGAAATGGCACAATTAAAAGGAAAAGTGCTGGCAGGTAAGGTTCTCATCAAGCCTAATGAGGCAGAGGAAAAGACCGCCAGCGGCATCATCATCCCCGATTCAGCAAAGGAAAAACCCCGCGCAGGCACAGTCATTCTTGTCGGTGGACCGAAGAAAGACGAAGAGATGGAACTCAAAAAGGGAGATGTCGTTCTCTATGGGAAATACTCCGGCCAGGAACTGAATATTGACGGAACAGACTATCTCCTTCTTTCACAGTCTGATGTTCTCTATATTTCGTAATAACCTTAAATATGAATAGCAATGTCAAAGGAAATTAAATTCAATATCGAAGCACGCAACCTTCTTAAGGAAGGCGTTGACCGTCTTGCAGATGCAGTTAAGGTGACACTTGGTCCCAAGGGCCGCAACGTAGTACTGGAGAAAAAATTCGGAGCACCCCAGATCACCAAGGACGGTGTGACCGTGGCCAAGGAGATCGAACTCTCTGATCCTTACCAGAACATGGGCGCACAGATGGTCAAGGAAGTTGCTTCCAAGACTTCAGATACTGCCGGTGACGGTACCACTACCGCCACGGTTCTTGCCCAGAGCATTATCAGCGTCGGACTCAAGAACGTCACCGCCGGCGCCAACCCGATGGACCTCAAGAGAGGCATCGACAAGGCCGTTGCAAAGGTTGTTGAGAGCCTGAAGAGCCAGTCGCAGAGCGTTGGTGACGACCTTAAGAAGATTGAGCAGGTTGCACGCATCTCCGCAAACAACGACGAGGAGATCGGTAAGCTTATCGCCACCGCGATGGACAAGGTAAAGAAGGAAGGCGTTATCACCGTTGAGGAAGCCAAAGGCACCGAGACCAAGGTTGAGGTTGTTGAAGGAATGCAGTTTGACCGCGGTTACATATCAGCCTATTTTGTCACCAACCCTGACAAAATGGAAGTCGAGATGGACAATCCCTATATCCTGATTCATGACAAGAAGATCTCATCAATGAAGGATCTTCTCCCGATACTCGAAGAGACTGCACGCAGCGGCCGTGGCCTTATGATCATTGCTGAGGATGTTGAGGGCGAAGCTCTTGCTACCCTCGTTGTGAACCGTCTCAGAGGCTCACTGAAGGTTTGTGCCGTCAAGGCTCCGGGCTTCGGCGACAGAAGGAAAGAGATGCTTGAGGACATAGCCATTCTGACAGGCGGTACCGTTATCTCCGAGGAGAGGGGTATGAAGCTTGAGAATGCAACGATGGCAGATCTTGGTATAGCTGACAAAGTGACCGTCAACAAGGAGAATACAACAATCGTTAACGGCGCAGGCGAGAAGGAGATGATCCTGGCTCGCGTCAACCAGATCAAGCAGCAGATATCCACAACCACTTCCGACTATGACAGGGAAAAGCTTCAGGAGAGGCTTGCCAAGCTTGCCGGCGGTGTGGCAGTTCTTTATATAGGAGCTGCTTCAGAGGTCGAGATGAAGGAGAAGAAGGACCGCGTTGACGACGCACTCCACGCAACCCGCGCTGCAATTGAAGAGGGTATCATCCCTGGCGGAGGCGTAGCATACCTCAGGGCTATTCCGTTGCTTGACAAACTGAAAGGTGACAACGATGATCAGAACACCGGTATCGAGATCGTGAAGAGGGCTATTGAAGAGCCTCTGCGTCAGATAGTGGTAAATGCAGGTCTCGAAGGTGCTGTGATTGTGCAGAAGGTACGCGAAGGCAAAGGCGACTTCGGCTACAACGCTCAGACTGACAAATTCGAGAACCTTCTTAAGGCAGGCGTAATTGACCCGGCCAAGGTTGCAAGAATTGCACTTGAGAATGCTGCATCAATAGCAGGTATGTTCCTTACCACCGAGGCAGTTATTGTCGAGGAGAAGGAAGACAACCCGATGCCTAACCCGGCCATGGGTGGCGGCGGTATGCCCGGCATGATGTAAGATTATAAAGCTTATTGATTTAAATTGGAAAGGCTGCTCCGGAGACGGGGCAGCTTTTTTATTTGCGATTTCCGATTTGCGAATTCCGAATTCCTTCAATATAAATCGCACTTCGCACTTCGCACATCGCAAATTACTATTGCCTATTGCCTGCTGCCTATTGCCAATTTTCCCATCTTTGCATATATGACTGACTCGAGGCAGGTATACGAACTCGAATACGAGAAACCCGGGAAGCTGATGTGGAAATACTTCCTGCCGGCTTTTGCCAGCATGATGGCAAACACCCTCTACAACATAGTAGACCGAATCTATATCGGTCAGGGCGTTGATGCACTTGCTCTGTCAGGCCTGAGCGTG
>JAVEZX010000183.1:0-4265 GCA_034002785.1 Bacteroidales bacterium
CCGAAGGCTCATCCTGCTGAAGTATCAGGTACATCGCCCTGACATAATCCTTGGCATGGCCCCAGTCGCGCTTGCCCGACAGGTTCCCCATGAACATCTTCTCCTGGACTCCCATCGCTATGCGACTCAGAGCACGTGTAACCTTCCTTGTGACGAAGGTTTCGCCGCGGATGGGCGATTCATGGTTAAACAGTATCCCGTTGCTGGCGTGCATCTTATATGCCTCGCGATAGTTGACGGTGATCCAGTAAGCGTACATCTTTGCCACGCCATAGGGCGAACGGGGATAAAACGGCGTCGTCTCCTTCTGCGGGACCTCTTGTACCAAACCGTAGAGCTCCGATGTCGAGGCCTGGTAGATTCGCGACTTGCCAGTCAGCCCCAGCAACCGTACCGCCTCAAGCAGTCGCAGTGTGCCTATGCCGTCAGCGTTAGCTGTATATTCGGGTGTGTCGAAGCTCACCTTCACATGGCTCATCGCCGCGAGGTTGTATATTTCATCTGGCTGTACCTCCTGCACGATGCGCGTGATGTTCATCGAGTCGGTCATGTCGCCGTAGTGCAGGATGAAATTGCGGTGCTCCAGGTGCGGATCCTGGTAGATGTGATCAATTCTCTCGGTGTTGAACATCGATGCGCGGCGTTTGATGCCGTGTACCGTGTATCCTTTCTTCAGGAGGTACTCGCTGAGGTAGGCGCCATCCTGCCCGGTCACGCCGGTTATAAGTGCTGTTTTTGACATATCGTTATTTCACGTAAAATTACTACTATTTTAGGATTAAATAAGTCAACTTCCTGTATACCCCACAAGAATGCCACCCGCCTCACTCATGGCATAGAGAGGGATATTGACGAGCCACTCCTCCTGACAGTTATAGGACATGAATGTAAGCAGTGAAACAAAAATTCGTTTGAATAAATGTCCCGGACAACAAAAATTCATATGAATTTTTGTGTTTCAACACACTTTTACAAAGGAGGCCAAGCATCGGTTAGGTTATTCAAGCATAATAAGTGGCCCCTGGAGCATGATTGCTTTCAGAGTTTGATCTCGAGTGACTTTTCGTTAAGGAAGGTCCGAATCACATCTTCGGGAACAGGAGTACCGATATACTCAACCTGTTCAGAGTAATCGATATCTTTAAAATAATTTAATTGAGTCCTGAAAAGCTTTTCCGAGAACAATTGTTCAAATATCTCTGATGCCCTCGCAGAAATCTGACTTATTGAATAATAATCCTTCAGGATGAAATAAAGGTCCACATAATCCTTCCACTTTGATCTCCTGCCCAGAGCATATGCCTTCATGGCGGCAAGATCAATCAGATCAGGAATCTTTATGATATTATCGAATTTCTTCTTCGGCAAAATAAGGAAAGGATACTCCAGATATGTCACTTTGACATCACCCACTGTAACATTCATCTGGCCAGTTTCCCGCCAGGTCACTTCGTAGGGCAGTCGCAAGCCTGCTATTCTATCAATGTTCTTTTTATGGTTGAGAGAAGAGAATTTGAAAAGATCAAAATCAATCGACCGACGGTGACCTATATGTAGTGCTACAGCTGTCCCTCCTGCGAGATAATACTCCCTGCTGAACTGCCTGATCAACGGAAGCAATTCCTTCTGCTTTTCTGAAAGGATCTCCTTATGCATATTTTTTGAACAGGAGTGAAAAGTAGTTGTGAATCTGAGGATAATAGTTCAGCTTTTGCCTTCCTTTTGCGCTAAAAAATACCCTGGCAACCTCGTCTATCCCCATCAGTCTGATTAGCTTCCTGACATCATCCATTGAGCCGTAATTCAGAATTGTCTCAACCAGCAAACCTGGACTGATCTCCTCTTTCCTATCCTCCGGAATAGACCAGAAAAGATTGCTCTTCTCCCTGATAAATGCCTTTATTTCTGGACTATACATACTCAATGGTTAAACTCAAATATAGTCAAAATTCCCCAATTGTCCAACCTTTTTTACCAGTAAATCCAGTTCTGCTGACTGCCGACTGAGGACTGTGGACTGAGGACTTCTAACTAAGTTAAACATTACGTTCTCTTCTTATCCGGATCCTTATCGCATTCTCTATCGGCCTCTCTGACACCATCGCCAGGTACCCGCCGCCGCCGGCGCCGGCCAGCTTCCACGCCAGCGCCCGGTCCTTATACAGGTCAATTGTCTCGCTCACCACCCTGCTCTTCATCAGCGGGAACATCGCCACCTGGGCCTCAAACGATGCCTTGTAACTCCGACCCAGCCCCTCAATGTCGCGCGCCAGAACAGCCTTCCACACCCCGTCAGCCGCATCGGCAAGCGCCCTGGCTCCCTCGACGGAAATATTTGTCTCATCCAGCACATTGAACCCCCCGGCACGAGGCGGCAGTGTGATGAACCATAACCGCTGCTCAAGCCAGTCAAGCACCTCCGGGTCATTCACGGTGGTGATCTTCTCCGGCCAGTACTCGCCGGCAGCATAATCAAGCCGGTTCAGCCCGGGAAAGACTATCCCTATAGCATCCTGTGATCCGCTGACATATGTAGTCCCCGGCGGATTCTCAAGGCAAAACAGTGTCCGTGCCAGTAATTGCGGATCGCCATCCGGGATATCCGGATGCCACAACTCCACCGCCTTCTTGCGTGTGGAGCTCGACATTCCGCTGCGGTCATTGAACTCCAGGTCGGGTTCGATCGATATCGTCAGCACCGCCCCCGGCCAGAATTTTGATACATACGGCTGGTCAAGCCACCCGCCGGCAAGATCCAGGCGGTAAGGTATACGGCACTCGCTGCGCAGCGCAGTCGTAGAACGGGGTGGCAACCCGTTCACCGGCACCCGCCGGCTCACAACAAGCTCAACCCCCAGCTCATCGCAGAGCCGCTTTTTGTCCGGTGTATACCCGTCCTCGTTGACAAAAAATATATCCGGCCGCAGCCCCCGAAGCTCCTCCTCAAAATCGAGCAACCCTGAGCCCCGGTTAATCCACGCATCCTTCACATACCGGAGCGACCTGATCATATAGAGCCTCTCGCGCTCGCCGTTGATGGTCCGCCGCCCCTTGAGCTCACCAATTGTGCGGTCTGACCCGATCCCCACAAACAGGTCGCCATGCGTGGCCGCCTCCTCGAAAAACGCCACATGACCCGAGTGAAGCATATCAAAACATCCGCTGACAAATACTTTCTTTTGCATTGCATATTATATACAAATCCCCTGACCTTCAGACTCTCAGACCCTCAGTCCGCCAGATGGCGGATCAGACTTTGAACTCCCTCCTCAGTACTTCTTCTATCCTCCGGCGCCCTTCTTCATCAATATTCGACCCGCTCGGCAGGCACAGTCCGTTCTCAAACAGTTTCTCCGATGTGCCGTTAACAAAAGCCGGACACCCGGCAAAGACCGGCTGCAGATGCATCGGCTTCCAGAGGGGACGCGATTCAATATTCGCCGCCTCAAAAGCAAGGCGAAGTTTTTCCCGGTCGGTACCCGCCACAGCGGGATCAATCACGATGCAGGTCAGCCAGAAGTTCGAATGGAAATCGGTCGATGGCTCGGACTGGAACGTCACCCCCGGCACATCCTTAAGCAGCTCGCGATACCACTGGTTGAACTCCCTGTGCTGCTTAACGCGGAGGTCAAGCACCTCGAGCTGTCCCCGTCCAACCCCGGCAACCACGTTGCTCATCCGGTAGTTGTACCCTATCTCGCTGTGCTGGTAGTGCGGCGCCGGATCACGCGCCTGTGTGGCGAGGAACCTCGCCTTCTCAATCAGCGCTGCGTCATCGGATATCAGAGCCCCGCCGCCGCTGGTGGTGATTATCTTGTTGCCGTTGAACGACAGAATCCCGAACTTGCTGTTACAGCCAACCCGCCGGCCCATATACTCCGATCCCAGCGCCTCGGCAGCATCCTCAACCACCGGAATCCCGTATTTGTCGGCCACAGCCATTATCTCCTTCATCCTCGCCGGCATCCCGTACAGATGCGCCACCACAATCGCCTTCGGCAACTTCCCCTCCCCGTTGTCTTTTGACTGCAAGATCGCAGGACCGCCAGACCGCAAGACTCCTGACTTAATTCTAAGAATGGCCTCCTCAAGAAGCTCTGGATCCATATTCCACGTCTCAGTCTCACTGTCCACCAAGACCGGCGTCGCCCCCAGGTAAGCTATCGGGTTGACAGTTGCCGAGAATGTGAATGATGTTCCGATCACATAATCGCCCGGCCCCACCCCCAGCATTATAAGGGACAAATGAATCGCGGCTGTCCCCG
>JAVEZX010000184.1:0-4197 GCA_034002785.1 Bacteroidales bacterium
AGGAAGATCCGATTCAGGAAGATCCGTTCTTCACAATCGAGGGAGACCCGACAGGGCTGACCGTCAACAAGTCAGCCAAGACCCAGGCTTATGTGGTTCGCTCAAACAGGCCATGGCAGGTTGTGAAGCAGGAAGATGCCGGTTGGGTAAAGGCATTCCCTGATAAGGGCGATGCCGACGGCATATTCAAGATCATTGTCGAGGCCAACGAGACTTTCGACACACGGATATCCAACTTCGCCTTCGTGGTTGACGGCGAGGAACAGCCTGTGATGTTTCGGGTTGAGCAGGAAGGAAACGTGCCCTATATCACCCTTCCAGCAGCAGTGACAGTACCTGCCGGCGGAGGTCCGTTCTCGGTGGATGTGGCCTCAAACGTCCCGTGGACCTATTCGCTCAGCGACGACTCATGGCTGGTTGAAGAATCAGTCACAGCCCAGAAGATAAACATGGTTGCCGAACTTAATACAAACGACGACCCCCGCGAGGTGACCCTGACACTTACAGCAGTAGGTTATCCTGTTAATGCATCTGTTGTGCTTACCCAGTCCTCGGGCAAGGTGGTTCTCGAGGAAGACTTCAACTGGCTTGCCTACGGCAGCCCGGTCTTCTATACCACTACCGGTGAGACACGTATTGACAACTGGACACAGGAACAGAAAGACAAGGGATGGACAAGCACGATAAATACCGTGGAGGGCAGCGTACCAGCCGGTAGTGATCCCACTCCTTTGCTCTATGCACGCCAGGGATTCGTGAAGCTGGGAAAAACCAGCTACGGCGGTGACCTGATCTCACCTGCGCTTTCGAAGCTGGAAGGCACACAGACAGTTTCGGTAACATTCAAGGCAATACCCTATATGACCGCAGCCGGTACAGTAGATGACAATAAGCTCATCGTCAGCGTTATCGGCCCCGGAACGGTAAGTCAGAGTGAGTTCATCATTGATAACTGGCCTGTTTATCCTGCTGATGCAGCAGCTGCAACAGATTACTGCATCGGCATGTGGAGCGCACCGGAGGCTACCCGTACATTCACAATCACAGGCGCCACGGCTGAGACACAGATAGTGTTCCTGGGGAACGCTTATGATCTTCGCCTTACCCCGGAGAGACCAATTAACAAGAACAGAATCTTCCTTGATGATATCAAGGTTGAAATAGTTTTTCTATAGTTTTGGGGTTAGTTTCAGGGAAAGGGGCGTTCATCAATGGTGAACGCCTCTTTTTTTTGAATACAGATATGTTTGGCATAACTTTGGCAGAGAAAAGCTCAGAAAAACAGCCTGTTTCATAAACAAAGAGGATTCCGGACTGTTGGAAAAAGTATTCCTGGCAAGTAATCAACCAATCGGTCAGCAGCTATGAAAAAACTAACAGTGCCACTTGCTCTCGCCTTAATGGCAGTGGTGGCAACCTCGTGCAGCACTATGGTGCAGATGGAGAGAACATATCCGCCTGAAACCACTCTGCCTGCAGACAGCGGCAGGTTTATCCTTGTCAACTTCTATGATTACCAGGCGCCTGACCTGGTTAAAGACAGGCACGAGGAGGGCTATGCCGCAGCGGTTAAAGGCTATGCAGTCGGCCTGTCAGGACTGGTTCAGAAAGATCCCCGTGCAACCTTCATGATTGCAGACACTCTCAGGAAAGGATTTACAGTCCTTTCAATGCAATACTCTGAGTTTGCCGACACTGTAAGGGCAATCTGTGACACCTACGGGGCAAATCTCCTGATAGCCCTTGATTCAATCAGGCTCTGGGTTGACTGGGAGGTCTACCTTGAAGACAATGATGAAGGAGGCTCGATGCTGGCGAAGGACTTCTGGCTATATGCCAGCACCTACATGACTCTTTACACTGCAGACGGTGAGGTTATTGACCGTTGCGCAGGAGAAAAGAACACATATGTCAAATCGAAATACACAATCTTTGGCATGATTGGCGGTCCCAATGTGGGCAACCAGAAGGAGCGGATAAAGCTCCTCACGGAGGCTGCCGCGAAGGATTGCATCGGCAAGTATTATCCCTTTTCCGATCAGTATACAGCCAAACTCTACAGCGGAGGCGAGCTGACAAAGCTCAATCTCCTCATCACAGGGGGCAAGCCCGAAGAGGCAATAGGGCCGCTCACGGAACTCACAAACTCCTCTTCACCTTCACTCTCTTCCAAGGCTGAGCACAACCTTGCGATAGCCAATGAAATCATTGAAAACAAACGCATTGCAGAGGAGGTCTGGAGCAGGTTTGAAGGAAAGGAAAAGTGACCTCCGGTATCCCTGCTATTTTAAGCTGCAGCAAATACACTGCCAGTGATGCCCTGTTTAAACAGCTCATCTACTGAAACAGCACCTCAGCAGGCACTGCCTGCCTGGCAACACCCGGCCCCTCCCAGCTCAGGTTGAGACTCTGCCTGTAAAGCCTCTGGAAGTAACGGACCGTTATGCTGTGCATGCCACTCTTAAGGGCAACCCGGCCTTCATTGGTGATACCGTGATGAATCTCGTCTCCGTCCACGACAAGCTCCCCGTTGATATAAATCCTGACACCGTCGTCTGACCCGGTATAGAAACTGTAGGTACCATCCGCAGGAACCATTATGTAGCCCTGCATCAACAGCCCGAAGTCCTCTGCAGGAACACTGGCAGGAATCCTTACCGTGGTCACTGTACCGGCAGTGTCTGCATCTCCTGTAATATCAGCCACGGAATTGAATTCGCCCCTGTGCAGGGTGTATCGAAGGCCCTGGTTAAGGCTTTCAACAGGAGAAGCCTCCTTCATCTCTGCTTTCCGGAAGAGACCGGTCATCACGGTGCTGTTCCTGCCTCCGGGCATCACAGTAACTGATTTGAGAGTGATCTCTCCGTCAGGTGCCAGGGTCAGGGGGCCTGTATAAAGCTCTGCCTTTCCGTCCGGGTCACTCCCGTCAGTAGTATAATAAATTGAAGAACCCGGGACACCGTTGGATAACTCCACCGTGACAGTGCTGTCAGTCACAAGGTTGATTGCCTCGTACCCGGACGGGTATGGCACCCTGTAGTTCAGGCCCATGGCATCATACCGGGCATATTGAGCTGTCATGCGGCGGACAAAATCATCATAGTCAAGTTTCTCACGCGGTGTCCAGAGGGCTTCCGCCAGGGCAGCGAGTCGAGGAAATAACATATACTCCGCATGCTTCTCATCACCAACATATTCTGTCCACAGATTCGTCTGGGCGCCAATGATGTGATGCCTCTTATCCTCGGCAATCTCCGGGGGCATAATGTCAATGGAATAGACTTTCTCCATGGGAAGCATCCCTCCTATTGACAGGGGCTCATTGTACTTCGACTGATAGTAATCGAGATAAACGAATGAATGAGGTGTCATGACCACATCGTGGCCCATATTTGCTGCCTCTATTCCACCGCTGTGTCCCCTCCATGACATAACAGCAGCATTGTCGGCTATCCCTCCTTCAAGTATCTCATCCCACCCGATAATCTTCTTTCCCTTTGTTGCCAGGAAGGCTTCCATGCGTCTCACAAGATAACTCTGCAACTCATGTTCATCCTTCAGGTTGTTGTCGGCTATCCTCTTCTGACAATCCGGGCACTTTTCCCATTTCACTTTTGGACACTCATCTCCGCCGATATGTATATACTCATAGGGAAAGAGATCGGCCACCTCACTCAGAACCCCTTCAAGGAACTCATAGGTCTCCTCCTTACCGGCGCAGAAGACGTCTTCCGATACCCCCCACCTGTTGAACGGAGGTACCTGCCCGCCGCTGCAGGAGAGCTGCGGATAGGCCTGCAGTGCTGCCACGGCATGGCCCGGCATCTCTATCTCAGGCAATACGTTGATGTGCAGCTTGCGTGCATACTCCACCACCTCACGCACATCCTGCTTTGTATAATAACCACCGTACCTGGTGCCGTCATATACCCATGGTGTCTCGCTGCCGTGACCGATGAGCGTCTCATCCCTCCATGCAGCAACAGAGGCCAGCTCAGGATACTTTTCTATCTCAATCCTCCATCCCTGGTCATCGGTCAGATGCCAGTGGAAGGTATTGAGCTTATGCATGGCCATCGCGTCAAGAACCTTAAAGATGAACTCCTTCGGGAAAAAATGCCTTGATACGTCGAGATGCATCCCTCTCCACCTGTACTGAGGTGAATCCGATATTTTCACACACGGAACGGCTATAGC
>JAVEZX010000185.1:0-4196 GCA_034002785.1 Bacteroidales bacterium
CCTTACCCTATATAACCGAAACAGGACCTTCAGGTCTGAAGGCGATACGGAGGGCCGTAAATCGCCTGAAATTTATAACGCCTTCCTCCTCATCTCCTTCTTCAGCCTCCTCGTATTCCTCCTCGGGATCCCGATTAAATTCATGCTGGAGTCATCACAGGGCAAGCCTGAGATACCTTACCCGAACCTCCTCCTGCTCTATATCCTGCTAAGCAACCCGGTCGCACTTATAGAATATATATACCTACTCAACAAGAGACCACACCGGATCCTGCAATACGGTATCTATACCTACTCTGCACAACTGGTGCTGGTTCTGGCACCGGTAATTGCCGGTTATGACGAAAAGAGCGCCATCTGGGGCCTCTTTGCAATCACCGCCGTCAGATGGGTATGGCTGATTATCCTGCTGCGCCGATATACACTCCTTAAGGTGTCATATGACTTTATCAGGGAACATCTGAGGGTGGGCATGCCCCTGATACTTACCTTCCTTATCAGCGGCTCGGCTCAGTATATTGACGGTATAATAATCTCTGCCCGCTATGCTGATCCGGGGGTCTTTGCCATGTACCGATACGGCGCCAAGGAGTTCCCGCTGGTACTGCTTCTGGCAAATGGTCTGAGCAATGCACTCCTCCCCCTCTTCAGCACCAGGGAGGGGATGCGCGAGGCACTGGGAACTCTCCGGAAGCGCTCTGACAGGCTGATAAAATACCTTTTCCCCATCTCAATGGTGACAATGCTCGTGGCACGATGGGTCTATCCGCGACTATTCACCCCCGAGTTCACAAGGAGTGCTGACGTATTCATGATATACCTTGTGCTGATTGTACCCCGCCTGGTCTTTCCGCAAACAATAGTCATCGGCAGGCGAAAAACCAAGATAACCCTGTATGCCGCCGCCGTGGAGATAGCGGTAAACGTACCCCTCAGCCTGTGGCTTATCAAACCCTACGGCGTGGTAGGCGTAGCCCTCGCAACATTCATTGTCTATTTCCTGGAGAAACTGTTTCTCATCTGGTATGTCTGGAAGAAGATGAAGATCAGGCCGCAGGAGTATATTCCCATGACCAGCTGGCTAGTATACTCCACATTGCTGATACTGCTGTTTGTGCTGATCGATCACCGCATCATCGACATCCATTGACGGTTATCACCGGAGGAAAGCTGCAAGTGCCTTCCTGTCTCTGATCACAAAAAGAATTATCTTTGACCGGGAAATAATTGCCATTAAGGATGACAATAGACAACCGGCCGGCAGAGGAGTATTTCGGCAAGTTCAGGAAAAACATCGTGGGGATTGACCAGGAGTACGATACCCCTTACGGACGAAGGAAGATCATCTACTGTGACTGGATAGCGAGCGGCCGCCTCTACGGCCCTCTCGAGGAAAAGATGACCGGCTCCTTCGGCCCCTTCGTGGGCAACACCCACACCGAGACATCCGAAACAGGCTCGATGATGACCTGGGCCTATCATCATGCACAGGAGATAATCAAGAACCATGTCAATGCTGGTCCTGACGATGTGCTTATCGCTGCCGGTGCAGGGATGACGGCAGTGATCAACAAGTTCCAGCGGATACTTGGACTCAAGGGCTGCAATTATCCTAAAACAGCCCGCTGCCTGAGTGACAGCGAAAGGCCTGTGGTATTCATTACCCATATTGAACACCACTCAAACCAGACCTCCTGGTACGAGACAATGGCCGATGTGGTAATAATTGAACCGGGCGCCGGCCTCACCGTTGACCCGGTCAACCTGGAGAAAGCACTTGAAAGGTACAGCGACAGGAAGTTCAAGATAGGATCATTCTCGGCCTGCTCAAACGTCACCGGGGTATTTACTCCCTATCACGAGCTGGCCAGGGTAATGCACAGTCATGGAGGCCTCTGCTTTGTGGACTTCGCGGCTTCGGCACCCTATGTTGAAATGAATATGCACCCGGCTGATCCGATGGAGAAACTTGACGCCATCTTCTTTTCACCCCATAAATTCCTCGGCGGACCCGGTTCCTCGGGTATAATGATTTTTGACAAATCGCTCTATAAATCCTCTGCCCCTGACCAGCCGGGAGGAGGCACGGTTGACTGGACCAATCCGTGGGGCGAGTATAAGTATGTCGACAGCATTGAGTCACGCGAGGACGGCGGTACGCCGGGATTCCTGCAGATGATAAGGGCTGCAATGGCCATCAGGCTGAAAGAGCAGATGGGAACAGAAAACATCAGGGTACGCGAGGAGCAACTCCTCGAGCGCACCTTCAGCGGTCTGGAGGCCATCCCCGGCCTGCATATCCTGGCACCAAACATCAGGCACAGGCTTGGTGCCATCTCCTTTTATATTGACGGACTACACTATAACCTGGTTGTAAAGCTGCTCAGCGACCGGTACGGTGTACAGGTCCGTGGCGGATGCGCATGTGCCGGCACCTACGGCCACTACCTGCTGGATGTGACCTATGACCACAGCCACCGTATCACAGAGATGATTAACCGGGGAGACCTGTCCGAAAAACCCGGCTGGGTGCGCCTGTCGGTACACCCGACTATGACCGGGGCCGAGCTGGAAACGGTTATTGCCGCCTTGCGGGAGATAACATACAATGCTGCAGAGTGGAGCACTGATTACATATATAACAGACGAACCAACGAGTTCACCCACCGTGACGAGACCGTCGCAGGAAGGGAGAAAGTACGTTCCTGGTTTAACCTTCAGGACTGACAGACATGAGAATTGCCGAAGTGACTACTGACGCCATGAAGAGGGAGTTCGCAGAGTTCCCGAAAAGGCTTTACAGGGGAGATCCGAACTGGGTCTGCCCTCTTGACAACGAGACGGAATCGGTCTTCGATCCTTCACGCAATGCAGCATACAGCCATGGTGAGGCTGTCCGCTGGATCCTTTCTGATAATAACGGAACAACAATCGGCAGAGTGGCTGCATTCATTGATGAGGTACGGTCAAAGGCCAACCGGCAGCCCACAGGAGGGCTCGGCTTCTTCGAAGTCACCGAATCGCGCGAGGCCGCATTCATGCTCTTTGACACCGCCAGGAAATGGCTGACGGAGAGAGGGATTAAGGCAATGGACGGTCCCATCAACTTCGGTGATAACGACAACTACTGGGGGCTCCTGGTTGAGGGTTTCACACAGCCGGGATTTGGGATGCCCTACAACAAACCCTACTACCGGAAATATTTCGAGGAGTACGGATTCAGGACCTACTTCGAACAGTACAGCTATCACAAGGATGTTGCATCCGTGGAGGTCTTCCCCGAGCGATTCAGGAAGATAGCCGAATGGATCTCAAAGCGGCCGGGATATGTATACCGCCACTTCGAGTATTCGCAGCGCAACAAAATCGCGGCAGACATGGTCGAGATTTACAACGCCACCTGGGCGGTATTCAAGGAAGACTTCACTCCCCTTGATCCTGCCCGGCTGCAGAATACGCTGCAACAGGCAAAGGCCTTCATTGACCCCGAGCTTATCTGGTTCGCCTATCACAATGAAAAACCGGTTGCATTCTTCATCATCTTCCCTGACCTGAACCAGATTCTCCGGCACTTCAACGGCCGCCTGACCCTCTGGAACAAGATCCGGTTCATCTACTACAAACTGACTCACGAGATGACACGAGCCCGGGCACTCGTGGCTGGCGTACACCCCTCTTACCAGAACAGCGGCATCGAGTCAGCCATCTTCCTCGAGCTGTTCCGGGTCTTCCGCAGAAAACGTTTTTACAGGGAGCTGGAGCTCTCTTGGGTAGGCGACTTCAACCCGAAGATGATCTCAATCTACGAGGCCATCGGTGCGCACAAGGCGAAGACGCACCTCACGCTCAGGTACATGATTGATGACACCCTGCCATTCAAAATGTACAAGGAAGAGATGGAGGAAAACAAGGCTGCGCGGGAGGCAAAAGCGAAGGCTTGAAAAATTTTCATCACTCCTTTTGGATTTTCTTTATTGTTCATTATCTTTGCACTCCCTTGAAAAAGGGTTTTTGTAACAGTAATTAATTATATCAGAGATGAAAGAAGGTATACACCCCAGCAATTACAGGATGGTTGTATTTCAGGATATGTCAAACGGATTCACCTTCATGACCCGTTCAACTGCAGCCTCACGTGATACGATCAAATGGGAAGACGGCAAGGATTATCCGCTTATCAAGCTGGAGATTTCAAA
>JAVEZX010000186.1:0-4173 GCA_034002785.1 Bacteroidales bacterium
AAGCCACAGAAAACCCACAGATACGCTCATCAGCCGATGTATTCGGAATAATCAGCCCGCTGATGGAAGACCTGACCCACGAGGAGTTCTGGATACTCTTCCTCAACAGGGCAAACCGGGTCACCGGCCGGATGAAAATCAGCCAGGGTGGCGTTAGCGGCACTGTCACCGATGTACGCATAGTAATGAAAAAGGCTATCGAAACACTGGCATCAGGACTGGTCATCTGCCACAACCACCCTTCGGGAAACACCAGCCCGAGCGATTCTGACATCCGTATCACCCAGAAGATCAAGGAGGCAGGCGCACTGATGGATATTCAGCTTCTTGATCACCTGATAGTTGCCGGAAAGGACTATTACAGCTTTGCAGATAACGGGGCTCTCTAAAACTGCCTCTCTGACAGCCTGACGTCTGACCTGTCATCACACAGTTCAAGCATCTCCGTCACCGTCAGACCCGTCACCGGGTGAACAGCATCCGGCGCCACCTCCTTCAGCGGCTCCAGCACGAACCGCCTGGAGTGAAGCTTCGGATGCGGAACCTCAAGTCCAGGCATTGTGATTACCCTGTTACCCCATAACAGTATGTCCAGATCGATCAACCGCGACTCATACTTCCCTCCTCCGCTTCTCTTTCGACCCATGCGCCCCTCGATGGACCGGAAGAGCTGCATCATCCGGGCCGGCTCCATGGTGGTCCTGATGACAACCACCATGTTCAGGAAAAGCTCGTCAGCATCAAAACCCCATGGCTCCGTCTCCCATACAGACGAGGCAGCAGTTATTTTTCCCGCCTCCTCTCCTATCAGCTCCATGGCACGCCCGAGGGCTGCAAACCTGTCTCCCAGGTTGCTTCCCAGCCCTGCAATGACAGTTGACGTTACCTCAGTTTTCATATCATATGGTTCATTGCCTTAAAGATGCCTGTTTTTTTTATAATTTGGTCACTCAATTCAACGTACAGAAAAATGAAAACTTTCCTCAAAATGCTGCTCGCCGTCATAGCGGGTCTGATAGTCACAAGTATCCTCTTCTTTGTTGTCATGCTCTCGGTCGTTTCAGGCATGGCTGCCGCCGGGAAAAAATCGGTCAGTGTGCCTGAAAAGAGCGTCCTTGTGATTAAGACCGGTGCCATGATACCAGACCGGTCCACTGGTAACCCCTTCAGTACAATTGATCCGGTGACGATGTCATTCACCCAGACACCGGGCCTGAGTGAGATCCTCAAGAACCTGAAGAAGGCGGCTGATGACGAAAACGTCAGCGGCATCCTCATCGAGAACGGTACCATGCCTTCGGGATGGGCCACTGCAGATGAAATTCGCTCTGCGCTGAAGGAGTTCAGGGAAAGCGGCAAGTTCGTCTATTCATATTCCGACTATATGCTGATGCAGGAGAGCTATTTCATCTCCACCGCAGCAGACAAAATCTGGATCAACCCGACTTCTATGTTCGACTTCAAGGGGCTGGCTGCCGAGGTGACCTTCTACAAGGATGCCCTCGAGAAGCTGGGTGTTGAGGTACAGGTGATCAGGCACGGTAAGTTCAAGGGTGCAGTAGAGCCCTATATGCTTGACAGGCTCAGCGACGAGAACCGGCTTCAGATCTCCGCATACATGGGATCAATCTGGGAACATGTTGTGAACGTGATCTCCGAATCACGCGGCGTGCCTGTTGAAAGGGTGATGAGCCTGGCAGACTCCCTTGCCGGTTATGATCCCGCACTGATGACTGGCGCCGGACTGCTTGACGGAACACTCTACCGTGACCAGATGGAGGACAGCATCAGGGCAGCAGTTGGAATAGAGGATGGCAAAAAGATCAGTTACATCTCAATGTCAAAGTATACAAACGCCCCTGCCAAACATGCCCCTGAGGGAGGCAAGAAAAAGATTGCAATCCTCTTTGCAGAAGGAAGCATAGGCATGGGCGAGGGTGACGACTCAAATATCGGTGGTACCAGGTATGCAGCGGAGATGCGTAAGCTGCGCCTTGACACAACCGTCAGGGCAGTGGTCTTCAGGGTCAACTCACGCGGTGGCAATGCGATAGCCTCCGACGAGATCTGGCGCGAGGTAGAGCTGACGAACAGGGTCAAGCCTGTAGTGGTATCAATGGGCAACTACGCAGCCAGCGGAGGTTATTACATCTCTGCTGCCGCGAGCAAGATAATGGCTTCACCTGTCACGGTCACCGGCTCCATTGGAGTCTTCGGCCTGATACCAAATGCAGAGGTGCTTCTTGACAGAAAACTGGGGATCAGCTCCGAAGTGGTCCGCACAAACGCCCACTCCGACTCTCCTTCGCTGACAAGACCACTCAACGCCTTCGAAAGGGATGCGCTGCAGTTCAATGTGGAACGCACCTACAGCACCTTTACCGGTGTTGTCGCTGCTGGCAGAAGCATGAGACAGACAGCGGTTGACAGCATCGGTCAGGGCCGGGTATGGAGCGGCACTGATGCCCTGAATATAGGGCTGGTTGACTCCTTCGGCGGTCTCAGTGACGCAATCAAAGAGGCAGCCTCGCTGGCAGGCCTGGAAGAATACAGGACAATTGAAAAGCCGGAAGCATCGGATTTCTATACGAAGCTGCTGAAGCAGTTAACCGGTGAGATGCGTGCAAGAGCCATCCGTAACGAGCTTGGTGAAGTATCAAAGTACTACTATGACCTGAAGGAGATCATCTCTTCAGGAGGGATAATGGCTGTTATGCCATACCACCTGGAGATCCGCTAGGATGATCCGCCCGTTGAAGCTTCTCCTGTGGTTTGCAGCACAGCTTTACGGGCTCGCCGTGGCTGTAAGAAACCTGCTGTATGACCTTGGTCTCCTCCGGAGCTACTCATTCGGCATACCTGTTATCTGCGTTGGCAACATAACCGCCGGAGGCACAGGCAAAACACCTCACGTGATCTGGCTGGCAGAGAAACTATCTGCACATGCCCGGGTGGCTGTACTCAGCCGGGGCTACCTCAGGAAGAGCCGTGGTTTCATGCCTGTGACACCGGAGAGCACCCCTGCCGATGCGGGAGATGAACCTTTGCTGATGGCCCGGAGCCTACCCATGGCCTCAGTTTACGTAGACCGCGACAGGGTAAACGGTATCAGGGAGATCCTCCGTCGTGACCCGGTGACGGAGACGGTGATCCTTGACGACGGATTCCAGCACAGGGCAGTAAAGGCCGGAATGAATACGGTTCTCACCGACTGGAACAGACTGATGACCCGCGACATACTGCTGCCGCTTGGATTGCTCAGGGAACAGATCGGCGCCGTCAAAAGAGCTGATATTATTATAGTTACAAAGACTCCGGCTGATGTATCCCGGAAAGAACGCGCTCAGGTCATTGAGGAACTCAGGGCTGCCGGGGCGACAGCACCGGTTTACTTCACCACCCTCTCTTACGGCAGCCCCGGGCACCTGTTCAGCGAAACCATAAGGGAGATTTCCGCGGCCACCCATATTCTGATGGTCACGGGAATAGCCAGTCCGGCGCTAATGGCAGAGTACCTGAAAAGCATTGCGGGGAGCGTGACTCAGGTCACCTTCCCGGACCACCACTCATTTACAGCTGAAGATATAGGAAAAATTACCTCAGCCTTCGATACCATGGGCGGTACAGACAAAATCATCGTCACCACTTCCAAGGATGGCGTCAGGTTAAAAGAAATCGCTAATATTGCAGTTCACGTCCGGCAGGCCCTTCATTACCTGCCAGTAAGCGTGCAATTCATTGAAAATGAAGAAGAATTCCTAAATAAAGTATATTCATATGCTCGAAAAGATTATCAGGACCGCTGAATTTCTGGCCTCAAAGGGAATAAAGGATCCCGAGGCAGGTATCGTACTGGGAACCGGACTGGGCGGCCTTACAGCAGAGATAGACATCCAGGTTGAGATACCCTACAGTGAGATACCGGAGTTCCCGTTATCCACCGTTCAGGGACATGCCGGAAAACTTATATACGGAGATTTCGGAGGCAAAAAGGTGGTAGCCATGAAGGGCCGCTTCCACTACTATGAGGGATACGGCTCGGAACAGGTCACCTTCCCCAGAAGGGTGATGAAGGAGCGTGGTGTAAGGGCGCTGTTTCTCTCAAATGCTGCAGGCGGAGTCAATCCTGATTTCAGGATCGGAGACATCATGATCATTGATGACCATATCTGC
>JAVEZX010000187.1:0-4161 GCA_034002785.1 Bacteroidales bacterium
TGCCTATAATTAATATTATGTTAAATAGGTTGTAAAGTCAGCACATAACCGACAGTATTCACCTGTTGTTTCTGTGAGAGTCTGTCCCCTGCCCCTTCATGGCACCGGACAAAAAAAAAGGCACCTTTGCGGGTGCCTTTCATATTTGTTCTGTAAAACTCTTACAAGTTCTCAACCTTTGCCTTGTATGCCTCAAACTCCGGCATCATCTTCAGCTTAAGGTAGATCTCGCGAAGGAATTCCAGGGTTGCAACAGAGGTCGGATTTGCCTTTTCTGCCTCCAGGAAGAACGGAACGGCCTTCTTCATTTCCTCATATGCCTTGTCTTTTGCAATCTCGTACTGCTTGTTGTCGGCAATCAGGTTGGCCTCATTGAGCATATCGTTTGCTATTGATACGTAGCAGAGACCGATGTTGTAATTGCTCTCGAACTGCACAGGATTCTTTGCAAGTGAAACTTTAAGACTCTCAATTGCTTTCGGATAGTCCTCAAGCTTCATGTGGAGGCTTCCTTCAACAAGATAGAGAATGTGGTTCTCAGGATCCATCTCCATGGCCTTGTGAACGAATTCAAACGCTTTCTCCGAATTGTTTGCATCCAGGTAGAACTGGGTAGCCTGCAGGATGATATCCAGCGTGTCGGGATATGCTTTGTAGCCTTCCATCAGCACTGCCTCTGCATTTACGGTATCCTTCATCTTCAGATAGCTGTCGCTCATGAAGATATAAGGCTTGGTGTCTTCTGTGCCGGATGAGGTGCAGGTACGGAAATGAGTGATTGCCTCGGGATACATCTCTGCATTGTAGGCAGCAAGGCCGGCGTTGAAGATCACGAGTGTGTCAACCATCCCGACGTAGAGATCGCTGCCGGCGACCTTCACGTTCCTTTCGAATGAATCCATGGCTCCCTTGAAGTTCCTGTCATTGAACTTTGCGATAGCGTCGTTCAGGAATGAGTTGCCGAGCATAGCATAAGCATTGTCACGGATAATTGTATTCTTAAGCTTGGGGTCAATCTCTGCGGCCTTTTCAAAGTTGTTGTAGGCTTCCATCAGAATGTCAGGATAGAGTTCGATGGCTTTCGGGTCACCCGAATCAAAGGCAGCCTGGCAGAGTTTACCCTTTACATAATAGGTCTTTGCAAGGCCCATCGACTTCGGGTGAACAATTGCAGCCTCAATGGCTTCCTTTGCCTTGTCGAAAGCACCTTCCCTGATGAATGTTTCTGCAGCGGTAATTTTCCCTTTCTGTGCGATTGCAGCGACGGAGATAATTACTGCCAGTAGTAAGAGTGTGATCTTCTTCATGTCTGGATAATTTGCTTTTTAATGTTGTTCCAAAAATAAAACTTTAGTATCTATTCTTCAAATAATTTGCCAAATTACTCAGCACTCTCTGCCGACGGCTCCCCGGCATCGGTTTCCGGGAGCGTATCTTCCTCACTTACTTCGACATAAGCCACTGATGCAATTGAATCATTTTCTCTGAGATTTATCAGTCTGACACCCTGGGTGGCCCTTCCCATAACCCTCAGGGCGCTCACTGGAATCCTTAAAACATTTCCTGCCTGGGTAATTATCATCAGGTCATACTGGTCGCTGACATCCTTGAGGGCGATCAGTTTTCCGGTCTTGTCCGTGACATTGATCGTCTTCACTCCCTTTCCGCCACGGTTTGTTATGCGGTAGTCCCCTATCGATGATCTCTTGCCGTAACCGTTTTCGGATACCACCAGCACATCGGCCGATTCATTCTCGACGGTTATCATGCCGATTACTTCATCCGTTTCACCCGACAGTGTTATGCCGCGTACACCTGATGCAGTGCGGCCCATCGGTCTTACCGTGGCTTCGTTGAACCTTACGGCACGCCCTGATTTGACAGCCAGCATTATTTCATGGCTGCCGTTGGTCATCCGTGCCTCGAGGAGCTCATCGCCATCCCTTACGGTTATTGCATTGATACCATTGGCCCTGGGCCTTGAGTATGCTTCGAGAGAGGTCTTCTTGATAACCCCCCTGCGGGTGCAGAGCACAATGAAATTATTATTTATATACTCCTCATCATCAAGCGTTTTTACGTTGATAAAGGCCATCACGTTATCATCCGGCTCCAGGTTTATCAGGTTCTGTATCGCTCTTCCCTTGCTCGTGCGGGTTCCTTCGGGAAGATCATAGACCTTCTGCCAGTAGCACTTCCCGTTCCTTGTAAAGAAGAGCATTGTGTTATGCATTGTTGCAACATAGAGATGCTCAATGAAATCCTCCTCGCGGGTGGATCCGCCCCTCGCTCCTGTTCCTCCCCTGTTCTGACGGCGGAAATCCGTCAGTGGTGTACGCTTGATATAACCCATGTGTGATATGGTAATCACCATCTCATCATCGGCATAGAAATCTTCCGGGTTGAACTCGCCGGCGGCCGGAATTATCTCCGTGCGCCGCTTGTCGCCGAATTTATCCTTTATCTCAAGGAGTTCGTCCTTGATGATCTGCATCTGCAGCTTCTCGTCGGACAGCACGTTCTTCAGGTATTCGATGAGCTTCATAACCTCTTCATACTCTGCGTGCAGCTTATCCTGCTCGAGGCCTGTGAGTTGTCTAAGGCGCATCTCCACAATGGCCCTGGCCTGCAGGTCTGAAAGGCTGAAGCGCTCGATAAGGCGCTCGCGTGCCACATCAGCATTGGGCGAAGACCTGATGATAGCAATCACCTCATCGATGTTGTCACTGGCAATTATAAGTCCTTCGAGAATGTGAGCCCTCTTCTCTGCCTGGTCAAGATCAAACTTCGCCCTGCGCACAATAATCTCATGCCTGTGCTTAACGAAATTGTCAATAATCTCTTTCAGGGAGAGTGTCTTCGGGCGGCCCCTTACAAGGGCTATGTTATTGACGTTGAATGATGTCTGAAGCTGAGAGTGCTTGTAGAGATGGTTCAGAATTATATTTGCCGGCATCTCCTTCTTGAGGATGATGACCACGCGCATACCGTTTCTGTCAGATTCGTCATTGATGTAGGATATGCCTTCAAGCTTCTTTTCATTGATCAGGTCGGCTATCCTCTTGATCATCTCAGCCTTGTTCACCATGTACGGTATCTCGGTGACCACGATGCACTCCCTTCCGGAATGTGTCAGTTCAACCTCTGTCCTGGCCCTGACAACTATCCTGCCCCTGCCGGTTTCAAAGGCTTCCCTTATCCCCTGCTCACCATATATTATACCGCCGGTCGGGAAATCAGGTCCCTTGATATGATGCATCAGCCCTTCAACGGTTATCTCCGGGTCCTCGATGTATGCAATGATTGCGTCAACCGACTCCGACAGGTTGTGGGGCGGCATGTTCGTGGCCATCCCTACGGCAATCCCGGATGCACCGTTTACAAGGAGTGTCGGGATTCTTGTGGGAAGCACTGTCGGCTCCTGCAGCGTATCGTCGAAGTTCGGCTGGAAATCTACGGTTCCCTTTTCAATGTCCGAAAGAGTCTCTTCAGCAATACGCTTCAGTTTCGCCTCTGTGTATCGCATTGCGGCAGGACTGTCACCGTCAATCGATCCGAAGTTACCCTGACCGTCAACGAGCGGATAGCGCAATGACCATTCCTGGGCCATGCGTACCATGGCGTCATAAACCGATGAGTCACCGTGAGGATGATACTTACCGAGCACCTCACCTACTATCCTTGCAGATTTCTTATAAGACCTGTTTGAGAGCACTCCAAGCTCTGACATACCGAAGAGAACCCTCCTGTGAACGGGCTTCAGACCGTCACGCACATCGGGTAATGCCCTTGACACAATGACCGACATCGAATAATCGATGTAAGCCGACTTCATCTCCTCCTCGATATTGACTTTGATTATTTTTGCTTGATCTGACATATCAGATTGAAAATTAATGTGTTATATTTATATTTGCAATTGCGGAAATTAATCCCCGAAAATAATCAAATTGGCCGGTTTTTTAACCTTTCCCTGCCTCTATTTGTTAACATTCAGTGTTAAAAATTGGGCACAATTCTTGCCTTCTCTTAATTGCAATAGAATTAACTTTGAAATCTGGCGTTTTATGTATTTATGTCAGTTTAACTGACACATTTGCATGAAATCCGCAAAATGAACATGATGGACGCACATTTCTCACAGAGAGTCAATGATATCCT
>JAVEZX010000188.1:0-4100 GCA_034002785.1 Bacteroidales bacterium
CTTCATCAATCACCGAAGCCTCATCCTGCGAGGTGATCTCCTCCACCATGGAGGCCATTTCCTCCGAAATGCCAATTTCTTCCGCAAGATGCACGGTAACTTCTTCAGCAGGCTGCGCGCCAACTTCTTCAGCAGGCTGTGGGGTAACTTCCTCCTCAGGCTGCGCAGTAACTTCTTCAGCAGTATGCGGGGTAAGTTCCGGAGACTCTGCCTCCGCCTGGAGGAACAGATAATGGTACAGCACCTCCCTGTCATTGACAGAGAGGGCTGACGACTTAAGCTGTGCGTCAAAACGGATGTCAGAATTTTCCTTCAGTCCCCTGAGAAGAAGCATATGGGCAGAATGAAACCACGGGAACAGTGCGATCAGTTCACGCAACTCCTCCAGATCACCGGGACCGGGAAGGTCGATACCTGCGATGAACCTGTTGAATTCATTCCTGTTCATGAGTGGTACTACCAGTTTACAAACGCCCTGTTAAATATATCCTCAATAAGCATTTTTACAATCTCTTCAGTCAGGCTGGCTTCAACAGCGCTTAGTTCGAGCGCGCTGTTGTAATCCTGGTAACGGGTAAAGGTCTGATCGAAGCTGTTGTCCGGATTGAAGCTGTTGACATACCTGACCCGCACAGAAATTGAGAAACGGTTCGACGCAGCCTGCTCATCACCGCTGACGGTAAGGGGCTGAGTCTTGTAGTCAGTGATCTCTCCGTCGAAGCTCAGATCGCCGCCCGATGAGGCAATATCAAGATTGGTCTGCGCCCGGCACATGTCAATGAGCGCATCGGTCACCGTCTGTGTCAGACCCGGCACCACCAGGCTGGCCCTGTTCTGAAAGGTAGCCACACTGATTGTCTTAGCCTCCACCGGGATCGATGCCCCGGTGAAAGAGTACTTGATATTTACTCCGCAACCGGCAGTAATTGCCATCAAAAGCAGAGGCAACAATATCCTGGTTATTCTATCCATCAAGTCCGTATTCTTTAATCTTCCGGTAGAGGGTTCGCTCGGAAATCCCCAGCTCGGCAGCAGCCAGCTTCCGCTTCCCGTTGTTCTTGTCAAGCGCCTTCTTTATAAGCTCCTTCTCCCGGTCGGTAAGTGACAGGGACTCCTCAATCACCTCCTCCGTGTCCTCGATCACCCTGTTCTCCCTTGAGGAGGTGTAGCTAACCGGAACCGGCGGGACGGTTTCAAAGGAATCGCCGGGCATTGCACCCGGGTTGTAGAGGTTTCGCGGGGACCTCGAAGCTGTTTCAGCACCACCCTTGTTATATAGATTGCGCAGAGCCCTCGTCCCGCTTTCGGTAAGATTTCCTGACTCGTTGCTGCTGAGCAGGTCATAGACCAGATTCTTCAGGTCATGCATGTCGCTCTTCATGTCGAAGAGCACTTTGTAAAGTATCTCCCTTTCGCTGTTGAAACTCTTGTCCTCATGCTGGCTCCGGACCGGGACCGGAAGCCTTCCGCTCTGAAAGTCAGGAAGATATAGGGCAAGCATGACACCCGAAACATCACGGTCCTGTTCGATGACCGATATCTGTTCGGTTATATTCTTAAGCTGCCTGACGTTGCCCGGCCAGTAGTAATTAAGAAGCATATCCCTGGCCTGGCTGTCGGGCCTTATTGCAGGCATCCTGTATCGCTCTGCGAAGTCAACCGCAAATTTCCTGAAGAGAAGGATTATATCCTCGCCCCTCTCACGAAGCGGTGGCACGCGAACGGGGACCGTGTTAAGGCGGTAAAAGAGATCCTCGCGGAACCTTCCGGTATTCACGGCATGCACTATATCGACATTGGTTGCGGTAATAACGCGCACGTCGGTCTTCTGCATCTTTGAGGAGCCCACCCTGATGAACTCTCCCGTCTCAAGCACCCTGAGCAGTCTGACCTGCGTCGAGAGGGGCAGTTCCGCCACCTCATCGAGGAAGATGGTCCCGCCGTTGGCTACCTCGAAATAGCCTTTGCGACTGTCAGTTGCGCCGGTAAAGGCACCTTTCTCATGACCAAAGAGCTCGGAATCAATTGTACCCTCGGGTATGGCGCCACAGTTGACTGCAATATATGGTCCGTGTTTCCGGAGGCTGAATGTGTGGATAACCTGGGGAAAGACCTCCTTGCCGGTACCGCTTTCACCGGTGATAAGAACAGAGAGATCCGTCGGGGCTACCTGCACGGCTATGTCTATCGCCCTGTTCAGTCCCTCGTGATTGCCAATTATTCCAAACCTCTGCTTTACGCTCTGTAAATCCTTCATTAAAATCCAATGAACTGCGAATTTACGACTTTTTTGCATTATGGGAAAGTTGAATATCAGTAATGCGGAGTGACCCGCGCAGAACATTCAACCTTCGCTAAACATTTATCTTCCCACTTTGTTATAATGACGAAGTAAGTAACATTGAGAGAGATGAATGCAGGAAGCAGGACATATTCCATTAAGGATCTGGAAAACTTCTGTGGTATAAAGGCACATACCATCAGGATGTGGGAGAAGAGGTACGGGATCCTGACGCCTGAGAGGAGCGATTCAAACATTAGGCATTATACCGAAGAAGAGCTGAAGAAGCTCATCACAGTCTCGATCCTTAACCGGAACGGGATGAAGATATCAAAGATAGCACAGCTCACCGACAGTGAACTGCTGCGCGAAGTACTCAAGTCAGGCGCGGGAGACGATGCCGGAGACGGCAGCTTCAAACCGGGGGAACTGATCATGTCAGCTCTCCGGTTCAGCGAAGAGGAGTTCCGTGAGAACCTGAGCCAGTTTGTCAGGGAAAAGGGACTGACCGAGGCATACCTTAAGGTGTTTCATCCGCTGACGCAGAAGGCACGGGCCCTGTGGCTGACTGATTGCATCTCAAAGCCTCAGGAACAGTTTATCAGGCATGTGATAAGGACAATTCTGATATCCGAGGATGTCACCCACGAGGTTGTGGTAAACGGACAGAGTGCAGCCATCATCAACCTTGGCAGCACCGAGAGTGAAAACAACCTCGTCTTCCTCAAGTATCTTCTCCGGAAGAAGGGGTTCAACGTTGTCTATACCGAAGGAACACTGTCGGCAGACGATATCAGGGGAATTCACTCCGTCAGGCCGTTCGCGGTGCTGGCACTGAACCTGCCCGCCTCCGAACCTGACGATGAGATCAGGGGATTCTGCAGCAACATGGCTAAGGAGCTTGATCTGAAGAAGGTGCTGGTACTCGGAAGATATGACACACGCGGTTCATGGAGCAACGGCAAAACGAAAGCTGTCTGCTCTCCCGCCGGACTGGCAGAATGGGCAGACAGCCTCTGAAAATTCAATAATCCCTGTTGATTTTATTTTCTCACCGCCACAACCACAGAGTCGGCGATCTGAAGTGCAGTTGTCAATGTACTCAGGTCTGTAAATAACTCACCGGTGGCTCCGGTGGGATGACTGTGACCTACCGGTTTAAGGAGGTATCTGGCCCTGAGATTTCCGAGGTCTACGATTGCCTCATACACAACCGCCGGCTGTGCATTGTTCAGATAATTTACGTTATCCGGATACCTGTCGTTTGTCCAGTATTCGTTCCAGTCCCAGTTCTGGTTGATCTCGAACATCACCCTGACCTTCCCGGGCAATGGCTTGTCAGCCCTGGCCTTCAGAATGAAACTGGTAGTCGGTGTGGCACCGCTGTAGGCATCGGCCACAGGACTATCCGGATCAGGCATATAAAGTCCGTCCTGAGCCTTCACTCCTCGCTTGTGCGACCAGTATGGAAGGGTCTGGGGTGCACGTTTGGCTGCCTCGGCCCATTTGCCGGAAGCATTTGAACCGTACCGGAAGACACCGGTGGCAATGGCCCTGGGAACAAACAGGGTCTGCAGATATTTTCCATCCTCAGACTCAAGCCATACGGCCATGAGCGGATAGTATAGGGAAGGACCCCCGTAAAACCTGAGCTCAATCTCCTCTCCTGTACCGGAGGTATTCGTGACCACATCAGTAAAGGTCTGCCTCTGGGCCAGCCTCGTGGCTGACGGTTTTGACGAGCACGAGGCAAGCAGAACTGCTGATACAATTATGATAAGGTATTTCATATCTCTATTTTTTCAGATTTCAATTATAA
>JAVEZX010000189.1:0-4075 GCA_034002785.1 Bacteroidales bacterium
CCCTGTTCCCTGCACCCGCGTGCCACGGAGGACAGGTGATGAGGCCGCGGGCCATTACGCGTATGTATCTGGCCTTCACGGCGGGAAAGGAGGTGAAGTATGTTTCAATCCTGTTGCCCTGCTCAGCCTCGGCAATCTCAGTGCTCACTGTACCAAGTGCGGCAAAACTGCTGCCGTCACTTGAATAAGAGTATTCAACGTTCCGTGGCAGGAAGATCCAGCTGCCGACGGCTGCCATGTATGATGATGATACAGAGGTTATGTCACTCTCCTTTCCCAGGTCTATGATCACATCCATATCGGTACCCTCAAATCCCTGCCACTGTCCGTCATTGAAATCACCGCTGCCACTGATGCCGTTGACAAGGGTGCGGTCACCGTGCCCTTTGTACCTGTCAGAGAACGGAATGTTGTATTGCACCTTCATCCCGGTAGCCCTGTTGATGTTGATGCTTTTCGTACTGATCCTGCCCACCATCTTCCCGTCATCGAAAATGGCAGCCTTAACAGTTGCTTTGCCATTCATCTTCAATGGCTTGCTGTAAACGGATGAACCGGGAACGGGATCGGTGCCGTCTGTGGTGTACCTGATCTCCGGTGACGGCTGTTCGGAAGTCAACTCGAGGGATATATTTCCTGATGCTTCATCCCATGATGCTGACATATCCACTTGATATGATCCTCGGGAGTAGTTAACTCCTGCTGCATCGAATCGCTCCATCATCCCGGGCAGACGCTTGTTAAACCCTTCCCAGTCACGCTTATCCGCGGGGGACCAGACCACCTCTGAGAGTGCAGTCAGTCGCGGCAGAACCATATATTCGGCTGTTGCTCCGTCGGTTATGTACTCAGTCCAGAGACAACCCTGTGCCCCGATTATCAGTTTTGCCTCTTCCTCAGAGAGTTCGGGGGCTACCGGCTCAAAGGAGTAAACCTTTTTCAGTGTCAGCAGTCCGCGGAATGATTCGGGTTCAGCAGAGGGATCTCCCTGATAGACGTTAAAGTAGCAGTGTGACACCGGAGCCATGACCGCATTATGGCCTGACCGTGCAGCTGCCACGCCCCCCTCGAAGCCCTGCCAGGACATCACCGTGGCCTCCGGGGCCAGTCCCCCCTGCAGTATCTCGTCCCAGCCGATCAGTTTCCTGCCCTTCGAGCTAAGGAACTTTTCAATTCTTTTTATGAAGTAGCTCTGAAGCCCGGCTTCGTCCGCCAGCCCTTCCTCCCGGATCCTCGCCTGGCAGTCAGGGCACTTCCTCCATTCGGTTTTGTCAGCCTCATCGCCTCCAACGTGAATATATTCAGATGGGAAAAGTTCCATCACCTCGGTCAGAACATCTTCAAGGAATGCAAATGTCTCATCCTTTCCGGCGCAGTAAATATCTGTTATGGGCCACACGCCGCCGGGAGGCACGGTGAACGGACCCCCGGTGCATGAATATTCAGGATATGCTGCCAGTGCCGCTCCCACATGGGCCGGCATCTCAATCTCGGGCACAACAGTAATGAATTTCCTGGCGGCATAATCAACCACCTCCCTTATCTCTTCCTGGTTGTAGAATCCGCCGTAAGTGGCTTTTTCGCCGGGTTTCTGAGATTCCCTCGAATCCCAGGGCATCTCTTCGCGGTCAACCCGCCATGCGCCAACCTCTGTCAGTTTCGGGTATTTCTTTATCTCGATGCGCCATCCCTGGTCATCAACCAGGTGCCAGTGGAAGACGTTGAGCTTGTGCATTGCAAGGATGTCAATATACCGTTTTACGAATTCCACGTCGAAGAAATGCCTGCTGACATCGAGGTGCATACCCCGCCATCCGAAGCGCGGGTAATCGGTTACCGTGACACATGGCATCGTCCACTGCACACCCTCCGCAGTCACTGCACCGAATATCTGAGGGGGAAGAAGCTGTCTCACGGTCTGTATGCCCCGAAAGAGTCCCTCGGAGGTGCCGGCGGTAAGTGTTACGCCCCTCCTTTGCACCTTCAGACGATACTCCTCCTTTTTCCATTCTGTAGCGGCATCAATCAACAGGCGTATATCGCCGTCGGTTCCTTCGGATGTCAGCAACTCATAGCCTGTTGCCGGCCGCAGTGTTGAGGCGAGTTCTTCAGCCATAATTGCTGCAGCCACACCTCCGGACCAGGTAATTCGGGTATCCTGTTTCAGCCTGAAGTGTCCGCTGTTAAGCTTCATTTCAACAGGGTGCGGTATGAGGGCAGGTGTCCTGTCCTGCACCGGATTGCATGCCGTAAGGAGCAGCACTGCAACAAATGCGATTAACAGAGTGCGCAGATACATTTTACAGTCTATTTAATTACTTCAATGTCAAATATTTCATGTCTGTCGAACTGCAGCCAGTATTTGATCGAGTTCTTCCTGACGAGCTCCCAGTAGATATCGCTGTCAAGTCCATGGATGAAATTGATCTCTTTAAGTTCACCCGATACTCTGTCTGCCAGTTCTTTTTTCAGTGTTATGCGGATTGTTATATCCTTATGGGTGAAGTCGGCTGCTGCGAAGAACGGCTTTTCTGCGCTGACTGTCAGGAGTCCGTGGCCAGGTGTGGCCCCCGTGCTCACCTGGATGCCGTCATTCATGCAACTTAGCGGCGGGATGGCTCCGGCATGGGTCGTTACTGACATCTCATCAACACCTGTGCAGAAATACTCCCGCGCCCTGATGCCCATCTTGACTCCAATTATTGCGAACACTCCAAGGTGACGGTGAAGCTCATTGGCTATCACACCCGAAGTCCATTCATCCTCGCCGTATTTGTTCCGGATATCAGTTACGAACGGCTGTATGTCATGCATATAAAATGATGTGTCTGCAGGCATTGTATTAATCACCTGCATCCGTTCCACAGTCTCTCCCTTGATAAGTCTGACGGCAGCATCTCTCATTGGTATGATATCTTTTGGAGCGAAGTAGCTATCATCATTCTCCCGGCCGGTCTCGCTGAACAGTTCCGGGAAATGAAGCAGCAGTGGCACCATCTCATCGAAGGCAGTATATACGAAGTTATGCGAAGGCATAGAATTTATCAGTTCCGAGATCCTGGAAGCATAGGGTGTATGAAGTTCTCCGATGCTTTCTAAAAGTCCTTCATCCCAGAATCCCGTCCCGCCGCCGCCGGCAACCGTCACGGGCAGCGTGCCGGCAAGCACCTTCTCTGCCGCCGCCGGGTCACTTTTGTAGTTGAGCCCCTCTTTTCCGGGCAGCCCGCTGTTGCTCCAGTACAGCTGTTTTACGTGGGTAGTGAACGATTGCGATTGCTCCATGGCAGTCGCCACAGTCTTCAGTGAACCAAGGGCAATGAATTTGACGGGCGTTGTCTCTGAACCAAGCATCTTTTCAATGAGCGCAACAGCTTCACCTGGTCTTGCCACCGGAAGGCCCTCGTGATGAAGTGCATCAGCCATCTTCCTGATGTTTTCATAAGCCACCGGGGCTTTGTGAAATCCGTCCGATACTGTAATGGCCAGGATCCTTACATCGGGTGAGGCCATCATCATGCAGATTGCCTTCAGGTCGTCAATGCCGCCGTCACTGTCAATAATTACGAAGTGCCTCGGTTTCCAGGGATGGGCCCCTGCCGGGATGATAAAAAGGGAAAGGAGTACAGCGGTAATTAAACGTCTCATTCCTTAGGTTTTTTCCAAAAGTAATAATTTAAGGCTGAATAAGCGGCAGCGGGCCACGGATGCCACAACATGGCAGTCAGCGGTAGGGGGGATTTCCTTTTTTACTATATTGACAGCCCTAAACTCTATTCAGTGAACAGGAGGAACTGGTTGTTGATTTTTGCCGGGTTGATCACAGGGGTGCTGATCTTTGCCGGTTTTGGAAAGGCTGTTGAAGCCACATCAACGAATAATTTCTGTGCCAGTTGTCATGTGCATCCACAGGCAACAGCCAGCTGGAAACAGGGTGTTCATTATGCCACTCAGTCGGGTTACCGTGTCTCCTGTGCCGAATGCCATCTGCCGCCGAAGGGGGAGGGTTATATCATTGAGAAGGCGAAGACCGGGATGCGTGATCTCTGGAGTCACTGGACAAAGGATTCGGCTGATT
>JAVEZX010000190.1:0-4047 GCA_034002785.1 Bacteroidales bacterium
GACCTACCGGCCCGATTCCGGGCTCGGGAACAGAAAGCTATTTCCAGGGAGACGGACCGGGCTTGTTCAACAACCGGTTCAGATCGTGGCTCGCTTCGCGATCACGATCTAACCTTAATCGTTAGGCAACAACTCCACTGCCTATGGGTTTATAGCGGATTTACTTAGGTTGGTACTCCAATGATGAATGGTGAAGGTTAATGCGCAAATTTCCCGCATCGTCTTTAACGTAACCCCACGTTTTGTCAACGGTAGTCACTTTCCCATTTTTATCTGTGAAGTGAACTTTCCCCATAGTAATTGCGCTATTGCCATCAAGAAAAATAGCAGAAGTGACAGGCTCACATTTTTTCCAGCCTTTTAGAGCAAAACCTGTGTCGGCAGGGAAGGATGGGTCACCGCCAACGAAATAAGATAGCGCACCGGCACGTGTGGGGCGAAATGTTTGAGGGTTCACCGTGAGCGTAGGCTTAAAGAGTACTGCGCCCATTTGGTAGGCGTAAGCGGAATCTATGACTTTCTCGGCCAATGCTCTCGCTGCTACTTTTCCATCCTTTTCGTATGCGGCGTTGATATCAAGAAGAGCAGCACACCATGCTTGCTGAGCTGTTAATGCTTCCTTCTCTGTTACTGCCTGATTTACAACGATGGGCTCGTTTGCGTTCGCAATATTTGAGGTAAGTGCGACTAATGCTGTTAATGCTACAAGTTTGACTTTCATAGTTGGGAGACCTCTGGGTTGAAAGAATTGGATTGTTGCGTGTTTGACTGTGCCTAACTTTGTTTTCTGGCGACAGTTGTGCCGCGTAACATCGGAATGCCTGATAACGTGTTCTGCAAGTCACGGTTTAGAAGCAAAAATTACGCGAAACACAGCATAACAAGGCAGGAAAAGCAGCAGCCAACAGCTCTCCGAGTCGAGACGACCGATTTGGCATGCAGGCCAGTAGCATACCGCTGCGCCCCGATGACCGCTATCCGGATCAGGTGGCGAGTGACGGCTGATGGCCGGACTGAGACCTCCAGAGCAGAGCACTCGCAGCACCTCCGAAGGCCACCCACGACCGTCTTAGGCCGACCCAGAGGAGCCGCCCGCTGAGAAACTCAGTTAACGTCAGCTTTTTAGGGGAAGTTGCCACTCAGAGACGGGGCCAAGTACCCAATGAGAAGACTCCGCGCAACTTCAGGATGCGAGTCATCATTCGTCGAAATCGTCGTAGGATGGTGACGAACCAAATTGGCCGTGATCTCTGATTCTCCAATGATCACGGGTCGCATCAAGCTGTCGTTGGTTTTCCGATGTATTTTCGGAGGTCGCAATCGAAGGCTCATTTCGTTCTATTCCAACCCCCTCAATAGGGTGCGCAGGCTTCACCTTCTGTAACGGGCTGGAATCCCCTCTCGGATTAGATTTGGACGCCTTTTCCTGCCTCTTTAGACTCCGTCCTGGCGGCAACCCCCGTGAGGACAGCGTATTGACTCCCTTATCCGATGCCACAATCCGTACAAAGATCGGAATGCAATCTTTCCTTACTTCATACTCTTCGACATCGCCAGACAGTTTCCTGATTTGCACCTTAGCTTTATCGATGGAAAAGATGCGTAGCCGGGTGACGAGATGAGTTTCGAAAAAACTCTTGTTCAGTTTATGAAAACACCCTAAGAACTCCCGAGCCAGCTCTGATAGCTGTTGAGGACGAGTCACCCCTACAATATAAAAGCATGGAAATTGATTGTGCGACCCGAACTCCAAAAAAATCCTCTTGAAGGATCTTTTCTTAGTGAGCCCTAGTCGTGGGGGCGTCACCTTCGTAATCGTAGGTCGTTTAGGTCGCCGCTCAGGCGGAGGGAGTGGCGGGGGAAGGGGGTTATTCTCAAGAATTATGATCTTGCGAGTTACTCGTGTGATGAGATCAGGCGGAGGCATCGGCACAGGCGCAAGCCGGATAGAATTTTCCCGCACTTCACGCTCATACCAACCGCGACCATCGCAACGAAAGCAACGTTCGTTCTCGCCACCACAACTACACGGAGTTCTATCCATAAATAGCCCTTCTTCGAAAGCGTGCAGAAGAAAATGGCATCAGTCAGAGAGGAGCATAGAGAAAGGCCATGCGCTCGCTACCTTTGGAACTAGATTTCATAATAGATCGCCCGGGAGCCTAAATCAAACGACTCATATACTGAGGAAAAGTCCTTCTGAGAATAGCTACTCCGCGCAGCAATTCTCAATATGGCGCGCTCCGATCTTGTTGCATTTGGCATGCCTTCGTGGCACTCAGCGGCAGCTGGCTTATGGTGGGCATAAATAATACGGAGTAACGCAATTACGCACAGGAGACACCACAATGATTCTAGACATTGATCATGAGTTAGAGATACTTAGGCATTTCTTCACGAAGCAAGTCGCCTGGATTGAAACAGAGTACGCGAAGCTCGGATCGGTCGATGTGGCGAAGAGTCGGTCAAGTGAGCAGGTTGAATGCGAACTCTTTCATCCTGAGGGGCCAGGTTCAATAGAGCAGCTAATTTGGCGCATGACGATCAATGAGCTCAACGCGCTTATTGAAACGTTTTTGCAGGCCCGGCTCGCTGATTTGAAGGGGTTTCTCCTAGAAAGGGGGGCGAAAACGGGAAATGCTTCAAGAGTGGACGTGGTGTATTCACTTCCCCGCACGGAGCTTGAGAAAAGTATCAATGACTATATTAACCTCACTACCTTGCCTGGATACGCAGCAGTTCAGATTGTAAGGGAGATTGCCGAGGGAAATAAGCATCGCGAACGTCTTCGGCCAGTCCCTCTTTGGAACAAGGCAGCTGGGACCTTAGTTGAAGTGGAGAGCTTGGTAGCGGGCCGAAAGGGGTGTATCGATTCGTATGAGATTGAGCTTGGGAAAGTGTCGGAGTACCTTTCTCAGACGCGAGTCTTTTTCGATGCTTTCAGAGCTGCCAATCTGGGTGCGGTCTGACCTTTCGCGCAGCACGCCGAGATCGCTTGCATGTGCTGCGTTCGTTGCCTTCATCAGAATATGCTAGCAGTTGCGGTGGCTACGTCGCCGCCGCTCATTTAGTGCCCCCTCGCGGGCGGCTCGGGCCGCCGTGCTTTTATATGCCGATTGTCAAGTGCTAGGGTGAAACAGCGGGGGCAATTGCGTGAAGGGGGGTGTGAACATTTACCCTCACACAGGCTCAGTTCGTCTACCATGCGATTTGCAACTATGACATTTGAGGGGATGGCTATGTGTGCTGTTGGGTCTTACCAGTGATTGCAGACATGCATAAAAAAAACTTGACCACCTATCCTATTTTCGTAATTTTCTTAAGTTTAGCAGCCTGCTCATCAGGTGAGCGGCAGTTGCCCGCCTCGGAAAAGGAACGGATTGCCTTTGCCGAACAATTCGGAAAGACGAAAACTGTGACAGCTGACCAGTCTCGGCGCTGCTTGTTATTGTCGAACATTGCAGAATCTATGATGCACGCACATCAGTCAGGCGTGTCTCTAGAGCAGACACAGCGCACTTGGAGTAGCGAGCGGTTCCTGTACCCGTTGATTAACCGCGCCTACTCACAGCCACGCGAGAGCACCAAGGAGGCTCGTGTCGAGAGAACTAGAGAGTTTGCCTTGAGTTCACTGAAAGAGTGCCTAACGGGGTTTCAACGAAAATAGTGGGGTGGTATCACGGCGTTCTTCACGGTAACCGTTCACACCCCCCTCCTCAGCGCTCCCCGTTTGGCGCCAAGTAGACGAAATGAACCATTTTGTCTGATGTCCGGACGCCACCCCCAGCAACGGCGCCGTTTCTAGCCCGCCCTTCTCGCCGTACTTTGGACAAAACGGACAGGGGACTGACCGAATGGCTGCAGCCCAAGTGGAGCTGCCGTTCGAGCGGCAACTCTACCTGCAGGCCGAACGGCTCTTGATGGCCGATAGTACCCCCTCGGCATCATCACCGTAAGCAGCCGCCCGCCGGCAAAAGGTGCTTGGCGGGCAGCCGCGCCGGGTTCAGATCTCAATCTGCTCGGAGATCTCCAAGGCATCATCGACCT
>JAVEZX010000191.1:0-3921 GCA_034002785.1 Bacteroidales bacterium
TGGTATACCGGCTCCATTTTAATGGTAAAAATAACACTCATGTGATAATGAGTTGCCCTTCCTCCTAAACAAAATCTGTTCCAAAAAGATTAATCAGAATTTTCGGTTTTCGGTTTTCGGTTTTCGATTCCGGAATAACGGACAGGCTGTCAACGGGTAACGAGGAGCACTGTGTATGTTATGAAAACTGTCAGCAGGATTGCCGCCTCCCACCGGTCAAGCTTCTTCCTGCCACCTGTGAACATCATTGCGAAGAGGGCGATGGTCCCTGCTGCAAGGAAGAACATGTCTCCGTTGAATGCCCTGTCGTAGGGAAGGGGCTTTATTGCCGAGCTGACCCCAAGGATCAGGAAGATATTGAAGATGTTTGATCCTATAATGTTCCCGATGGCAATATCATTGTTCTTCTTCACCGCCGCCACCACCGAGGTGGCCAGTTCAGGCAGGGAGGTGCCTGCCGCAACAATTGTCAGCCCGATTATCTTCTCGCTTATTCCCCATGCCGTTGCCATCTGGATTGCGCTGTCCACAACCAGCCTGCCACCTATAATCAGACCTGCAAGGCCTGCAATGATCATAGCCCAGATTGTAAGTGTGGTATACTGTTTATGCGGTTCGATTATCACCTCGGGATCAACCTTGAGCTGTTTGTAGACATAGAGGAGGAACAGTCCGAACATCACGAGCAGGATGACTCCGTCTATCCTCGACAAAATTGCCTGGTCTGAAAGAAAGAAATTGTTTGCCAGCAGGAAGAGAAGGGCTATGGCAATAAATGAAAGCGGAATTTCCCTGGAGATCGTACTCGATTGTACCCTTAGCGGTGATATCAGTCCTGCTATGCCCAGTATCATGAACAGGTTGAAATTGTTACTGCCGATCACGTTTCCGAAGGCGATGTCCTGGTGGTTCTGGAAAGCGGCAAAAACGTTTACAACCAGCTCCGGAGCGGATGTTCCGAAAGCAACGACAGTAAGGCCGATGGCCAGGTCGGATACGTTATACTTCCGGGCCAGGGCAGATGCACCGTTGACCAGCCAGTCGGCTCCCTTGATCAGTATTACAAACCCGATCAGCAAGATGACAACCTGCAGTATCATACTAACAATTTAGATTTCCGGATCACTTAGTCTTTGGATATTAATCCCTATCCTGGGTGCACGGCACCTTTGGGCTGCAAATATAGAATCTTTTTTTGCTACTTCGTCAGATTTTGCCTTTGTAAGCCCTGACGGTTTCCTTTATTCCCTCTTCGTAAGGAGTGGCTTTTTTCCCGAATCGATCAGTGAATTTCGATGAGTCAAAGAAATAATCGCGGTCATACTGGTACATCATCTCTTGCATCTCCTTCATAATGGGAACGAACAGGCCGAGGGGACGCAGCATCCACTTCGGGAGTATAGAGAGCTGTACTTTTCCGGTTCCGAATTCCGAGGCAATCATTGAGGCGAACTCCTTCCCGGTAACGGGCCTGCTGTCTGTAGGCAGATGCCAGACCTGCCCGTATGCATCGGGGGTATTGCCCAGCAGGGCCGTCGCCCTGCCTGCATCGGTAGTGTAGGTGAATGAGTGCTTTATGTCTGGCCCGACAAACCACATCGGCTTCTTCCCGGCAGCCAGGTTCTTGAGCACCATCTGAGTCACGAAATTATTTTCATTTCCCGGTCCGTAGAAGTCGGCCGATCGTGCTATGAGAGCCTGAAGCCTCATGTCCTTCACCGCCTCAAGCAATATGCCGGAAATACTTTTCCTGACTGCACCCTTTCGGCTTGGTGGATTGAGCGGGGTATCCTCGGTCAGATGAGACATGTGATTCTTATCGTACATGTAGACGTTGTCAAAGAACACCAGTTTTGCCCCGTGCTTCAGGCAGGCGTTGACCGTGTCCCTCATCAGGGCGGGCCAGTACTGCTCCCAGACTGTTGCCTTGTATTCCAGGCCGACTACAAGGTATACAACCTCGGAGCCCTGTACGGCCCTGTCTACTGCCCCCGTCTGCGTCAGATCGAGGGGCATAAGTTCGTCTGATTCATTCACTCTTATCGGGTTACGGCTCACCAGTCGTATCCTGTTACTGTATACGGGCAATTCCTGCGCCAGGAGCCTGCCGATAGTACCGTTTGCGCCGAGGATTGTTTGCATGATTACTGCCTTTCAGTTGGAATTTATACTAAAACAAGGCTAAAGGTAAAAAGTTTGTGAGCCCTGTTGCCAAATGGGATGTCTTAATTGTGATTACTTTTGGGAATTGTCTGCCACAGGTGGCGGATGACCAAATAGAAAAAAGCATGAATGAGATTGCCAGCACAGCTATCAGGAACTCACCCTCTGAAGGCGCGGTCAGACGGCCAATATTAGTTGCACTTCTTGGCAGCAGGCTGATACTATTCCTGGTCTTCCAGGCGGTCATAGCTCTTGCAGTCAGCTCATGGCACAACT
Source organism: Bacteroidales bacterium (assembly GCA_034002785.1). Taxonomy (GTDB): domain Bacteria; phylum Bacteroidota; class Bacteroidia; order Bacteroidales; family VadinHA17; genus SR-FBR-E99. Next base: position 2,440 of record JAVEZX010000191.1, read on the forward strand.
CAGAGGCTTACTGGTTGTTGACGGCTACGCTGACTAATTGTGTGAGCATCATGATCTTGTGGCATCTTTTCAGGAGAGAGGGTCGGAGCTATGCCGGCCTGTTTCGTTTTAGCCGGGGTTCCTTAAGGAAGGATATCCTGATATTTGCCGGATTGGTACTGTTATGCGGCCCGGTTGTTTTCTGTCCGAATTATCTGTTGAGTATCGCATTCTGGGGTGATCACACTATTCCTTTCGGACTTATGTTCAGACCGGTTGACAGGTTGCTTGCGATTGTTCTGTTGTTTGTCTTTCCGGTTACTATAGTATTTGCCGAGCTTGCGACATACTTTGGGTATATCATGCCCGCGCTGGCCGGAATTGTGAGACCGAAATGGCTGTCGGTTGCGTTGCCTGTTCTTTTTCTGTCGTTACAGCATATGACCCTGCCGTTTATCCCGGATGTAAGGTTTATATTTTACCGGGGATTGGTATTTCTCCCTTTTGCAGCGCTCATTGGCATCGCCCTGTACAGGCGGCCTTCGTTATTTCCATATTTTGCCATCCTTCATGGTATCATGGATATGGGGACAGCACTTATGTTCCTTGGATTGTAATTGTGGCTCAAAAATAATCCCGCTGACCGGGTGGGGGTCAGCGGGATCTGATTAAGGTCAGAGTGTATTACCTGCGGCTCAGTCTTTTGGAGCCTGATTCGACGGTTTTATTCTGTGATGTTCTTTGTTCGGCAGCTTTCTGCTGTGCGGCTCTCTCCTGTGCGGCTCTTATCTCACTGTTCCTTCTCTCTGCCTCGCGGGCTTCTGCTGCTCTCTGTTCGCTGGCCCTCTCCTGGGCGGCCCTTATCTCACTGTTCCTTCTCTCGGCCTCGCGGGCTTCAGCTGCCCTCTGTTCGCTGGCCCTCTCCTGTGCGGCCCTGGCCTCTGCAGCCCTCTGCTCACCTGCCCTCTGCTCGGCAGCTCTCTGTTCATTTGCCCTCTGCTGTGCGGCTCTCTCCTGTGCGGCTCTTATCTCACTGCTCCTTCTCTCTGCCTCGCGGGCTTCTGCAGCTCTCTGCTCATTTGCCCTCTGTTCGGCAGCTCTCTGTTGCTCGGCCCTGGCTTCAGCAGCTCTCTGCTCATTTGACCTTTCCTGGGCTGCCCTTATCTCACTGTTTCTTCTCTCGGCCTCGCGGGCTTCAGCGGCTCTCTGCTCACTTGCCCTCTGCTCAGCTGCTTCATTTTCTGCACTCTTCACAGTTGCCCCGGCAGAAGTCCTTCTGACCACTTCACCGGTGGGTGCGTTGCGCTCACTATTCTGATCCGTCCTGCTTACCGTGGCAGGAGTCCTTCTTGCTACTTCAGTTGCTGGTGCATCCCTTCTCACGGTTCCGGTACCGGTTCTCCTGGCGGCCTCGGTTGCGGCTGCATCCCTGCTGACAGTCCCTGAGGTGTTCCTCCTGGTGGCATCATTCTCCGCTGCACTGCGTCCAGCAGTACCTGCTGC
>JAVEZX010000192.1:0-3893 GCA_034002785.1 Bacteroidales bacterium
TGTGGCGGGCCATGGCGCATCTTCAAGTTTTGATGCTAATTCAAGTGTCCAGTACATATATGAGTAAGTTATTTGTTACCCTTCTAAGAGTCCGCAAATATAAAATTATTTAGAATAAAAAAAGAGTAAGGCCGATTTTTAACCGGATTATTTTGACTTTGTGACAGGCAGCCACTTAACCTCCTCTGTACCAAGCTCATATGTGAGACACCTTGTTAGTACGAAGAGGTAATCTGAGAGTCTGTTGAGGTATTTTACGACTGTGGGGTCGGTTTCTTCGCTCTCATTAAGGCGAAGTATGGCGCGTTCGGCACGGCGGCAGACGCATCTTGCAATGTTGCTTGTGGCAGCCGCGTGATTGCCTCCGGGAAGGATGAATGACTGAAGTTTAGGCAAACGTGTTTCCATTTTGTCTATGGAACCTTCAAGTCGTGTGGTATCTTCCACCTCGATTCCCTCGGGAACTTTTGCCGAGGGGTGGGTGGCAATGATGGTACAGCATGACATGAGGACTGACTGAATATTTATCAGTTCATCAGCCGGGACACAGGACTGTTCCGCAGAACGTAGCATTCCAATCCATGCGATAAGTTCGTCGAGGGTGCCATATGCTTCGATGCGGGGATGGTGTTTCGGAAGTCTGACACCGCCTATAACTGATGTCTCCCCCTTATCGCCGGTTTTGGTATAGATCTTCATCACGGTCTCCAGCCTGAAGCTGTTAATTATCTTCCTGTGCCGATCAGTATTGTATCAGGATAATTGCCGTAAAAATTACTTCTTCCTTACCTCTATACGGTTTTCATTTATATAGTCAGCGGACACCTCGCCATCCATAAGTTTGATGATCCTGTGGGCATGGCGTGCGATATCCTCTTCGTGTGTTACCACTATCACGGTATTGCCATCCTCATGAATCTTATCGAGGAGGCCCATGATATCATATGATGTCTTACTGTCGAGGTTACCTGTCGGTTCGTCTGCAAGGATGATTGAAGGATTGTTGATCAGGGCCCTGGCGATAGCCACTCTCTGTCGCTGACCGCCGGAAAGCTCATTGGGCTTATGTGTCATCCTGTCGCCCAGGCCCACCAGGTCGAGTGTTTTGACCGCATGTTCCTCTCTCTCGTGGCGTGGTACGCCTCCGTAGATGAGGGGCAGGGTAACGTTTTCGAGAGCGGTGTATCTCGGGAGCAGGTTGAATGTCTGAAATACGAACCCGATCTCCTTGTTTCGTATTTCGGCCAGTCTGTCATCTTCCATCTTGCTGACGTCGGTTCCGTTGAGGACATACACTCCTTTCGTAGGTGTGTCGAGGCAGCCGAGGATGTTCATCAGTGTCGATTTTCCGGATCCTGAAGGACCCATGATTGCGACATATTCGTTTCTTTTGATATCGAGTGATACTGAGCGCAGTGCTCTGACGATGACTGATCCTACCTGGTAGTTCTTAACGATTTCTTTAATCTCAATGACTTTATCCATGCCTTTTACATTAAAGTTCCGAAATTAGTTCAAATTCCTCTATAATTGACGTTCCGGCGGTGTTATTTTTTGTTAATAACGGATGCGGTAGTGGCCCGGGGTAAGGTTATGAAGGCAGAAAAGGATGCCCAGGCGGAATGTTTCAAGCGAGGCATTTGCGACTGAGGATGCCGAGAGGGTCTGCCATGCTTCGTTCATGTCACGGTTCATATGAATGTCATCCGCCACGACAATCATCTCCTCTCCCAGTTCCCTGACCGTGTTGACATACTCAGTCAGTGCCGCACCGCGATGGTTGCCGTCGATGAAAGCCATACCGACTTTTGTTCCGCGCTCTTTGAGGTAACTGAGGGCCTGGGTGAACTCCATATTAAGGACCTCAACGTTATCCGCTCCGTGGCGGTGGAGGTTTTCGCGGGCTATTTCTGCCAGTGCCGGGCAGCCTTCGACGGTTATCACTCTTCTGTGCGGTGCCGCCATATCCAGCGCCAGGGTACTGATACCCAGCGATGTGCCAAGTTCGAGGATCACCGGCCGGCCGGCCAGCTCCTGCCCTTGGGTCGGCAGGCCACCCAACTGCCTGTCCGGCACCCTTTCCAGGATCAGGTCAAGATTGGCAGCCATCCTGGCCAGCAGGGCAACCTCCCTTGGCGGCAGTGCAGCCACGGAGGCGATCTGCCGGATACTTCGCTCCTTGCCCCGTAGAACCGTCGACCCAGCCCCGAGGTCGGTAACCCTCACCACGCGGCTGTCAGAGAACATATCCCTTCGCAGCCTCCTTACCTCCTCAAATATATCCCTATCGGCACGTCCCCCAATCACATCAGTGATGAAGCTGAACATCAGCGGGCTGTGCACACCATGACCAGCCGTGCTCCGGGATGTGAGAAGGTGGGCGGCATATGCCGCTGCCGCGTGCATGTTCATTTCTTCAGACAGTTCATTTGAATCCCGCCCAAATTTAACTATTTTCGGTGATAATCTTTTTGACGGTTCCTGATGTCTGAATTGCTTGACAGTGAGATAAAATTCCTTCCCGGCGTAGGCCCGAAAAGGGCTGAAACGCTCCAGGCGGAGGCCGGCATTTTCACATTCAGGGACCTGATCTACTACTTCCCTTATAAATATATCGACAAAACCCGCTTCTACAAGGTGAAGGAGCTCGACACCGACATGCAGCATGTGCAGATCAGGGGAAAGATTCGCCGGTTCTCCACAGAGGGGTCTGGCCCGGGACGGCGGCTGACGGCCGATTTTTACGATGAGACAGGGATGGTAAGGCTGGTATGGTTTAAGGGCCAGAAGTGGGTACTTAATACATACAAACCTGAAACAGAATATATTATCTTCGGCAGACCCACTCTTTTCAGCGGTGCCTTCAACATAGTGCATCCCGAGGTGGAGGAGGCGGACAAGCGAGCTGCCCGTGTTGCATCTGCGCTTGAGGCACAGTACAGCACGACTGAAAAGATGAAGGATCATTTCCTTCCCTCGAGGGCGATTGCCAAATTAATGGCCAAAGCCTTTACAATGCCCGGATTTCGTTTTCCTGAAACCCTCCCTCCTGCCGTGATCGAACCGATGAAGATGATGAGTCTTCATGATGCCCTTTTCCGCATTCATTTTCCCGATTCAAACAATGACATTGAGAATGCACGCTTCAGGCTCAAGTTTGAGGAACTTTTTTACATCCAGCTTAACCTGCTGAGATACAAGGACAACCGGACGAAAAGCACTCACGGTTTCATCTTTTCTGTGGTTGGGGAGAGGCTCAATTCGTTTTACGCGAACAATCTCCCCTTTGCGCTCACCGGGGCACAGAAGAGGGTGATCCGCGAGATCCGTGCCGATCTGGGCAGCGGGCGGCAGATGAACAGGCTGCTACAGGGTGACGTCGGGAGTGGCAAGACGATGGTTGCGCTGATGAGTATGCTGATCGGGGCTGACAACGGTTACCAGGGATGCCTGATGGCCCCTACCGAAGTGCTTGCAATGCAGCATTTTAATTCAATCAGCAAATTCGTGACCGGTATTGACGTTGAGGTGGCTCTGCTTACCGGCTCCACAAAGCGCAGTGAACGGAACCGGATCGAAAAGGGGCTGCTTGACGGTACTATTAACATACTTATCGGGACCCATGCGCTGATTGAGGAGAACGTGCAGTATAAGAACCTCGGTCTGGTGATAATTGATGAGCAGCACCGGTTCGGTGTTGCACAGCGTGCCAAGCTGTGGCAGAAGAGCGATTGTCCGCCGCATGTGCTTGTGATGACTGCCACACCTATTCCCCGCACCCTGGCCATGACGCTATACGGTGATCTTGATGTCTCGGTCATTGATGAGATGCCGCCGGGGCGCAAGCCGATAAAGACTATGGCGTTCACCGATGCAGAGCGTGAGAAGGTATT
>JAVEZX010000193.1:0-3892 GCA_034002785.1 Bacteroidales bacterium
GGCTATTATTCCCGATAATCCGCTGAGCGACAGGAACCTGGAAGATTCCTCCATGAGCTTGCGGATGATCCTGATGTCCTCGAGGGGCTGGTCTGACTGATTCATCATTGTATTTTGTAGTACTTTGCGCTACAAAGTAAAATAATATATTAATATGGTGCAACTATTTGGATGATTTTTTTTGCTGACAGGATTTCGGTCCGGGGTTGATGCCTTGACGGTGTCCGGGGCCGGGGTTGATGCCTTGACGGTGTCCGGGGCCGGGGTCAGTAGAGCCACATATCATATGTCACTCCCTCAACCGGGTACTCTCCTATCTTCAGAGAATCACAGGCAGTTGAAGAAGCTCCTACAACGCCGAGACCATTGACAACATTGGTATATACGGGTACCGGTTCCGCCAGGAAATTGTCACGTGTCTGTATATGTGCCGAGTACGACTGCAGATGCAGGTACAGGTCACGGGTGATGTTGTTCAGGCAGAAACGGGCATGAAGAAACTCGTAATAATCAGTATCCGGATAAACTCCGGCATAAGTCAGCCTGAGGGAGTATTCACGGCCCGGGATAAGCTCATCCGTGAAGAGGAAATAGGTATTCTGAAGATACATTTCAAATATGTCATCTTCCTGCTGCGGGGCGATGAGCGGATCGGAGAGGGAGCCGTAGCTGAGCTCCTGTCTCTGAACACTGACCGGGGTAAACGGGTTGAAAGGCTCATCCTTGTTACCGTAATAGTACCCGGTAATCCCGGATGCAGTAAACCTGTAGTAATTACTTTCTCCTGCCGGATCGCGAAAGCGTAACCTCACCACCAGCTCCCGGTAGCCGTTTCCGATGTCCGCGGAGCTTGTATCAATAATTGCTGCGGCGACAGGGAGCGGGACCTCGGCCTCACCGAATGCCATCGGGAGGCCCGGCACCTCAACCTCTACCCGGTAAATGCTGCCGGGCTCCGGGCTGTTCACATCTGACACATATAACGAATAGGGACTCAGGGGTGCATACTCCGGGACTGGGGCGGGTTCGGCATAGGAGAGAGTCTCCAGCAACACACCGTCGCGGTAGACCCTTACCGTCGCGTCAGGGATCTGCCTTGGCTGGTATCGCAATTGGAACACCGAATGGCTTTCTGACACAAGCACCGTGATCAGACTGTCAGGCTGAAGAACAGCGTATATTACCACCTTCGGCTGAGCGTCCGGTCCCCTGTAATCAATAACCGTCTCGCATGAGACTGATGTGATGAGCGTGAGCGCGACAGCCGCCAGGAGTATTAAGTTGGATTTTGGCTTCATGGCTGTCAGAACTTATATGAATATGAAACGGACGGAATAATCGGGAAAACGCTCACTTTCCTGAGCTCCGGCTTGCTGTAGTAGATCATCTGCCCGGGGTTTGCCGGATCGGGTTCCTCCACCCAGGTGCTGCCCCAGTAGATGAAGAAAGGATTGAGACGGTTATAGGCATTGTACACAGAGAAACTCCAGGTCCTTATCCCGTTCTTTTTCTGCTTGTGCAGGTTCACGCCCAGGTCCATCCTGTGATAGGCCGGCGTACGGTAATTGTTCCTGCCCGGGTAATCGGTCACAGGGGAATAATAGTAATCGTTGTCTGATATTGGCGGGTATTCAGAGACTCCCAGGGTAGCTGCGTTGCCTGTACCGAAAACCCATACCAGTCCGGCATCGACCTTTTCACTGAACTTGTGTGTCAGTGCAACGCTTATGTCATGCCTGCGGTCATACTTCGCCGGGAATGTCCGGCCAAAGTTCAGATTCTCGAATTTTCTTTCCGTCCACGAGAGAGTATATCCTACCCATCCGGTCAGTTTGCCGTAGCTCTTCTCAACCATGAACTCGGCCCCGTAGGCCCATCCCCTGCCGCTTTCAACCTTCGACTCCCAGCCTGATCCCGTTCCGCCGAAAAAGGCTCCTTCCTTGTATTCTATGAGGTTATCCATCGTCTTGTAGAATGCCTCCACGGTCATCTCCAGGTCGGCCGGCAGCAGGAATCCTGTTCCTATGGCCACCTGATGAGATACCGGAGGTCCGAACTTCCGTGTGACAGGTAGCCACAGATCTGTGGGGAGACTGATGGCGGAGGTGGTAAGCAGGTGCACAAACTGGGCCATCTTGCTATACGAGACCTTGAAGGAGAGATCATCGTTTGCCATGTACCTGACAGAGAGCCTGGGCTGGAAGACGAAATAGCCTGTATCCTGAACTCCGAACATTGACATCCGCATTCCGGCATTGATCTTTATCCTGGAAGTGATGTCAATGTTGTCCTCGGCATACATGATAAACTCGTTTGCCCTGACCTTCATATCCCCTATCACTGTATCCAGCCCGTCATCGCCCATCATCGGATCGTACCTGAAGGTTGTAACCCCGGGCTTGAAATGGTGGTAGGTGTATCCGGTGCCGAACTTTACGGAGTGCCGCGGAGAAACATAATAGTCAAAATCGATCTTTGCACCTATGTCATCAATGCCCGAGAAGTACTTGAAGTAATCCACCTCCTTTGCCCCGGTGGAGAGGTTTTTGGCTGACGATTCGATTGTCACGTCGAAATCATACTTGCTGTAGGTAAGTGTGGTGTTGCTGAACAGCTTATTTGTAATGAGGTAGTTCCACCTCAGTGCGGTGATAATGTTACCCCACCCGAGGCCATAGCGGTCCTTATACTCAGTCCTGTTGTTGTCTCCGTCCTGAAAATCGGTCAGGTTTCTGCTGCGCGTATAGGCCCTGTCGCGGCCCAGGTAAGAGCTCAGGTAGAGTCTGCTTTTATCTGAGAATTTATGGTTAACCTTGGCATTAAGATCATAGAAGTAATAGCCTCCCGTTGTCCGGTCTTCACGCCCCAAGTTGTACCTCATGATAAACGGCTGGGCCAGCAGGTCATAGTATGTACGGCGACCGGAGATCACGAATGATGTCTTGTCTTTGATTATGGGGCCTTCGAGCGACACCTTCGAGGAGATAAGCCCTACGGCGAAGTTGCCGTGCAGCTCTTTCTCGTTGCCCTCTTTCATTCTTATGTCAATCACTGAAGAGAGGCGTTCACCGTACCGTGCGGGGAAGCCGCCCTTATAGAGCTGGACCGACTTGACGGCATCGGGATTGAAGACCGACATGAAGCCGAAGAGATGGTTGGCGTTGTAGACCGGTACACCGTCAAGCAGGAAGAGGTTTTGGTCGGGGCCTCCTCCCCTTACGTAGATGCCGGTTGATCCTTCGGTGCCCGACTGTACGCCGGGGAGCAGCTGGATTACCTTGAGCACATCGGCTTCGCCGAATATGACCGGCAGTTTGAGAAATTTCTCCACCGGTATATCTATCATGCTCATCTGGGTGCTTTCGATCTTCGCCCTGCGGCCCGAGGCGGTGACTGTAACTGCGGCTATCTCGCTTGATGACATTGCCAGGCTGAAGTTCATCACCGTGTCACGGGTGAGCCAAAGTCTTACGGTATCAGCGTCATAGCCAAGATAGGATACAATGATCTCCGCATCGCCGGGCAGCAACGGAAGGCTGTAGAAGCCGTAGCTGTTGGTTGTAGTGCCGGTGAAGGAGGCTCTTTCGTAGACGGTGGCATCTATCATCCGTTCACCGCTGGTGGCGTCGGTCACGAATCCGCTGACGGTGACCCGCGGCGTTGATGTCTGCCCCGTAACAGTTCTCTGGGTGGCAGCAACACCGGGAGAGGTCCTCTGAGCAGCCGAATGGAAGCTAAGAAGAGAGAGCAGTAGCAGGAAGAGAGGAAGTCTGGGCATACGTTTCAGAAACCGGTTGTCTCCTTCAGGAATTTGCGCACAGCCCGTTTCTCATCGAACTCGAGCATGCCAGTCGGGAGGCGTACTGTGCGGCCGGATTTGAGTATTATCCTG
>JAVEZX010000194.1:0-3857 GCA_034002785.1 Bacteroidales bacterium
GGGTGACCTGCCCATTGCCTTCGGGAACTGGGGCGGCAAGATCGGATTCAAACTAAGTCACTATTTCATTTTTAACGGCTTCGGGCTGGGGTCTTTCTTCATCCCGCTGATTATCGGGGCATTCGGGCTGGCCCTGCTTAAGGTCAGATATTTCAGGCTATGGAAAAATGTGCTTCGCTTTCTCCTGGCCACCGTGCTGGTCTCTGCTATTCTTGGCTATCTCGCAGGACATTCTACCTTCATCGGTGCCGGCCCCGGCGGTGAATTCGGATTCATGGTGTCGGGATACCTGAACGGAGTGCTTGGTAAAGTAGGAACCGGCGCCGTGCTGCTGGTGCTCACAATCGCTTATCTGATCTTCGCTCTGCACGTCAGCCCGCAGACAATCAGGAAACCCATTGCAAGCGTTGCCAGGGCAGGGGTATCGGTGATCTCAGGTGAAGGCCGGAAAAAGGATATCGTAACTGAAGATACAGTCATTGCTCCGGAGGAGAATTATCCCTCAGTGGAGGAAGAACCGCTCCGGGCAGACGAGGAGGAGACAGATGATATTGATGACTTCTACAGGCAGCCGGAAGTGCCTGATGACAGGCCTCTTGTAAAAGTCATTGACAGAAACAAAAAACCACTGACCGTGGAGCCTATTGAGGAGGACCTCCCATCCGACCTCCCCCCTTTTGATCCGAGGCTCTCACTGTCACGCTACAAGTTTCCTACCCTGGCGCTGCTGCGCGATTACCGCAGCCCGGGCTCTACCACCAATGACGAGGTGAACGCCAACAAGGAGATCATCCTGAAGACACTGGCAGACCACAAGATCACTATCAAACAGATCTCGGCCACAGTGGGACCAACAGTGACCCTGTATGAGGTTGTGCCTGACAGAGGAGTCAAGATTCACCGGATAAAATCTCTTGACAATGACATCGCCCTAAGCCTGTCTGCACTGGGAATCAGGATCATAGCTCCTATTCCCGGCCGTGGCACTGTCGGTATAGAGGTCCCGAACAAGAAGGCAGAGATAGTCTCAATGAAGGGACTGCTCTCATCACGTGATTTCACTGACAGCAAGCATGAACTGCCGCTGGCACTCGGCCGTACGATTACGAACGACCCCTTTATCATAGACCTGACAAAGATGCCTCACCTGCTTGTGGCAGGGGCCACAGGGCAGGGGAAATCAGTAGGGCTGAATGCTATAATCACCTCGCTGCTCTACAAGAAACATCCGGCAGAGCTGAAGTTCGTGCTTATCGATCCGAAGCGGGTGGAGCTTCCTCTCTACGGAAAGATCGAACGCCACTTCCTGGCCAAACTTCCTGATGAGGAGGATGCGATTGTCACTGACACCAAGAAGGTGATCAACACCCTGAATTCGCTCTGCATACTGATGGATCACCGCCTGGAACTGCTAAAACTGTCGCAGACCAGGAACATCAGGGAATACAATGAAAGGTTCATTGCACGGAGGCTCAATCCTGAGAAGGGACATGACTTCATGCCCTACATCGTGCTGATAATAGACGAATTCGCCGACCTTATCATGACATCGGGCCGTGATGTGGAAGCGCCGATAGGAAGGCTGGCCCAGCTCTCCAGGGCTGTTGGGATACATCTGATTATATCAACTCAGAGACCCTCCGTCAGCATCATCACCGGATTCATCAAGGCGAATTTCCCTTCACGAATTGCCTTCAGGGTCTTCTCGGGGGTTGACTCCCGCACCATACTCGATACCACCGGTGCCGACAGGCTTGTGGGCCGTGGTGATGCTCTGATCTCGCAGGGCGGGGAACCTATCAGGGTACAGTGCGCATTTATTGATACGCCTGAGATAGAAGAACTTACGGAATACATCGGGTCACAGCAGGGTTACCCGGCTGCGTTCCATCTGCCGGAATATGTTGGCGACGATGATACAGGCAACGGTAATAATGATGTGGACCTGAAAAAACGAGATCCGCTCTTCGACGAGGCCGCCAGGCTTGTGGTTCAGCATCAGCAGGGATCCACCTCTCTGATCCAGCGCAGGATGCAGCTGGGCTATAATCGTGCAGGCCGTATCATTGATCAGCTGGAGGCGGCAGGCATTGTCGGTCCGTTCGAGGGAAGCAAGGCCAGGGAGGTGATTGTACAGGACCCGCAAACATTGGAACAGATTTTGAAGAGACTCGATGAAGAGAATCTTTAAGATGAAAAAAACAGGACTTGTTACATTGTTATTGCTGGCTGCCGTGGCTGCCTTTTCACAAAAGGACCCGGAAGCGGTAAAGGTGCTTTCGGAATTCAGTAAAAGAGCTGCATCAGCACCTTCGGTGAAGATTGATTTTGACATTGTGGCTTATGATGCACAGGAAGATCAGGAGACTGAACTGGGCGGTACGGCAGTGATCAAAGGCGACAGCTACATGCTTACCCTTGCTGACAATCTTATCCGGACAGACGGTAAGGCTGTATGGAACTATATGCCCGAGGTAAACGAGGTGACGATCACAGCGCCGGACCCTTCTGATGTGTCGTTTATATCGAAACCCTCGCTCCTCTTCACGATGCATGAAAAGGGATTCAAGGTGAGGCTGCTGGAACAGAACACGAGGGAATGGATCATCGATCTGTATCCGGAGGATATCAGCACCGGTCTTGTACGGATCAGGCTGGCTATCGGTAAGTCACTTTATGACCTCAGATCGGCAGAATATAAAACCAGGGAAGGGATAACGCTTACTCTTACAGCCTCCGGTTACGACCTGACCTTCCGTCCGCCTGCCGGTTATTTCATCTTCAATCCTGCTGATCATAAAGGGGTTGAGGTGATTGATATGAGGTAACCTCCTCCAGAAGTTAACGCAGTGAAATGATCGCACCCGGAAACATAAAGCTGTATATCATTGGCATAATTGTATTGCTGGTGGCATATATGATTCTCAGGGCCAGGACTGACAGGATCAGGAAGCGGCGCAGTGAGAACCCCTCGAGATTCAGGCGCAACAGGTGACAGCGGTATAAAACCGGACATCAGAAAATTGTTATTGCCTGTGCCGGGCGCACAAAAAAGAAGGCTGCCTCAAACAGGGCAGCCTCTCTTTCAATCTTATAGTTAACTTTTTAAAGCTTATCCTGCCCTCCAGCCCACCATACCTTATCTGTAAAGATATTAACGGTAGGCACATTTTCTCCATTTGAGGATTCATCACTCAGAGCATAAGGAAGCCTATGAATAAAGCCTTTTGAGGTATTGTTAGGATTATTCATAGTTGGAATCCCTGTCCTCCGATAGTCATGATATGACTCCATTGCCTCAGCCTCATACATGGCAATATATTTCTGAATCAGTATCTCATTCAGCTCATTGCCAGTCAGCAGCGGAGTGACAACATCAGTGAAGTATGTTGCAGCATCACCGGCTGTTAACCCTTTTGAGAGAAACGAAGCTTCGATGGCATCCTCGAGAGCAGCCATCCATGTAGCATCACCAGTTCTCTGTTTGGCTTCTGCCTCTAGGAATTTCAGCTCATAATAGGTCATCAAAGGTGTTGGCTGAGTCATACAGAAGACCGAGTTAGCAGCTGTAAAAATTGATCTGGAGTAGGTTCCGGATTGAACCTCCAGCGCAGTGCCATTGGGAGCGCCAACAAAGGCACCACCTACTTGTGTAAAGTAAGCTGCTCTTCTGGGATCTACTCTCGTATTCATCAATCCGAGCAGAGTTTGGGATACTGAAAGATGTGCTCTGTAGTATCTGAATTCCCACCATGGATTTGCCTTCGATAGTGATGCTTCATATTTGTTAAAAATGCAACCATCTGCATTGCTTGCAAATCCACTATTAATAAGTCCTATAGCCTGAGTCAGATTAG
>JAVEZX010000195.1:0-3841 GCA_034002785.1 Bacteroidales bacterium
TTCCTCGAGGCCAGATCGAAGACAAAAGCCGGTAACGCCATACGAAAACTGCTCTCACTGGCCCCTCCCCTGGCAACCGTTCTTCGCGACGGCAAGGAAAAGACAGTGCCGGCATCAAAGGTCCAGGTGGATGAACTTGTCGTTATAAAACCCGGCGAGCGGTTTCCCGTGGACGGGATAGTTACCAGTGGGAACAGCTCCTCCGATGAGTCGATGCTCACCGGCGAGAGTACACCTGTGGAAAAGAGCGAGGGGTCCGAGGTCACCGGCGGAAGCATCAACCTAAATGGTTCCGTTGTCTGTCGGGCCACCCGCGTAGGCAGCGCAACCACCCTTGCGCAGATTGTCAGACTCATGGAAGAGGCTCAAGGTTCCAAAGCCCCCATAGCGAGGCTGGCAGACAAAATATCAGGGATCTTCGTACCGGTTGTAATGGCGCTGGCACTGCTGGCCGCAACAGGATGGCTGATAGGTACAGGCGACTTCCGTCTGGCATTCACTGTGCTCATCTCTGTGCTGATAATTGCTTGCCCCTGCGCACTGGGCCTCGCCACTCCGGTGGCAGTGATGGTGGGAACCGGCAGAGGAGCTCAGCAGGGCATACTGATTAAAAGCGGAGAGGCGCTCGAGACTGCCCGCAAAGCGAAGGTGGTGGTCCTCGACAAGACAGGCACGGTCACTACCGGAATCCCGATAGTAACTGACATCAGGCCGGTAATGGAGGCAGACAGAGAGAGACTGATCTCTGTCGCCGCATCGGCCGAAAGCCGCTCCGAACACCCTGTCGCAAAGGCTGTCTCGGAGTATGCAATCATAAAAGGCATTCCCGTCACCGGACCGGACCGGTTTACTGCCCTGCCGGGATATGGAGTCGAGGCCTCTGTCAGCGGCACTCATATCCTTGCCGGCAGCAAGAGACTCATGGATGAAAGAAAGGTTGATACAACCGGGGCTGACTTTGCAGCTGAAGAGCTTGCTGCACAGGGAAAGACAATTATGTTCCTTGCCGCCGACGGAAAATGCCTTGGCGTGATAGCGGTAGCTGACACAATCAGGCCGGAATCGGCCGGAGCTGTCCGGGAACTGAAAGCAATGGGCCTCGAGGTGATGATGATTACGGGCGACAGCCTGCAGACAGCCAGATATATAGCCGGTCAGGCAGGAATAAGTAACGTGATTGCAGGAGTGCTGCCCGGCGACAAGGCCGAGGAAATACGTAAGATCCGTACCAATGGCAGCAGCGTAATAATGGTGGGCGATGGCATCAATGATGCCCCTGCCCTGGCGACGGCCGACGTGGGCATCGCAATTGGATCGGGCACAGATGTGGCAATAGAGGCAGCCGATGTAGTCCTGATAAAAAACGACCTGCAGGATGTGGTTCGCACCCTTAAGCTGAGCAACAGCACAATCCGGAACATAAAGCAGAATCTTTTCTGGGCATTCTTCTACAACATTCTGGGTATACCTGTGGCCATGGGTCTGCTGCACCTCTTCGGCGGACCGCTGCTGAACCCGATGTTCGCCGCCGCCGCAATGAGTTTCAGCTCAGTCTCGGTAGTCTGGAATGCACTGAGACTCAGAAATATCAAACTATAATTCAATTATTAGCCATTTTTTTTTGCACGGCCATTAAACCTCCGTGGATAATATGCATCTGAGTAATTGTAAACAGCCAACAATCATAAAAGAAAATAACTAAAAACAATTACTCATGAAGACAAGATTATTCTTTACAGTGGCAGCTTTCGTAGCCATGACGGCTATCGCAGCGGCACAGACGACAGAGACCTACCCGGTCCAGGCCGGCAAGGGCCGCGCAGCAGGAAACGTATACGTCGATGCAGACAAAGACGGTGTATGTGACAATTACGAGAACGGCACCAGGCCAGGTCGCAGGGCATACTCAGCCGGTGAGAACCAGGCTGCGGCCAATCGCGGTCCCGGCAAGGGACAGGGACTGGCACAGGGTCCGAGGAACGGTCAGGGCCGTGGACAGGGTGTGGCAGCCGGCAGAGGTGCAGGACGCGGTGCTGGCCAGGGTCAGGGAACTGCCCCCGGCAGAGGCAGGTTTAACGGCCAGGGTCCGGCATTCGTTGACGCCAACAAGGATGGCGTATGCGATAACCTGCAGACCACCCCGGCTAATAAATAACAATCATACGCGGTGAAATGCAAAAAGAGATCCATATGGGTCTCTTTCCTGTTTTGTGCGGTTTTTCGGCCCTCAAAACTTCAACTATCTGATATATAGCGAATAGAGTGATTTTGTGTTGTAAATATGGGTGTCTCAGCCTATATTTACTGGATGTTTATACGGCAGAAAATCAATAGCAGCGGTAGCGTAAGTGTACAGATTGTCCAGAAGGTAGGTCGTATTAACAGAGTTGTCAGGACAATTGGCTGTTCTACGGATCCGGAGGAGCTGGAGAAGCTTCAGAGTCAGGCTGAATATGAGAAGGAACGCATTTACGGACCCACATTATTTGATCCCCGCCCGGTAGAAGATCTCAAGAATGTCACCAATGACTGTATCAGGGTTATCGGACCCGATATTGTGTTTGGTGAATTATATGCCCGTATTGGCTTTGACGTTATTGGGGAGCCTCTTCTTAAAGAACTTGCTATATCACGGTTGACCCATCCCGGGAGCAAGCTAAAGTTGAGCGAATATCTTAATGTTACAGGGCATGATAGCATCTCTGTATACTCCATATACCGCTTTTTAGACAAGATCAGCGACAGATATAAAACACAAATAGAGCATCTTTCATTTGCTTATACAAAACGGGTCCTGGGTGGGGAGATAAGCATCGTTTTCTATGATATGACCACCATCTACTTTGAGAGTAGCCAGCCTGATGAGCTAAGGATCCCCGGGTTCTCCAAAGAAGGAAAACATCACCTGCCTCAGATATTTTTGGGATTATTGGTTGGGTGTAACGGATATCCCATTGGTTATGACATTTTTGAGGGCAATATTTATGAAGGCCACACTCTGATCCCGATACTGGAGCGGTTCGAAAAACAGTTTTCAATAGGCCATCCGATAGTAGTTGCAGATGCAGGCTTGCTGAGCAAGGGGAATGTCGAGGAGTTGACAAAGCGTGAATACAAATTTATCCTTGGAGCCAGGGTTAAGAATGAAGGTTCCGTAATAGCTGAGATTATCGAGGGGCGTGAATGGGCAAATGGAGATATGGTTGAATATTTAAGACCTGATGGCAGCCGTCTGCTCATCGAGTACACTGATAGTAGAGCAAAGAAGGATGAATTTAACCGTACAAGAGGCATCCGGAAGCTTGAAAAACAAGTCAATAAAGGAAGATTAACCAAAAGTAATCTCAACAACAGAGGTTATAATAAATACTTAAAGTTAGACGGAGATATATCTATAAGCATTGATTATCAGAAGTATGATAATGACCGCAAGTGGGATGGGATCAAAGGATACATTACAAATACTGATCTTGCCAGTGACTTGGTTGTGACCAGGTACAGGGATTTATGGCAGATTGAAAGGGCGTTCCGAATCTCAAAGACGGACCTGCAAATAAGGCCAGTATATCACCGTCGCAGGGACAGAATAGAGTCTCACATATGCATATCCTTTATGGCTTATCTGATGTACAAGGAGCTGGAGAGACTACTCCTGGGCAGTAACCTGAAAACATCAGTTGAAAAGGCAATCGAGCAAGTAAATAAGATTTATGAGATAATAATACCCGGTGATGATGGAAGTCACTCGACTTTCCGGCCTCACAACAATCCCCTCCAGCAAAAAATCATTGAAATAATAAGCTCATCTTAAATTTGGGTGTCTTTCGCACAAAACAGGAAA
>JAVEZX010000196.1:0-3823 GCA_034002785.1 Bacteroidales bacterium
GTGAAGCCAATCCTTAAGACGGAATATGTGATCAAGGGTCTGAAGAAATCCCTTCCCGAGCGGTATCACAGCCTCATCCCCATGAACGAGGATGCAATCAAGCGGGGAATGGAGCTGATCAGAAAAGTCTGAAGGTCTGAAGGTCCGAAAGCAAGCTCATTTTTGTCGTCTATCAGGACTCTCAGACCCTCAGACTCTGAGACTCTCAGATTCCTATTCGTAGAAATGCATCTCCCTGATATACTGCCACACTGGAGCGGGGACAAACCATGAGACATCCTTGCCGTCGCGGATGGCACTGCGGATGAAGGTGCCGGAGATCTCCATCACAGGTGCATCAATCTCCTGTACCGAGGCCATGGCAAGTATCTCCTGCAACCTCTTGCTGCTGCGCTTCCCCGGATAGAGCCTGGGGTATACAACAATCGGATACTGCTTCACAAGCATCTCTGCATTCTTCCACTTGTGCAGTGTGGTGAGATTGTCCTCGCCCATGATCAGCGTAAACCGGCGGGAGGGATACTTCTCAGCAAGATGTGCCAGTGTGTCAATCGTATATGATGGCCTGGGAAGGGTGAATTCAATATCCGTAACCCTGAACCTCGGATCATCGCCAATTGCCAGTTCAGTCATGTAAAACCTGTCGCGCTCCCCGAGAAGCGACTCCTTCACCTTCAGTGGGTTGTGCGGACTTACTACAAACCAAACCTCTTTCAGCGAAGAATATTCGGTAATAAAGTTGGCGATAGCCATGTGGCCGATATGCACCGGGTTGAATGATCCGAAAAAAAGACCGGTCTCAGTCATCGCTCTCCAATGAATTCCTTTACAATTCTCATAATTTCAGCACAGGCTTCCGCCAGGTCGTCATTGATTATGACCAGGTCAAACCTGTCCGCAAGAAGGATCTCCGAGGAAGCTTTTTCCACTCTCATTTCAATCTTCTCCGGTGAATCCGTACCCCTCCTGATAAGCCTCTTGCGCAGTTCCTCGACCGAGGGCGGCATGACGAAGACCGAGAGGGCATCCTCCCCGAAGATCTTTTTCAGGTTGATGCCACCCATCACATCCACGTCAAACAGGGGGATCTTACCTTCGCCGTAAATCCTCTCTATCTCGTTGCGGAGCGTACCGTAATAATGATCCCTGTAAACCTCCTGCCACTCCACGAACTCATCCTGCCTGACTCTTTTTCTGAACTCAGCGGCGGTGATGAAGTAGTATTCACGGCCGTCGACTTCATTTCCACGCGGTTTCCTGCTGGTGGCTGACACCGAGAAAAGCAGCGGCAGCCCTGCCTCCAGCAGATGGCTGACAAGAGTGCTCTTCCCGGCTCCCGAGGGGGCTGATATGATAAGAACCTTCCGTTTGCCGTCAGTGGTCATGTGATTACAGTATATTGAGTGTCAGCTCTTTGATCTTTTCGAGCTCATCCTTCATCATCACCACCAGCTTCTGCATGGCGGCATCATTAGCCTTGGAGCCGATTGTATTGATCTCGCGGCCCATCTCCTGCGAGATGAAGTTAAGCATCTTGCCGTGGTTTCCTTCCCCGTTCATCGTCTCCAGAAAATAGTCGCAGTGTTTCCTGAGGCGCACCTTTTCCTCGTTGATGTCGAATTTTTCGAGGTAGAATATCAGTTCCTGTTCGAAGCGGTTCCTGTCGACGTTCTCCGATCCCACAGCCTCATTCAGGGTGGTCATCAGCTTTTCGCGCATGCGCAAGATTCGGTCGCCCTCCACTGACCCCAGGTTTTCAAGGTAACCGAGGATTGCAGCAACCGACTTGGACAAATCCTTCTCCATGGCCTTTCCCTCCTCCATGCGGTAGAGGTCGGCCATTGTGAGTGCCTCCTCTGTGAGGCCGGCTATTCTGTTCCACTCCTCAGCCGACAGTTCGGGTTTCTCGGTACGGAGTGTCTCCGGCAGCCGCATCACTATGGCCAGCAGACCTGCATCATCTGTGATGCCCAGCTCGCCGCTGATCTCCTTCATCTGGCTGAAGTAGCTCCTGACCATATTCCTGTTGATCACCGGCGCCGATTCGCTGTCCATCGTATCGAAGTTGACGGTAAGATCGATCTTGCCTCTCTCCAACCTCCTGATGATCATGTTGCGTATATCGAGCTCCTTCTCCTTGCAGATCCACGGGAGCCGGGTGTTTATATCGGCCTGTTTGCCGTTGATCGATTTGATCTCAACGGTGATCTTTCTCTGAGGTGTCTCCAGCATGGCCTTACCATAGCCGGTCATAGATCTTATCATCAGCTTCTTTGTTATTCGTCCTTCAAATATAGACTTTTTCCGTCAGCCCAGCAGGTCGAGTTCAACGGTGAAGTGCCGCATGATGGGTGCTTCCCATTTGATTGCAAGGCCCCGTTTGATGCTGTTTCTCCTTTCCCAGACATTCTTCACCGCGGCAGCAACGTAGTCCATGTGGTTGTCGGTATAGACCCTCCGGGGTATCGCAAGGCGAACCAGTTCCAGTCCCGGATCGCGGTTCTCGCGTGTGACAGGGTCACGGTCGGCGAGCAGCGTACCGATCTCTGTGCCGCGGATGCCACCCTCGAGGTATATCTCCACTGCCAGTCGCTGCGCGGGGAACTCGGACGATGGAATATGCGGGAAGAACTTGCCGGCATCGATAAATACGGCGTGGCCGCCGATGGGCATCTGAACAGGTATCCCTGCTGCATTTATCTGTTCTCCGAGGCGTGCAACCTGGCTGATGCGTGCACCAAGATACTCGAATTCTGTTCCCTCATAGAGGCCCTGTGCCAGTGCGTTCATGTCGCGGCCCGACATGCCTCCGTATGTTATGTAACCCTCGAACATGATATTGAAGGTGGATGCTTTCCTGAAGAGTTCACGGTCTTTCATGCCGATGAAGCCGCCCATGTTTACGATCGCATCCTTCTTAGAGCTCATTGTCATGGCGTCAGCATATGAGAACATCTCGCGGGTTATTTCCCTGATGCTCCTGTCGGCGTATCCCGTCTCCCGTGTTTTGATGAACCATGCGTTCTCTGCAAAGCGTGCGGAGTCAATTACAACCAGAGCGCCGTACCTGTCAGCCAGTTCCCTCACGCCTCTCAGGTTAGCCATGCTCACCGGCTGTCCGCCGGAGGTGTTGTTGGTGACTGTCATAACAATGCAGCCAAGTTTTTCGCGAGGCGTCTCCTTCAGTACCTGCTCCAGCATATCCAGGTCAGCATTCCCCTTGAAGGGGTCGATGACGTGTATGTCCCTGGCGTATGATACTGTGCAGTCGACAGCCTTCGCCTTCCGGAACTCAATGTGTCCCTTTGTTGTATCAAAATGGGCGTTGCCCGGGATTATGTCGCCCTCCTTTATGAGCACCGAGAAGAGGACGTTCTCAGCTGCCCGGCCCTGGTGTGTTGGCAGGAAATATTCAAATCCCGTGATATCCCTGATAGCATCCTTAAGCTTGTAATAGGATGATGCCCCGGCATAGCTCTCGTCACCGGTCATAATGGCTCCCCACTGAAGGTCGCTCATGGCCCCGGTGCCGGAGTCGGTCAGCAGGTCAATGAATACCTGTTCCGACCTGAGGTTGAACATGTTGTACGAGGCATTTTTCATCCACTCCTCCCGCTGCTGGGGGGTGCTCTGGCGGATAGTCTCAATTGTCTTTATCTTGTATGGTTCACAGTATGGTAAGTTCATGGGATTTGGGATTTGGGATTTGCGATTTGGTGATATAAATGTTGTTTTGATGCGCGTAGCGCATAAA
Organism: Bacteroidales bacterium; assembly: GCA_034002785.1. Taxonomy (GTDB): domain Bacteria; phylum Bacteroidota; class Bacteroidia; order Bacteroidales; family VadinHA17; genus SR-FBR-E99. Next base: position 3,755 of record JAVEZX010000196.1, read on the forward strand.
GAATTGTATTATCAGGGCATCCGGGAACAAAAGGGGGGGTGGGTGGGCCTGCTGTTACAATTCTTATTG
>JAVEZX010000197.1:0-3812 GCA_034002785.1 Bacteroidales bacterium
CCCAGTCACCGTCAAACCACCACAGATCCGGCTTAAACTCCTTCTGCAGCTCGGCCATCAGGCCCAGGTTGAACTGCATGAAACGGTCCCAACGCGCGGGATCATCAGTGTAGCGCTTAACGGTTTTTGTCATGTTGGGATAATCAGGGTGCGACCAGTCGAGCAGCGAATAGTAAAGTCCCACCTTCAGCCCGCTGCGGCGCAACGATTTGACAAAAGGTTTGAGCAGATCGCGCCCTGCCGGAGTAGAGTCAACTGTGTTGAGCCGGCTCATTTTTGTATCCCACAGCGCCACTCCGTCGTGGTGTTTGGAGGTGATCACTGCATACCCGGCGCCGCTCTCCCTGATCAGGCTGACCCATCTGTCAGGGTCATATGCCGATGCGGTGAATCCACCCAGCTGCTTCATGTAATCATCATAGCTGATAAGTTCATTGTAGAAGGCCCACGACTCATCGATACCGTTGACGGCATAGATTCCCCAGTGAATGAATATGCCCAGTTTCGCATCCGCGAACCACTTCATGCGGTCATCATCATTCTGCAGGGCGGGCGAGGCAGCCTCGGCATCCGGCGCGACCGGAGCTGTCGGTGCCGTCTGGGCTGCGGCCGGAGCAGAAAAAACAAGCAACAGCGCGCCAGCCAGCATCGACCGGGTTGACAGAGCAACAGATACTCTCATAATATGTTGTTTTACATTCGTCTACGAAAAATCGAACCCGGAGATATATGCCGGAGAGTCATAAAACTTCTCCGTCTCTTCGGGTGTAAGTCCTGAGAAAAGCGCATATACCAGTCCTGGCTTCGCGTTGAGCATCCTGTTCAATGCCCCCATCCGCCTGTTCGTGCGCAGCGTCTCAAAAAGCCGCGAGTGATCATCGAGCCATGTAAGCGCAGTATGATAACCCTCCTCCGCGCAGACGGCCTCGAACAGGTCAGGCAGCAGATCCTCGCTGCCCTTGCGGCAATAGATGGCGTTCAGAATGACGTACCTGAATGCTTCCGGCTGAAAGAGCCTCCGGAAGAGAGGCGTGCGTGGCAGGGCTTTCATCATCAGCCAGCCCCACAAGCCGGGCACATTGACCACCCTGTAACGGGCCGGGATGGCGCCGACACCTGCAACAATCTCACCGTTACGCCGGAGCACATAGTATTTGTGATCAAGAAACGAAAACTCATTGGTATAGAAGCAGTAATCGCGGTACTGCTCATCCAGCAGCGCTGCCATCGCGGGCTCCTCCTCAGGTTTCAGGCGGGTGACGTCAGGGTTGGCTTTCGGGTTGAACCGACTGAAAGCGACAGTCAGGAAGGAGCGGATATATTCGTAACCCGACTGGTTTATCATGTTCCTGGAGCGTTCATTGCGGCTCTCCACGTAGGCGTACATCACGTGAGGCCGGCCCTGGTTCTCTTCCGGTTTGCGGATCAGTGAGAGAATCTTTCCCTTGAAGCTTTCGGCGGCCCCGGAGAGCCTCGCGGCGGCGCCTGATTGTGTGCCGGCAGCCCCGGAGAGTCGCTCTCCATTGCGTCCCGGAGCCCTCTCGGTCTGAAAGGCGCTCTGTACGGCCAGGTAGCGCAGGTATGTGGCTTCGCTCTGCGTGCCCCTGTTGCTGATGACCCTCCGGCAGAGGCCTATAACCCCCTTGAGGCTGTTCCTCTTGTACAGCGCCAGGAAGGAGAGTCCGTCGCCGTAGGTGGCGATCCTCTCCGGGGTGTTCTGCATCGAATAGCGCATTCCCCCTTCAGAGCCCAGCACCGTAGCCTTCAGCAGTGCAATGACGTCGTCATTTGCACTGGCCAGTTTGCGTACTTCAAGTTTGTTATAGTCGATCAGTTTCTCCTGGTCCATCGTCTCCCCCTTTTCATTGCCTGAGCATCGGGGCCAGCGTGGCTGCAACCGCCAGGTCCTCAGGTGTGGTTATCTTCAGATTCTCCCTGTTGCCGTGGGTGAGGTGAATCTTAACCCCGTCAGCCTCCGCCACGGTGGCATCATCGGTAAAGGAGGGATCAAATTCCCTCCGGTATGCATTGATTATCACGCTACCGCGAAACACCTGCGGCGTCTGTATCAGGCGTACATCACTGCGTTGCAAAGGCCGGCTGTCGTCGCCGTCGAGCACCCTGACCGAGTCGGCCGGCTCGATGAACGGGATTGCATTGCCAAACTCCCCGGCATCGGAGAAGCAGCGCCATATTGTATCATGGCTCACCAGCGGCCTGACACCGTCATGAATGGCGATGAGTGTTCCGGCCGCACCCTGGTCTTCATCGCTGCCGGTGCCGGCTGCTGCATCGCGGGTTGCTGCCCGTCCTTCAGTACTGCCATCCCCTGAATCAGCATGTGCGGCGGCCGCACCCTGCATGTCAGCCGCCACCCAATCCAGACCCGCTTTTACCGAATGAAATCTCTCCTCCCCGCCGGCAACCACCGTGTGGGAGATGCCAAACGAGTGCTCCGCGCAAAGCTGCCTCCAGAGATCATGATGCTCAGCCGGCAGCACAACAATTATACTCATCAGAGGATCAAACGTGCTGAACCGTTCCACGGTGTGCATCAGCACCGGCCGCCCGGCAAGCAGCAGAAACTGCTTCGGGAGGGACGCCTTCATCCGCCGTCCGCTGCCACCGGCCACTATGATACAATACCTTTTCACCGCCTCGCACATTATGGAAGAGGCCCCCTGCGGGGCCCCTCCGTATCATCAGTTTCAGCTCTTCATGTAGAGATAACGCTTGATGCTCTTCTTCGGCGTCTTCGCGAACTCCTCGGGATGAACCCTGAACTTGGTCACCACCATGTAATCCGGCAGATGGCCGTTCACATCCTTCCTGATGTGATCAAGAGCACCAGCCAGCCCCTCCGCACCGATGCCGTCATTCCTTAGTGCCTCATAATCAGGATATATGAGCCCTACCAGCTTGTCGTCCTCCGAAATGATAACGGATTCAGTGACATACTTGTAGTTGTTTATACGCGATTCAATCTCCTCAGGATAAATGTTCTTCCCGGAAGGACCCAGCAGCATATCCTTGCTCCTGCCCTTTATGTAGATGTATCCATCCTTGTCAATCACCCCGAGATCCCCTGTGTGCATCCATCCGTTCTCATCAATCACCTCTTTGGTGGCCTTCTCGTTCTTGTAGTATCCGAGCATCACATTGTCACCGCGCAGGATTATCTCGCCAACAGTATTCTGCGGATCAGGAGAATCGATCTTAACCTCCAGGGTGTCAACAGCCTTGCCGCACGAAGCGAAACGTGCCGTTCGCCATCCGTCATAAGCGATCAGCGGGCCGCACTCTGTCATACCGTAACCAACGGCATAACGCATCCCGATCTTCCTGAAGAACTTCTCGGCATCGGCATTGAATGCCGCACCGCCTATCACAATCTCCTTGAAGCGCCCGCCAAAGCTTGTCTCAAGCTTCTCGCGCACCTTCTTGAAGAGTATCTTGTTTATGCCGGGAATCTTAAGCAAAACCTTCATCGTGGGCTTGCTGATCACGGGGAGCAACTGCTTCTTGTAAACCTTCTCAATAACCAACGGCACCGATAGTATCAGACGTGGCTTGATCTCCTTGAATGCCTGAATCAGTATCTGCGGCGAAGGGGTTTTTGTCAGAATGGTTATATGACAGCCATAGGTGAAGGGGAAGAGAAACTCGAAAGCGCCCCCGTAGGTGTGTGCAAGGGGAAGAAACGAAACAACCGGGTCACCCGACTCCAGCGGCATGTTGGTCTGAGCATAGCGGATGTTGGCTGCAAGGCTCCTGTGAGGTATCATAACCCCTTTCGAGAATCCGGTGGTGCC
>JAVEZX010000198.1:0-3800 GCA_034002785.1 Bacteroidales bacterium
GCGTTCATCGGGGTGCGGATCTCGTGCGAGATGTTATGCAGGAATGCCGATTTCAGTCTGTCACTCTGCTCGGCCTTTTCCTTGGCTCTGATGAGTTCTTCCTCGATGCGTTTGCGCTCTGTGATGTCAGAGATGAATCCCTCCAGTGCCACGAGCTTATCGCCTTCATAGTAACCGCGGCCGCGTTCCCAGACCCATTTCCGGCTTCCCGAGGAGGTGATTATGCGGTATTCGATCGTATATAGATAGCCGGTGTTGAGCGCCTCGTGGATCTCCTTCATGATGCGGGCTGAATCCTGCGGGTCTATGATTGAAGCGAATGTTCTTATCTTGTTGTTTATGAACTCATTGGGCAGATATCCGGCAAGCTCGTAGATGCCGTCGCTGATATACTGCATGGTCCAGTTGTCGTCATTGTTGCAGCGGAAGACCACGCCCCGGAGGTTGTTTATGATTGTGCTGAGCTTCTTGTTGCTCTCGCGCATCTCCTCCTCCGTGCGTTTGCGGTCAGTGATGTCGCGGCCGATGCTCTGGAAGAATCGTGTCCCCTCCACCTCTACAGTATAGGCGCTTATCTCGATGGGGAAGGTAGTGCCGTCGCTCCGTTCGTGTACGGTTTCGATGTATGATGAGCCTGATTCGTTGAGGTTTCTGACATGGTCCGCAAGGCGAGGTGCTTCGTTGGGCGTCCGTATGTCGGCGACGTTCATGCCGATGAGTTTCCCGCGGGGATAACCGTAGGTGGCGACGGCGCGCTCGTTTGCCTCCACGATGTTCATGTCATTGTCAATCAGGAGGATGATGTCATTGCCGTGTTTCATCACGAAGTCGAAGTGCTTCATGATTGCCTGGCGGTTGAGTTCCTCCTGCTGTTTGTCACGGAGGTAGCGGGCGCGGGTGGCTTTGATGATGAGGTATGCCAGGCTGGCTAGGGCCAGGTATACGAATCCCATTATCATCCAGAGCATAGTTATTTCGCGCATGAATCTCTCGAGGATCTCAGGAGCTTCCTTTTTCGCGATGAGGTACCAGTCGGAGCCCGGTACCTTCTTGACGGAAGCGACTACCTCGGCGCCGGTGTAGTCCCTGAAGATACGGGTCTCTTTTACTTCGCTCTGCGGTGTGAGGACGCTGAGTTCCATATCTGTTGTGGCGAGGGTGACGGCCTTGTCATAGCCGGCCAGTCGCGAGCCGTTGAGGTAGATGACCGAATCGCCCTCGAAGCGGAAGAGGATGCATTCAGCTGTTCTGCCGGGGGTGGGCCAGGTGGAGAGCATAGGGAAGAGTTCCTTCTCGGGATCGATGCGCAGTACCAGCACGCCTGCCAGAACGGTGTCACCTTCGTAGGGCATCTTCATGGGGATGAGGAGGTCAAGGTGAAGATAGCTGACAACGGTGGCGGTATGGAAATCAGAGATGGAGATGACGGGGTTGGAGATTGCTTTTGTGACGTTGCTGCGCAGGTTCTCCCCCATGATGGCTTCGGATTCCGGTACGGCGATGCCGGGCTTGCCGCCGGCGTTTACCAGTACGGCTCCGCGGAAGTCGTAGTTGTCTATAAGGGTTGTGAGCAACTGGATGAGCCTCGATTTTTCGCGCCTGGGGTCGTCACGGATGAACATTGCATCGATATGTTCCACCAGGGTGACGTTCTCGTGTATCAGCGTTGCATCGTTGAGGCGTTCTCTCTTCCATTCGGCTACCTGCGCGGATTTGAGGTTCGCGACGGCGTCCATTTCTGTGACGGCATCACGGAGAATTCGTTCTTTCTGGCCCCTCGAATAGATTATAACGCTGGCAGTCAGGACCGCTGCAGTGAAGAGTAGTACACTGACGGAGGTCCATGGGAACGGCGATTTGGTTCTGTTTTTATTCATCGGGGTTCCTGCAGAATAGAGTCTGGCCGGGCCATGAAGTTAAGAAAATTGTATCTAATCAACCTGTGGGTATAGGTGATTATTGTGCTGCGGCGCGGAAAAATAACCTTAAAAGGCCGCGGCATGATGCCGCAGCCATTCGGTGGTTTGTACTGTAAATGGAAGAATCAGGCTCTGACTTGCCGGCCTGCTACTTGGAGCTTTTCTTTTCCTTTTTCTCCTTGCGCTTTTCCTTAAGGCTCTTGGTCGGCTCTTTCTTCTTGTCCTTCTTTGTTATGAGACCTTTTGTCATGGCTTTACTGTTATGATTATAAGTAAGTTCCGGTAGCCGGCGTGTGTGTGGCTCCGGTGATTATAAAAATAGTATGGATGAATATAAAAAGCAACCGTTGTTGAATAAAAAGTGAAAAGTTTTCCATGGGGCGGAAGGGTGCCCGGGAGGTTAGTCGAAGTCCGGGTTCTCTTTATCCAAGCTGAATCACTTTTGGTCAAATAAAAACTGAGGTGTGTTTCTTTATTATTAAATTTAGACTGTTTTTAAAGGCTGAGTATATTTTTATTCTAATCACATTTCCGGAGGCATTTCTCCGGGAAAGATCCTTATCGAGGTATGAATAGCGTATGCCCGGCCCAGTAGAGCGAGCCGGGTTTTCTTGTTTTTCCGGTCTCAGGCAGGAGAGAGGTCAGTGTGACTGACGGAACGAAGGTTTATCGATTTTGCATCGTCATTATAGGTTAACTATAAGAATTACAATATTTTACGGAACTGTTTTTTGTCGAAACAGTGTCATGTGAATTGTGCATTTCCGGGTTGGTTTTCCCGGACGGTTTGAACTACTCATAATTCCGAAATTGATTATGAAAAGCTTAATCAATTCAAAAGCCTGGGCCATGGTGGTGGTTTTTATGGCTCTTTCAGTTTCATCTGTTATGGCGGACGAGGATGATTTTTTACTTTCCGTCAGGGAAGTGACTCAGCCAACGGCGACCACCATCGAGTTCGATTTGTATCTGTTGGATACGGATAATACCCAGGACTTTGAGTTCGCGGCACTGCAGATGGGTTTGCTGCTTAACACATCAATCTATGGTGCCGGAACGCTGTCAGTCACCTACAGCAATGCCGGATCAGGGCTGGATATCAGTCAGCAGTTTGTCGGTTCGATTGATGTGGTGGCTCCCCTGGCAGGGTTTGACGGGAAGACGCTCATCAGGCTGATGGCCAATTCTATCCCGCCTGTGCCGCCGGGTGCTGGAACAGGGACGGTAATCTCTTCCGTGGGTGACGGTACTTTTCTTGCACATTTCACAATCACGAGTTCGGTAAGTTTTACGCCCAATACCAGGGCCGGGCTGGAGTTCTGTTCAGGTACTGCTGTTTCGCCTCTCTGGCCCACGGTTCTTTATGCATATATTGCAGGTAACAGTACTCCGCTGGCAGTCAGTGCGGGTACAGATGCCATTGTTGACGGTGATCCGTTGCTGAATCCACGGTTACCGGCAGTATATGACCTCACAGGAGGCGAACCATATTGTGCTGGTCTGGGAGGGTCTCTGACAGGACTCAGTGGTTCTGAGGCAGATGCAACATATACGGTCTACAGGAACGGATTCCCGGTCGGGACAATAAATGGCACTGGCAGTCCTCTTTCCTTTGGTCTGCAACCGGCCAGTACATTGACTGTATATGCTTCAAATATCGCCGGGACGGTTCAGATGAACGGTGAGCTTGTAATAGCGGAAATTCCCCTTAATACGATTTCCCTGACCTCCGGTGCAGGCTCCAACAATCAGGCTGTATGCATAAATACAGCGATGACAAACATTACATTCTCAACTACCGGGGCAACTGGAATAGGAACTCCCGTGAATCTTCCGGCAGGAGTGAATGCATTGTGGGCAGCTGATGTTATAACTATCAGC
>JAVEZX010000199.1:0-3787 GCA_034002785.1 Bacteroidales bacterium
AGATCGGAGGAGATGCCTTCGACGGCATAATCGCGTGAGCGCAGGCCCCTGACTATCTCATGCACCTTCTTTTTTGTTGAGCTGAAGATCAGGATACTGTGGTATTCAGGCTTATCTGCCAGCAGGCTGTTAAGCAGTGGCAGCTTCTGATTCTCTTCCGCCAGGTAAACGGCCTGGAGCACCCCCTCGGCCGGTTTGGCTATCTCGAGAGAGATCTCCGCCGGATTTTTCATAATATGCTTCGAGAGTGACCTGATCTTCGGGGGCATGGTGGCGCTGAACATCAGTGTCTGACGTACCTTGGGAAGGTAGGAGATGATCTTCATAATATCATCATGGAAGCCAATATCGAGCATGCGGTCGGCTTCGTCAAGCACCAGCACCTGCAGATCATCAAATCTGACATAGCCCAGATTCAGATGTGAGATAAGCCTGCCCGGGGTGGCCACTATTATGTCTGCACCGTGTGTCAGTGCTGCCTTCTCCTGGTCCCATGCACTGCCTTCTCCGCCACCGTAGACGGCGAGGGAAGTAATGTTAAGCGTATATGCCAGCCCCTGTATCTGCTGGTCTATCTGCAGAGCTAGCTCACGTGTGGGAACAAGCACCAGGGTGTGTGTATGGGCGGGACGGTGGAAGGCGATGTCATTCATCAACGGGAGGAGATATGCTGCAGTCTTGCCGGTGCCGGTCTGTGCACAGGCTATAAGATCATTGCCGCCAAGGATGACGGGAATAGCTTTCTCCTGTATGGGTGTGGTCTCCCTGAAGCCCATGTATTCAATAGCATCCAGAATATCGGGGTCCAGATCAAGCTCGTCAAATGTCATTTGTGTCAGTCTAATGCTGTTGGTTGCGAAAGGGTGCAAAGTTATCAAAAAAGAACGAAACAATATTATGTAAGACAGGTTATTGGAGCAGGGGAGGAGGCTCTGGCTGGTTTCATCGGTCCGGGGTGGCCCGATTGACTGATGTCCTACTTTTTACTAACTTGGCAGGGTAAATACAAAAGAGATGAAGGCGAGAACGATTGTTACAATACTTGCATTTCTGCTTGCCGCCGGTCATGCTGACGGCCAGAAGCGAGGCCGGCTGATTACTGTTACAGGAACGGTTACCGACACATTATTGGCTCCGATAGAGGGAGTGCTGATAGTGGCAGATGGACAGAGCACAGGTGTCAGGACAGGAAGGACCGGGTCATATAAAATCAGGATCCGGCCTGATGTCAGGTCAATAGGGGCATATACAAGGAACATGGGATCAGTGATGACGAAATATGACGGCAGCGGCAAGGTCGATTTCTGCCTTGACGGATCAGTGGGGATGCCTGGTTTTGCCGCGGAGACTTCGGATGAAGAGGGAACCATCGAAGTCGGTTACGGTACAATAAAGAAAAAGAACCTCACGACCGATGTCGGTTATATCGACGGTCAGGATGAATCCAATTCTTCCTACACCAATATATACGACATGATCCAGGGCAAGGTGCCGGGGGTCCAGGTTACAGGCAATAAGATCACCATAAGGGGGATAAATTCAATCAACCTGAGCACTGATCCGCTGTTCGTTGTTGACGGTATAGTGGTTAGCTCGATCGACAACATCAGTCCGCGCCAGGTAAAATCAATCTCTGTCCTGAAGGGTTCGGATGCATCGATCTACGGATCGAGGGGTGCAGGAGGTGTTATCCTGATTACCCTGCTCGGATCCAAGAGATAAGAAAAACCGATAGGGGTAAAATCACGGAAAAAATGAAAGGCGCAGGAAGTTTTTCCTGCGCCTGTGCGTATAACTGATGCACTGAGCACCCGGCTCTGTGCCCCTTATCTGCGTGAGCTTCTGCTTTCAGAACTCTTTGAGCTTCTGCTTTCAGAACTCTTTGAGCTGCTGCTGCTACTCTTAGTCCTGGCTGCAGGTGAGCTGCTGCTGCTGCTCTTTGTTCTGGCTGCAGGCGCGCTGCTGCGTCCCTGGCTGCTGCTCTGAGTCCTTGCTGCAGGAGCACTGCTGCGTCCCTGGCTGCTGCTCTGAGTCCTTGCTGCAGGAGCACTGCTGCGTCCCTGGCTGCTGCTCTGAGTCCTTGCTGCAGGAGCACTGCTACGTCCCTGGCTGCTGCTCTGAGTCCTTGCTGCAGGAGCACTGCTGCGTCCCTGGCTGCAGCTATGTGTCCTTGCTGCAGGTGCACTGCTGCGTCCCTGGCTGCAGCTCTGGGTCCTCTGCTCTGCGGGAGCCGTGCGGCGGGTTCCAGCCTGATCGGAGGTTGCTGCCGGTGTTGTGCTCCTGCCTGTTGTGGCAGGTGCGCTCTTAACAGCACCCGTGGATGTCCTGCGTGTTTCGCTTCCTTGGCTAACAGCCGGGCGGGAGTCGCTCCTGCTCTGGACCGAGGTGGTTGACCTGCGGCTTTCTCCATTCTGTCCTGCTGAAGGTGTGCCTGCTGACCTGCGGCCTTCTCCGTTCTGTACTGCAGCTTCACTGCCAGCCGACCTGCTGCCTGTGGCTGCCGGATTCCTCCTGTCGCTGCCTGAGGCTGATGCCGGACGGGCTGAGTTGCTGCGGGTACCCTGGGTACTGGCGTAAAGGGCATCACCGTCTCTCCTCGTCTCAGGACGTGAGTATGTCTGCCTGTAGGTACCCTGCGAAATGCGGTGTGACACATTCGGTGAGTAAGCTCTTACGCTGCCGTAGTAGTAGTCGTGGTAGTGATTCCACCTTGGCTGGTGCCAGTGACGGTAGTATGAGTAGTACTGAGGATACCAATGAGAGTGGTAACCGTAGTAGGCGTGCCAGTAGAAGGGTCTCCAGGGCCTGTAGTAGACCGGGTAGTAACCCCAGTACCAGTTGGAGCGCCAGCTGACATAGTGGGGTGCGTAGATGAACCTTATCACCGGCCAGGCAGCAACTTCATAGTAAGTGGTAGTTACCACGGTCACGTTGTCTCTGTAGACTGTTTTGCCCTTATAACCGGGATTGGGCGTCTCTGCATATATAGGTTCCACAATGTAGTTCCTTCCGTAAAGATTCTCATCACCGATCAGCTGTATCCTTACCTCACCGTTGCGCAGCTTCTCAACTGTGAAGACTGCCACATCCTGTGATTCGTTCCGGTCAAGAACCGAACGAAGAACGATTGTGTGATCCTCACCGTTGGGATAGTCTGATACAGTTATGTAGTCAACATAGCCGTCATTGTTCAGGTCAAGGTTGTTGATCCTGGAATCCTCTGCGTTTAACTCCCTCTCGAAAGCTTCAAGAGTCTCGGAATCCTGGAAAAGCTTCATAACTGCGTAGAGGTTCAGGTTGTCACCCGGGAGACCCAGGTATTCCTCAGGATAATCCTGTCTTCCGGCTAGTGCCGTTGAAGCTATCAGGACTGTGAGGATCGCGGTGGTAAGTAACTTTTTCATCTCTTTACGTTTTACGAAGAACTTACTCTTCTGTTTCGTAAAAATCAAAAGTTGTGCCAAAAATGTGAAAAAGTGTTAACAGGTTTATTTATAAGGCAATAGGTATTAGTCTGAAAGTCCGTAAAGTCATGGTAAAGTATAATAATTGCAATTTCCGATTTCTTATATAATCCTTAATCGGAGTTTGCAATTCGCAAATCCTTCAGCCTTTCGACTTTACGACTTCTAGAATATTTTGAATATTGCCGAGAGGGAGAGTATGAATCCTTTCGGGGAGGGGTATGCGGGATCATTGTAGAGGGGGAGGATATAGCTTGCCTCAGCCTCCAGGGAGATGAAATCCAGGTTAAGTGAGACAGGCAGTCCGAATTCGAGCTCAAGCA
>JAVEZX010000200.1:0-3729 GCA_034002785.1 Bacteroidales bacterium
CGGTATCAGCAATACACGAATTAATATCTTCAATATGAAGGGTATACTGTCCTGCAGCCAGTCCGCTGATACTGCTGGTTGTCCTTACAGAACCGTCAGGCATAAGCCAGGTAAAACTGTATGGCTGTGTTCCGCTTGACATGGTAATATCTATGGATCCGTCTGATAGACCGTAACAGCTTATGTTGAATCCATTGTAATCTGAAACATCAGCATCAAAAGAAAGTGGTGGAGGATCAGTAACAATTACACCAGCCGTCGCTTCACAGCCGTTTGCATCGGTAATAACCACACTGTAGGTTCCCTGAGTAAGTCCGCTGATATCCTCAGTGATGTCTCCGTTCGACCACAGATAAGTGTAGGGAGCAATACCCCCAGATACTGAAAGATCCACCGATCCGTCATCAAACCCAGGCGAGTTACATGTGATATGGGTAGGTGTCAGCTCCAGCATCAATGGCAATGGAGAAGTCAGTGTAAAAGTCTTTTCTGTCTCACATCCGTTTAAATCCGAGACTCTCAGTGTATAAATCCCTGCACCCAGCCCTGGCTGGTCCTCAACTCCCTGGATAATGCCCGATCCATCTTCAGTCGTCCAGGTATAGCTGTAGTTACCTGTGCTTCCTCCTGTAACCGACACCCCAACACTTCCGGTACCTCCGGAACAATCAATATTAAAAGCGCCATCGGCAGACTGTGGAAGATTATAAGCAAAGTCGAGAAGCTCAGGTTCGGTAAGAATAAACTCTGGTTTCTCATGGGTTTCGGGTAGTAACAAGGTGCAACCGTTAAGATCCGTAACAGTTATAACATAGGGACCTGCAGAAAGTCCTGAGATGTCTTTTTCTTCTGACGTAAATCCTTCGGGACCATTCCATAGATAGGTGTAGATTCCTGAACCTCCGGTTATTGTGAGGGCAATACTTCCGTCATTCCCTCCTGAACACGGGATATTGTAGTTTTCGTCCTCAGATTCAGAAAGAATAAAGCTCTCAAGGTTCATCCCATCAGGCTCGGTAAGGGTGATGGTGTCGGTAACAGAACAGTTGAGAACAACATCTGTAATTGTTACGAAATAATCACCAGCCCCGGCCGATTCAAGAAGCATGCCCGAGGGATCGGCCTGAACAGGTCCGCTTTCAGTAGCCCACTGGAACTGGTAGGTGCCGCTTCCACCAGTAACTGAATTTATCCTTATGAACCCGTTGTTGTAGTTTCTGCACGATACTGAATACCCGTTGTAGTCACTCATCTCATACTGCGCAACAATGGGCTCAGGCTCATTCAGTTCAGTTGTTTTGATAACCTCACAGTAATTATTATCCCTGATTGTAAGCGTATAGGTTCCAGCACCCAGCATCTTATAGTAGCGACGGTAAGTATCCGGATTCATAGGATCATAGTTTCCTGTAAAGATGCCTGAATCAATCTCAATGGTGTCATTTTGTACAAGCCTGAATTCGTAAGGAGCGGTACTTCCGGAAGGAACATAGATGTCTATGGTTCCATCACTTGCTCCCGGGCATGAGATGTGAACATTTGGAATAAGCGGGGTGGCAAAGATTCTTGTTGTCGGAAGATTTGGCAGAATCTGAATGGAATCCCTGTTTGAACAGCCTGCATTATCCGTAACCTCAAGGATGTATTTACCCCAGTCAAGGTTACTTATATCCGTCTCCCCTTCCACATGATAGGTCAGCGGGCCATCCCATACAATCTCAAGAGGTTCTGCCCCCTTCCCTACTATAGCTCTTAAGGCACCCCTTTCCGAAGCACTGGTCTTACATGTAAAAGGCTGCGTTATAATTATATCCCTGGCTGGCTTAGGATGAACCCTGACCTCAACCTCAGCAGCCGGCCCTGGATTACATACTGAATTTATGCCCTTGGGAATTATACTGTATTTAACAGAAAGAACACTATCATAGTCGTTCCTGTAACTGAAACTTAAAACCTCTCCTTCAGCTACACCTGTAGCTGGAAGTCCGTTCCCGGTTATATATCCCGGTACACCGGTCATTGAAATTGAATAGTCGTAAATGATACCACCCGTTGTCATTACCGAAGGTGATTCAAGTCTTATCTCTGTGAATTCATCATAACAGATATCCGGATCTACATTTACAGGAACAGCCCGCGGCGTAGGATCGATTGTTACAATAATGGTCTTTGATGGTCCGTCATTACACAACACTCCGCTTACAGGGGTTACTATATATGTTACAGTCTGCGGCTCATCAGTATGGTTTATCAGTCTCTGCGAAATAGTGTAGCCGTTCGCAAGATCTGTATCAAAAGAAGTAAACCCGGTAATGTCTCCTGCACTCCCGGAGGCAAGCGCCTGATAACGGAAGGTGACCAGTCCGTTGGTAAAGATGCTGGGACTGATAAGCTGAATATCTGTAAATGTACTATCACACTGTACTCTGTCGATGGGCACCGGGAATATACGCGGCGTCGGATTGATGACCACGGTCACAGTGTCGGATGGTCCGTCGTTGCAGGCCACGCCGCTCTCAGGGGTGACGATCCAGGTCACCGTCTGTGGTTCATCGGTATGGTTGATGAGTCGCTGGCTGATTACATATCCATCATCAAGACCACTTTCTGTAGCAAGGAAGCCGGTAACGTCGCCTGCTACTCCAGAGGCCTCTGCTTCGTAGCGGAAGCTGACCGTTCCGCCGGTGAAGATACTCGGACTCTCAAGAACTATGTTAGTGTAGGTGCTGTCGCACTGGATAATCTCTTCTGGCAGCGGAAGTATACGTGGTGTCGGGTTGATGACAACGGTCACAGTGTCGGATGGTCCGTCGTTGCAGGCCACGCCGCTCTCAGGGGTGACGATCCAGGTCACCGTCTGTGGTTCATCGGTATGGTTGATGAGTCGCTGGCTGATTACATATCCATCATCAAGACCACTTTCTGTAGCAAGGAAGCCGGTAACGTCGCCTGCTACTCCAGAGGCCTCTGCTTCGTAGCGGAAGCTGACCAGTCCGTCGGTGAAGGTACTCGGACTCTCAAGGACTATGTTAGTGTAGGTGCTGTCACACTGAATAATCTCTTCTGGCAGCGGAAGTATACGTGGCGTCGGGTTGATGACAACGGTCACAGTGTCGGATGGTCCGTCTTTACATATCACGCCGCTTTCGGGAGTGATTATCCAGGTTACCGTCTGTGGTTCATCGGTATGGTTGATGAGCTGCCTGTTTATTACATAACCGTCAGAGAGCCCACTCTCCGTAGCAAGAAAACCTGTAACGTCACCTGCTACTCCCGAGGCTTCTGCTTCGTAGCGGAAGCTGACCAGTCCGTCGGTGAAGGTACTCGGACTCTCAAGGATTATGTTAGTGTAGGTGCTGTCACACTGAATAATCTCTTCTGGCAGCGGAAGTATACGTGGCGTCGGGTTGATGACAACGGTCACAGTGTCGGATGGTCCGTCGTTACAGGCCACGCCGCTTTCGGGAGTGATTATCCAGGTTACCGTCTGTGGTTCATCGGTATGGTTGATGAGCTGCCTGTTTATTACATAACCGTCAGAGAGCCCACTCTCCGTAGCAAGAAAACCTGTAACGTCACCTGCTACTCCCGAGGCTTCTGCTTCGTAGCGGAAGCTGACCAGTCCGCCGGTAAAGACACTCGGACTCTCAAGGACTATGTTAGTGTAGGTACTGTCGCACTGGATGATATCTTCTGGCAGCGGAAGTATACGTGGCGTCGGGTTGATGA
>JAVEZX010000201.1:0-3724 GCA_034002785.1 Bacteroidales bacterium
CCTGGGCTGTTCCGGTGGTAATCCATCCGAGTATCCTGGCCTCGGCGAGGATAAGCTGCTGCTCGGCATAGGTCATCAGCCGGCGAGGCTCGGTGGCTTCCTCCTGCAGGTAACGTTTGTTCAGAAGTGAATATAGTCCGGCACTGTGGCCTGCGTTCATGGTTGCATAGTCTATTGAGACATCCACGCCGGTATATGCTTCCGGATCAACCTCAGTAAAACCGGCAATAATCTGTGCTGCTGCAGGTTCTGCATAATAATACATGCGTCTGTCATTCAGAAGCTTCAGATTGTCGACGAGCAGTGAACTCATGACTGTCCTGCTTGTGAAGAGGTCATTTGTTCCTGACAGAGGGTGTTTATTCTGGGTTGAATAGTTCACCCCCAGGAAGCCTGTCTGAGGTTGCATCAGATATCCTGCGCTTACAATTTCAGCGAATCGAGTTTTCACGTTGAGAGAAGCCACACTCTCCTTCTTGCTGAGAGTCATGAGAACCTTTAGGGCTGTTGCATTGACTGCCCTGCGCCATTTGTCAGGATCGCCGTTGTAAGGTGTAGGATCGCCGTTGAAGGTTACACCCTGAGCAAAAAACTGGTCAGCTGCCTTCAGTTCGTCGAGGATACCAAGGAATATCTGTTCCTGGGTATCATACTGTGGCCTGTAAAGCCCTTCAGCTCCCTTGTTTGTTTGAGAGTAGGGCATGTCACCTGTCTCCATTGTAAGCCTGAAGAACCTGTAAGCCCTTACGAAGCTTGCAACGCCTTTATACGAGTTCTCCATCACGGTGCCCTCAGCTTCTTCAAGCATCTGGTCAAGGTTCGGAAGGATCAGCAGGCCTCCGAAGTCAGTGGCGCCGAATGTATTGTACTGTGTCCCAAGCTGACCCTCATTGGCGTAACCGACATATTTGGGCAGTGCATTGTCTGATATCATTGTCTTCCCGTCCCTGCCGCTGAAGGCTGTAACATTCAGGATTGCCTTTGTGCATAGCATGGATGCGCTGGAGACGGTGGTTGTATTTGGATTCGTATTTATCTCCTCGAACTTGCTGCATCCGGCAGCCATTGTTGCCGCCAGCAATACGAGGACTGTTATTTTATTCATCTTTTTCATCATTTTGCATTTTAAATGATTAGAAACCAATCTTCAGGTTCAGACCCATGTATCTTACAGCGGGATCAATGAAGTTTTCCGAGCCGCCGTCCGGGTCAGAATACTTGAACTGTTTTGCCCATAAGAGCACATTCTGGCCAATGGCGGATACGGATACTCCGTTAATGCCCAGCCTGTCGCAGAACTCCTGTGGAACACGGTAGGTAAGAGCTACCTCCCTGATCTTGAAGAATGTGGTGCTGTATGCGTCTATGGGTGACGGTGATCCTCCCCAGGCGGTTCCCTTATGCATGGCTTCGGTATAGGTCTTGTATGTAGCGGCCACATCATTCGGAGCAAAGACCCTGGTGTCACTTGTTATGTTTCCGTAGGTGTCATAGGAGACGGTTCCCTCGACGACTTTGACGCCTTCGCCGATATAGTTCTTCGTTCCCGGCTGAGTTGCATCAAGGTAACGTTCCGGCACTACTGAACCCGGGTGTGAACCGGCTCGCCACATGTACATCTCGGTGGTGGTCTGTGCTATCCCTCCAACCCTGCCATCGGCAGAGATTGTCATAGCCCAGTTCCTGTACCTTACTGTGTTGCTCAGGCCCCAGATCCAGTCCGGATCATAATTGCCGAACTTGGAGTCGTAGCCTGAATAGAGAGGCAGCCCGTTGTTATGGATTATATTTCCCTGAGGATCCTTCAGGTAGTCCCTGAGAACATAGTGGTCCGTTCTGGCACCCACCTGTACCCATGGTTTGTCAGCTGAATAGAGAGAGTCAAGCTGGAGGTAATAGGTTGCATAGGTTGACCAGTTCAGCCCCACATCCCACTGCCAGTTCTCAGTCTTGACAGGGGTCACGTTTGCCTCTATCTCAAGGCCTTTTCTTACCCACTCTTCATCGATATTGAGAAGTCTGTTGGAGAATCCTGTAGCAGGAGTAATCGGAGCAAATTTTATGAAGTCATACATTCTCTTCCTGTACCAGGTCAGATCAACTGAGGCCCTGTTTTTAAAGAGATTGACCATTGTACCGATTTCAAATGTACCTGCTGATTCAGGCAGCAGGTCAGTACCCCTGATTGTTGTGGGGAGTGAGGCTGCGCTGAGAGAGCCCCAGGCATTGTTTGTGATTGTGTAGACAGAATTTATGTCAAATACATTGGCTGGTGTCTTGTATGAGGTCCATGAACTGCGGATCTTCCAGAGTGATAGCCAGTCAATCTCAGGAAGGATGTTTGAAGCAATGAAGCTTCCCGAAACGGAGGGGTAGAGATAGGATCTTGTTGTTTCCGGCAGTGTGGAACTCCAGTCATTGCGAAGGGTTGCTTCAGCATAAACCAGGCTTTTCCACGAGAGTGCCAGACGGCCGTAAAGGCTGTTTACCTGCTGGCGGCTGATGGATGACCCTACTGCTGCCGGGTTTATTGAGGCCTTGAGTGAATAGAAACCGGGGATAGTGAGTCCTCCCTGGGTCCTGGCTTCAATACCGTCATCCTGACGATAGAAGATTGTTCCGCCTGCAAGCGCGCTGACCGTGAAGTCATCAAATGTCTTATCAGCAGTAAACATCAGATCGTTATTGATACTGAATCCCCTGCTGAGGCCCAGGTTGTAGGAACCTCTCTGGGACTCACCCCATATCTGGGTTCCTCCGGGGATGACAGTAGAGCTGCCGCCGCCCTGGAAAGAGCCCTTGGAGATTCTTACCTCCTGGCGGTCACTGTATATGTCATAACCGCTGCGAAGTATTGCTTTCAGCCAGGGAAGGATGTCATAGCCCATGTCAAGGCTTACATTGAATACATCCTTGTTGATACTGTGGATTCTCTCGTACCTGTCGAAATAGGGGTTGTTGTTTGTGCTTGTGTAGCTGCTGTTCTGCACTTCATCAGGCACAACCCAGTAATCGGTGTAATCGCGGATATCATAATCAGGGGCTGACCAGACAAGCATATTATACATCGGGTCATATCCGGTATAGCCGCTGAAGCCCACATTGGGAGAGGTCTGTTTGTTATAGGCGATGGATGAAGCAAGGGAGAACTTGTCAATTTTCATATCACCGCCGATTGTATAGGTCATTTTGTTGAACATGGAGTTTGGATACTGTCCTTTGTTCTGCACTGTAGTGGCTGATGCCCTGAGACTGCCAAGGTCACTCTGCTGGACAATGCTGACATTGTTGTTAAGGATGAAGCCCTGTTCGAGGAAATTCTCGAAGTTGTCCTTTCCTATTGGCAGATAAGGCATGAGTTTCATTGATTTGGAGATCGGATCCCACTGAATCACTTCCCTGCCGTCGAGAGGCACGCCCCATGATCCGTCTCCGGAACGTGCGTATGTGTTTGTTGATGTATTGACCACGCGGCCGTATGTTGACTGCATCTCCGGGATAGCAAGGTATCCGGCAGTAAACATCGTGCTGCTGTTGAGGGTGACTGTGAGCCCGTTTTTGTCAGATCCCCTTCTTGTCGTAACCATTATTGCACCGCCGGCTCCTCTCGAGCCGTAGAGTGCAGTTGCTGTGGCACCCTTCAGCACGCTGATGTTTTCAATATCATCTGAAGGGAGGTCACGAAGGGTCATGTTTCCGTAAGGCACACCGTCAATAACCAGCA
>JAVEZX010000202.1:0-3705 GCA_034002785.1 Bacteroidales bacterium
AAAGGAGGATCATCGCTGCAAACACCCCCTCATCCGCCTGTATCTTAAACAGTGAAAAGGTAATGAAGACCCCGATGAAAGAGAACGGTATCAGCCCTAGCACTATGAACGGCTGGCGCAGCGACTCAAGCAGGATGGCGCAGACCAGGTAGATGATGGCTATGACAAGCAGCAGCAATGGGTAGTTGTTCTTCTGCGTGAACCATGAATAAGTGTAGGAGCTGGAGCGTACCGAATATCCCAGCGGCAGGAGAGCCGCCATCTCTTCAATGTTACGGTCCCTGATGATCCTGGCCAGCTCATAGTTCCCGATGAAATCGTATGTCACAGTTATGATATACTGCTGGTCCTCGCGGCTGATTGAATTATCCGATATCTCCCTGGTCATGCTCAGCAGGTCCTTCAGCTTCACAATGCCCTGTGTTCCTGTTATCATCGGCTCATTATAGATGTCCCACATCTCGTATGTCTCTGCATAGGCTGATCTCAGGGTCATCGGGGCAAGGAAGCCTCCCATGAAGACCTGCCCGCCATCCTGGATGTTTCGCGAGAGGCTCCGGGTGTGTTCATACAGGCTGTACATATCGCTCCCGGCCAGCGTGACCGACTCCCTGTCAGCAGTTACAATGTTGCGGTACTGTTTCTTTACTGACCAGCGGTCTTCTCCTCCCAGTACGTACACTTCCTTTATCCTTCCCTTCGCGCTTGCGATGAGCCGCTCCTTGAGGTCTTCGGCGTAGCCGCTCAGAATATCAAAGTTGTATCCCTTCAGAACGATTGAATAAGAGCCCCTCAGGTAGTCGCTGTAAACCTGGTTGCTGAAGGCTTTGCCCACCCCGTACACCTGGACATGATAACTGCCGATGCCCATCATGTAGTCCTCTATCCTCATCTTCAGGATGAACGGGAATATTGTGCGGTCATGCTCCGGTTTGAATGTGACTGTCAGCGAGGCCGACGACGGCGAACTGACCCTGGTGGTAAAACGGTCCACCTCGCTGTAGGCGGCAATCATGTTCTCAAGACCCAGACATACCTCATTCATGTCTTCGAGCGTCAGCCCCTCCTCGCTGAGGCCGATGCTTACGCTGAGCTGTGTGCGCTCAACATCGTCGGAACCCCTGAAGTAATAATAATTGCTGCTCTTCACCCGGTCACTGAAGAGCCTGAGCGTACCACCGGTAAGCTTGTTTACAATGGGCTTAATATCAGTTACATATTTAGTGTTTCCCATGGTCTTGTTGTACAGCTCCTGCCAACGGGTCAGCTCAGGCTCAGGGGTGGCAGTGGTCCTGATCTTTTCAACAGGCAGTGAATCCGGAAGCCAGAACAGCGGCAGTCCGAACAGCAGCACCGCTGCAGTGAGATATACCTTCCTGTATCTTATAAATGATCTGATGGCCTGCTCGTAAAACCTTGTGCGGCGCACAGCGAAGCGTTTACGCCGGATATACGCTGCGGCTCTCTTCCCGGTGAAGTGATTACCCTGAAAATTAGCCGCGTCGCTCCTCCCGGCGAAGCGGTTACCCTGAAAAATAGCCGCCTCTCTCGTCCCGGCGAAGCCGATCGATTGTGCCAGTGAGGGGATGAAGAATAGCGCCACCACAAGTGATACCATCAGGTTAATTATAACCACCGCCGCGAAGTCGGCCAGCGTGACCCGCGAGGCCTCATCAAGGAAGAAGATCACCACAAGCGCTCCCACGGTGGTCAGGGTGGCAGCCATGAGTGAGATGCCAACTTTCCGGTTATGATGGTATTTGATGTGATCAGTCATCACTATAATATTGCTGATAATCATACCAAATGACACGGCTATCCCGGCCATTGAATAGAGGTGTATCTCAAGCCTGAAAAGCCAGTAGAAGATGAAAGCTATAAAGATTGTTGCCACCATACTGATGAACAGTATGAGCATGTATCTCAGGTCACGGCTCACAAGCAGAGCGAAGACCAGGAGCAGTATGACCGACAGCGCCGCCCTGAAAAGGTTCCTCGATATCTCTTCACGGATGAAACCGGTGTTGTCAAGCGACAGTATCACATCATGGCCGGGAGGAATCCTGCTCTTCATTTTCTCAACCACATCCTTCACCTCCTCTGCAACCCTGATGTTATTGACGTTTCTTCCGGCGCTTATCACCATCGTAATTGTGTTGAGGCCGTTGATGCGATAGTAACTGCGGGGCCTCTCATCCCTTAGTTTCACTGTGACAAGATCTGAGAGCATCAGCACCCTGCCGTTCCCGGCGGTGACCGGGATATCCTCCCACCTGACCGTATCGGGCCGGTGGCCGACCATAGTCAGATATGTCCTTTGCATTCCCGATGAGAGCAGGTTGTCAATTCCTCCGCCAGCCTCACGAACAGAGAGATATGCCCTTATTGCATCACGTATCCGGCCGGGGGTCACCCCGGTTGAAGAGAGGACCTTCTGGTCATATATCAGCTCCCAGGCACGGGGTGTGGCGCCGTAGATATCCACGCTGTAGACGCCGTCAACGGATGCTATCGCCGGCTTCAGCAGCTCCTCGGCTATACTGAAGATATAGGAAGGAGCTTCGTTGCCTGTCACCTGGTAGCTCAGTATCACCGATCCGCTTGTATTTGACGGCATATTCATCTGGATAACCGGGTAAGAGACCCTGTCGGGAAGGCGCGAGTGGGCATCGCGGATGAGTGATGCCACCTCGAACCGTTTTGTGCGTAGATCGGTATTCCTGTCGAACTCCACGGTTATCTCCCCGCTCTCGTTGTTTGTGGTGGAAGAGATGCGACTGACCCCGGGTAGGGTGCTTATCACACCCTCGAGGACCGAAGTGACCTGTTGCTCAATCACCCTGGCGGCGACGTCAGGCCATGTATAGCTTATAGTCAGTGAAGGGAGATAGCGGGTGGGGTTCAACTGCAGCGACAGCAGAGGCATTATTGCTGCCCCGGTGATGATGAGCACCACAAAGACGATGTTCAGGCTGAAAGGCGAAAAGCGTGGCGACTGTTCACTCGGGGAACTCATTCCTCTTTCACCTTTGTTTCATGTGCGAGGTTGGTGTTGCCTCTTACAATGACAAGGTCGCCGGGGGTGAGGCCCTCGCTCACGGAGACCATCGAGCTGTTCTCAGACTCAATTGTGACATACTTCCATATGGCCAGGGAATCCTGCCTGATGAAAACAACATCTTTCCCCTGCCTGATCACCAGGGCTTCTTTGGGGATGACCAACCTGTTATATTCAGGCTTCCTGATAAGGACCTTGACATTCATGCCGTCAATGAGGCGTCCGTTATTCCTGAACTCTGCCCTGACGCGTATCATACCGCCCTCATCAACCTGTGGATTGATCTCCACTATCTTCCCCTGGAGGAGAAGGCTGTCATCAACAAAAGGAATTATCCCAACGGGCATCCCTGTTGTGATGAATCCGTATTCCGACTCCATCACCGGGAACTCTATATACATTACATCGTTGGCAATCACCGTGCAGAGGCTCTTGTAGTTCTGGCTGGGGTTCAGGCGGGTTGCCTCGAGGTTGGCGATCACCCCGTCAAGGGGGGAATATATACGTGTGTTGTTAAAGTTATACTCAGCCCTCTCCAGGGCTATCAGTGCATCATCCAGCCCGCTCCTGATCCTGGAAGTTCTTATTTTGGCAGGGTCAAGGTTGTTTGTGTCTGCCGTCATGTACTTACTGAGGAGGTCATCCCT
>JAVEZX010000203.1:0-3688 GCA_034002785.1 Bacteroidales bacterium
ACAAGTATATACATGCCTGCCGGGAAAGCACTCACATCAATCTCCGATACATCGGTTCCAGAGAACAGCAGAACTCCCGATGTGCTGTAAACCCTGCAGTCTGTTTCCTCGCTGAGCCATAAGGTTTCCCCGGCGACAGGATTGGGATAAATTATCAGCGCCCTGACTTCGGGTGCAGGACCGGAAGAGGTGAGGTTATTTGATCTTCCGGGTGTGGCAGCGGCGAGGAATATGATCTCTTCCGACCCGTCACTCTTCCTTCCCATGCTTACATCCTCGTGTTGCAAACCAAAGGTAACTGTGTCTACAACAAGCTTATAGCGATTAAAGATGCCTATCTCTTCGCCATCCTTGTCAAGTTTGAAGGGGGCATGCCTGATCCCGAGCCCGGGTGTGCCGTCAGCCCAGAGAAGGATAAACCCGCCGGCGGGAAGAATCGTGCCGGGCATCTTCCACTTCAGCGGATCATTGAAATTGTCAGTCAGATACAGAGCTCCAAGGTTCACCGGCTCATCGCCGCCGTTGTATATCTCAATCCAGTCGCTGAAGTAGCCATACTCATCGCCTGTTGTCTCCTCGTTGTCAGCCATGAACTCATTGATGAAAAGCAGAGGTGTCTCGCCGGCTACAGGTGCTGCGAGGATGGGGTTGCATGGCAGGAGCGCTGTCTCACCCGATACTGATGATGCAAGTACCTGGAAGGTGACCGGGTCCTCATCAGGTATGCCTGTAAGAATGACTGAGAACCGACCGTTTCCCTCATCGGCCATTTCCGCCTCACTGGTATCCCCTCCTGCCACTGACCAGACAAGCCTGACAGTTACCGGCAGAGATGCAGCCTCCACGGTGCAGCTGACGCGCAGGGGCTCTCCTGCCCTTCGTTCACAGGTAAAATATTTAATGACAGGCACAGCGTCACCCTCTTCGATCTGCACTGCCATTGACGCCTTCCTTGCCTCCAGGTACGGGTAGAGCCCCCATTTGACATGAGCACCGGTGGCCGAGGTATAAGAGTTGAGGAAATCGTCCTGGTCAAAGCCATAGTCGAGAGGGTAAAAAGGATCATTCACTATGAAAGGATAGATCATCTCCTTCCTCTCCTCAACTGCCGCCACCAGAGAATCCATGTCCAGGGTGCTTTCAATAAGCTGGCCGGCGTAAAAGCTGAACTGACCGCGCAGGACAGGATTGTTGATTATACGGTCAAAGAGCGGCCTCACCTGGTCACCTCCCGGCTGCCACCCGTAGATGTTTCTTTCTGCCCAGTTGATCCCGAACCAGTCAATTCCGAATGAATTGTCAACATCATACGGGATATACTCCAGCCTGCCGGTCAGGGTGTTGTGGTACAGGTAGAAGTTGTTTTTGTTGTAGAGATATCCGTCCCAGTCGCCGCAGAAGATCTGTGCAGCCATGATCTTCAGGTAATCCTGTACGTTGAACACCCTGTCAAGTTCGCATACAAGATTTTGATTATCTGCATTATGCAATACGCCGATCATCCTGGCAAGATCCGAGAAGTCGTTCTCCTCCAGGTTGGTTTTCAGATCATAGGTCCACCTGGTACCGTTCCATAACTTGTAGCTGTCGGGGTCAGATCCCCGGTATGCAAGGTCTGCAGGGTAGAGACATTTATAGAGGTTGCCGTCCTTGTTGCCGAACCGGGATAGGGCAAACTCTTCGTCGATATGTTCCACGTTGATATAGAGCCCGAAGTAGCTGCCGTTGATATGGACCCTGACATGGTTTGCCCGCGGGGCGGGGATGTTCCATTTTCGAAGTATATCCCACATGATCTTGGAACGCATAACCGAGGGATCATTGTGTTCACCGTTCAGGTTCATCTTTTCAACCCCGAAGTATTTCCTGCCCGGAGTGAAGGTGTTGAAGGAAACCTTGAACGATTTTTTTTTCGACGTCCGCGAAGTGTTGCCCCTTAACCTGAATCCTACCTGCTCCAGGGTATCGCGCACCGTTCCGTTATCAAAGACGAAAACCGCACGGAATTCCCTGTCACTCTCAGGGTTGGCATAGATCCAGGCCAGCGTGTCAGGGTGAATTGAGATATAAACCGCAGGCACCACCGTGTCGACATACAGCTGCCCGTTGTCAGGGAACGAGGGCTGCGACCGGGTGAGCGCGGCAGTGCTTAAGAGTATCAATATCAGAGGCAGTGCCCTTTTCATCGCACAATATTACTCATTTTAATACCTTTATGCTCCGTATTTAATTCCTGCAAATAATGAAAACATCACCGCTGACATTCACAGACGGAGTTGTAACAATCCGCAAATTCAGGCGCAGCGACAAATTCCGGATGGCTGAATTAGCCAATAACGAGAAGGTGGCCGAAAACCTTCGCGATGCCTTCCCTTCTCCATACACCCTTGAGGATGCGGAGAAATTTATATCGCTTTGCTTCCTGATGAAACCCTATGAGGTATTTGCCATAGAGTACGGAGGTGAGTATGTGGGAAACATCGGGCTGCACAGGAATGAGGATGTCTACCGCAAGACCGCCGAGCTGGGGTATTTCATCGGTGAACCCTACTGGCACAAGGGGATTACTCCGCGGGCTGTTAATCTGATCTGTGATTACGGATTCCGCGAATTGGGGGTTATAAAAATTTATTCGGGCGTATTTTCATTCAACACGGCCTCACAGAGAGTGCTTGAGAAGTGCGGGTTTGAGAGAGAGGCAATCCTCAGGAATGCCGTTATCAAGAACGGTAAAATCTGTGATGAGATAAGGTACGCGAAGCACCTTGAAACGGCGGAAGAAACCGAGATGGGTCCCGGAAAATCAATCTGATACAGATTGACGCACTACAGCCTGTCCAGGGCCTTTTGAAGATGTACACCCACATTGACGGCTACCTCAGCCACAACCTCGTTGTGCACTGCCATCATTGCATCGGCGGGGTTGACTGCCGCAATTTCAATCTCATTATCACCCTGTTCAATTACAAGTACATTGCAGGGAAGCATCACCCCAACCTTGTCCTCAGCCTGCAGGGCCTTGTATGAGTATGCAGGGTTGCATGCCCCAAGGATGCGGTACTTCTTGAAATCTACACCCAGCTTGTATTTGATCTTCTCATGAAGGTCTATCTCAGAGATGACCCCAAAACCCTCTTCGAACAGGGCTGCTGTTACCTTTTCAACTGCATCTTCAAATGAAGTCCGGAGCGTTTTGGAAAAGTAGTATGCCATGATATTGGTTTTAATTTCATTTCGGTTTAACTAAAGGTAAACAATTTTATGGCCTTTTGGTTCGGAAAATTTTAATCCCCTCCAGGTGTGGTCAGGTTGCTTATCTTAATGTTATGGGTAATTTTACTCCTGAAATTTTCTTCCGGACAACTCAACAGCGATCCACACTTTTGAACAACTAACAACAAACCTGGAAATGAAGAGAATTTTTCTGAATGAGAGGGCCGGCCTCATCAGTTGCGCCAAACCATATACCGGGCAGCATTTTACAGACCAGCTTGTTGCCGGATTACCGGAGCAATTGAAAAAATACCTGGCGGTATGCGGATATATGAAGACCCCGGTCCCCTTCAACGCCGATGTTACCTGGTCTGAAAGTGCGATTAAACTTTCTCCCGATAAGGAATGGGGCCGGCTGAAGACAGTTCAGTTCAACTCGGTTGATCCGATAGGAAGAGTGGCATATATGAAATTC
>JAVEZX010000204.1:0-3678 GCA_034002785.1 Bacteroidales bacterium
CTTGCAAAGCGATGATAATATCATTACCGGCCGTCTTTACCTGACTGGCGAGGCGGTCAGGCTTACAGTGGCTGACGGAGTTATAGCCGAGGTGGAGAAGGCGCGGGATGAGGACGATAAGAGTCTTGTCATTGCTCCGGGACTGACAGACCTGCAGGTCAACGGCTATGCGGGACTTGATCTGAACACCGATCCTCTACATCCCGAAACAGTCAGGGACATATCTGTGAAGTTATGGAGTGAAGGGGTAACCACCTTTTTCCCCACCATCATCACGAACAGCAGCGACTGTATACTTGATTACGTCAGTGTTATTGCTGATGCATGCAGCCGTTTTCCTGAGGCGGCGGGGGCTGTGGGAGGCATTCATCTGGAAGGGCCATTTATATCTCCTGAGAATGGTGCCCGTGGAGCACACCCTGCTGAGCATGTCAGGCCTCCTGACTGGAATCTCTTCTGCCAGTGGCAGGAGGCAAGCGGCGGTATGATTCGCATCATAACACTCTCACCGGAGTGGCCCGATTCGCCCGATTTCATCAGGCGTGCTGCTGCAAGCGGAGTGACAGTTTCAATAGGCCATACTGCTGCCACACCGGAACAGATACGGGAGGCTGTGGCAGCCGGCGCAACACTCTCAACACACCTCGGCAACGGCTCTCACCAGATGCTTCCACGTCACAGAAACTACATTTGGGAACAGCTCGCCGCTGATGAACTCTGTGCTTCAATAATCTCCGACGGCTTTCATCTCCCTGACGCGGTGATGAAGGTGTTTCTCAGAATGAAACCGGGACGAATAGTTCTTGTAAGTGATGCCACCGGTCTCACCGGGATGCCGCCAGGAGATTACACCACTCATATCGGCGGCGAAGTGACCCTTACTGAAGCCGGAAAGCTCCATGTAAAGGGCAATCCGGATATGCTTGCCGGTTCCGGTAAATCGCTTCTGCACTGTGTGGAAACAATTGTATCAAAGGGACTTGTCTCCCTGGCTGAGGCCCTGGATATGGCAGGCAGGATCCCTTACCGGCTGGCCGGCATGGAGGGCGACTGTCTGCCGGTAAGGGGAGGAGTGGCAGACCTGGTCCTGCTAAATGATGAGAATGGCTCACTGAAAGTAGTCAGAACCATCAAGAGGGGATTAACAGTATTCAGAAACGACATCTGAGATGATCAGCAGAACATCATATATAACTAAGACGGCAGTTGTGCTGACCATACTGTATGCTGTAAGCGCATGTTCCGGCAAGGAGCCAGAATTCGTCATCCCTGAAGGGGTAAGGGTTATCAGCTTCTCGGGATATGACTGGATTGTCTCCACCTCAGGAGAGGAGAAGGGAGGCCCAGGGCCGAATTATTTCTCTGATTCCCGTGAGAACGCGTGGGTGGATGACGAGGGCCGGCTTCACCTTAAGATCACATATCGGGAAGGCAGATGGAACTGCGCAAGGGTTGAACTGGCAAAACATACAGGTTACGGTAAGTATGTCTTCTACGTCTCTACAAGGCCTGATAGTCTTGACCGTCAGGTGGTATGGGGTCTCTACACCTACAAGAGTGATACGGAGGAGATAGATATAGAATTCTCAAGATGGGGTTTCGACAATAACCAGGAGGCCCAGTATACAATTCAGCCTTCCCACAGGGTCGGTAATAAGGTCCGTTTCAGGATGGACGACCTGGAGGGAGAGAGTTCGACACATATTTTCGTCTGGACAAAAAAATGGATAGATTTTGCAAGTTACCGCGGTCACAGGCTGAATCCGGTCAACGAGACGGAGATCCTCGCCCGCTGGCGCTACTACGGTGACGACAATCCTCCGGACAGTGATGAGAAGCTGAAGATTAATCTCTGGCTCTTCCGGGGTAAACCTCCACTGAACGGCAGGGAGACAGAGGTGATTATTGACCGCGTGGAAATATTCTGACCGATGAAAATAAAACATTCAGCTTCAAAGAGCTCTCCTGCTTCAGGGAGTCCTTCCGGCAGGCTATACAGCCTGGATGCCCTGAGAGGATTTGACATGTTCTGGATCACAGGAGGACAAAAACTGGTCTTTGCTCTGGCAACAGTTACCGGGTGGCCCCTGTTTGAGTGGATGAACTCACAGATGCATCATGTTGCATGGAATGGGTTCGCCTTCTACGATATGATCTTTCCTCTTTTCCTTTTCCTTGCAGGAGTATCCATGCCATATTCATTTGAGGCACGCCGTACCAGGGGAGAAACCCGGCGGAAGATATATCTCCACGCCTTGAAACGAATGTTGGTGCTGGTGGTGCTGGGCATGCTGGTAAACCGTATACTGGAGCTTAATCCGGATAACCTTCGCTTCGCCAGTGTGCTGGGCAGGATCGGGATTGCATGGTTCCTGGCCGCAATGATAGTGCTTAATGCCGGGCTCAGGTGGCAGGTAGCATGGTTCTGGGGCCTGCTGATATTATATTGCCTCCTGATGTTGCTGGTGCCGGTACCCGGGTTTGGTGCCGGGGATCTTTCCCCCGAGGGCAACCTGGCCGGTTATATTGACAGGCTATTCCTGCCCGGAACCATGTACACAGAGTTCAATGAACCTGAAGGGATACTCAGTACCATCCCATCAGTCTCCACTGCCCTGCTGGGGGTTTTTACCGGTCACCTGCTTCGCCTTGAGACCGGCAGACTGAACGGCATGAAGAAAGCCCTGGTAATCATTGGGGCCGGCATCCTCAGCCTCATTCTTGGCATCGCATGGGGTACCTTCTTCCCGATAAACAAAAACCTGTGGACCAGCTCCTTCGTGCTTTATGCCGGTGGTTGGAGCCTGATGCTCCTGGGTCTCTTCTACCTGGTCATTGATGTATGGAAAATGAAGAGATGGGCCTTCTTCTTTGTCGTCATCGGGATGAACTCAATTACGATCTACGTGCTGCAGCACAGGATACTCCGGTTTGACATTATCAGGGATTTCTTTCTCAAAGGGATCCACGACCTCTCTCCGGCAGCACTGCAGCCGTTTATAAGTTCCCTGGGCTATATAGCAGTGGTCTGGCTATTCCTCTGGTTCCTTTACCGTAACAGGATATTCCTTAAAGTCTGAACTGAAATGAAAATCAATACTACCGGGCAGATTGCCGGAGCAGCAATCATTTTACTCATAATGACCACTTTTGCCTCATGCTCGAAAGGCGGAAGGCAGGTAGAATATGAACCCCTTTCCCTGATTCCGGCACCTGCCGTGACTGAAGCAGCGGAAGGCGAATTCCTGTTGAGTTCCGGAACCGGGTTAGTCATTGACCATGCCTTCGGATCTGCCGGCGAGATTGCCGGAATGTTCAACGGATTCCTTGTAAAGCATTACGGAAAAATCAGGGTCACCGAACAGCAGGCACCCGGGGATGAAAATATAATCATCGTGAAGTATGACAGCCTTATTGATAATCCGGAGGCATATATCCTGGAGGTGTCTGCTGATGGCATTGAAATTTCAGCCGGTGATGATGCCGGACTCTTCTATGCCTTCCAGACTCTGAAACAGCTCATCTTCCCTTCTCAGAAAGCTGACAAAAGCGCTATAGCCGTTCCGTGTGTGAAAATATCGGATTCACCTCAGTACAGGTGGAGAGGGATGCATCTCGACGTATCAAGGCATTTTTTCCCGAAGGAGTTCATCTTTAAGGTTCTTGACGCGATGGCCA
>JAVEZX010000205.1:0-3643 GCA_034002785.1 Bacteroidales bacterium
CGAGGCTCTCCTTCATCAGGCGCTCGATGCGTTCCCTGATGCGGTTTGCTCCAAGCATGAGGCCGAAGCCATACTCGGCGTTGTCCTCGAAGAGTGAGTTGGCCCATGCGGGACCGTGTCCGTTCTTGTTGACCGTATAGGGCATCGATGGTGCCGAACCGCCGTAGATTGATGAACAGCCTGTTGCGTTGGCAATGACCATACGGTCACCGAAGAGCTGTGTGATGGCTTTTATATAAGGGGTTTCACCGCAGCCAGCGCAGGCGCCGGAGAACTCAAAGAGAGGCTGTGCAAACTGTGAGTTCTTGACGTTTGTGTACTTGTCAACCACCGTCTCCTTGTATCCGACCTTCTCGTGCATGTAGGTCCACCTGTCAGCCTGTTCAAGCTGTGACTCAAGTGGCATCATGATAAGTGCCTTCTCCTTGGCGGGACATACATCGGCGCAGTTGCCGCAACCGGTACAGTCATAGACACTGACCTGTATCCTGAATTTGTGGCTCTTTGTGTTACCGATACCCTGTTTTGCAGTGGTGCCTTCAGGAGCTGCTGCCAGCTCTTCGTCCGTCAGAAGGAAGGGACGGATTGCAGCGTGAGGACATACATACGAGCACTGGTTGCACTGGATGCACTTGTCCATCTGCCACTCGGGTACGTTCACGGCGATACCGCGTTTCTCATATGCTGAGGTTCCGGCAGGGAATGTACCGTCTTCGCGTCCGACAAAGGCGCTGACCGGGAGATCATCGCCCCTGAGGCCGTTGATCACATCAGCAACGTCGCGGATAAATGCAGGCTTGCTGTTGTCAACCTTTTCGGCAGTGACCTTTACGTTTACCCACTCTGCGGGTATCTCAACCTTTTCAACATCGCCGCCGCGGTCTATTGCGTCGTTGTTCATCTTAACAACGTTTTCGCCCTTCTTGCCGTAAGCCTTAATGACGGCATGCTTCATTTCGTCAACGGCGAGCTTGTAGGGAATCACTTCCGATACCTTGAAGAAGGCACTCTGCATGATTGTGTTGGTCCTGGTACCCAGTCCCAGCTCCTCAGCAATGGCGGTTGCATTGATAATATAGAATCCGATCTGGTTCTCAGCCAGGTACTTCTTCATATGATCAGGCAGCTTGGTCAGCGTCTCCTCTGCACTCCAGATGGAGTTCAGGAGGAAGGTTCCGCCCTTTTTGAGACCTCTAAGCATGTCATATTTGTCAAGGTAGGCCGGAACGTGGCATGCCACGAAATCAGGAGTGTTGACAAGATAAGGCGAGCGTATGGGATGATCACCGAAACGGAGGTGCGAGGTTGTGACACCGCCTGACTTCTTGGAGTCATAGGCAAAGTATGCCTGGCAGTATTTGTCCGTTGTCTCACCAATAATCTTGATGGAATTCTTGTTGGCGCCGACGGTACCGTCAGATCCGATTCCGTAGAACTTGGCTGAATAGGTACCCTTGTGGCTTACGTTTATCTCGGGAAGGAGCGGCAGTGACCTGAATGTCACATCGTCAACGATACCAACGGTGAACTGGTTCATTGGCTTCTCCTTCTTCATGTTCTCGAAGACAGAGATCATCTGTGCAGGAGTGGTGTCTTTCGAGCTGAGGCCGTAGCGTCCGCCAAGGATGACCGGCTGCATTTTCTCTCCGTAGAAAACATCTTTTACGTCGAGGTAAAGAGGATCACCGTTGGCTCCCGGTTCCTTGGTACGGTCGAGAACGGTTATACGCTTAACGCTCTTTGGAAGGACGTTGAACAGATACTTGGCCGAGAAAGGCCTGTAGAGATGAACGCTGATCAGACCGAGTTTTTCACCCTTTGTTTCTGCCAGGTAATCAATGACCTCCTTTATGGTTTCCGTCACGGAGCCCATGGCAATTATGATGTTTTCTGCATCGGGGGCACCGTAGTATGTGAAAGGCTTGTATGTACGGCCGGTGATTGCATTGATCTTTTCCATGTACTCGTTGACAGTATCGTCAAGATTTGTATAGAAGCGGTTTGATGCCTCCTTGGCCTGGAAGAAGATATCCGGGTTCTGAGCAGTACCCCTGGTAACAGGTTTGCCGGGATTGAGAGCCCTGTCACGGAATGCCTTCAGCGAATCCATGTCAACAAGCTTCTTCATATCCTCAATGTTCATTTCCTCTATCTTCTGTATCTCGTGCGATGAACGGAAGCCGTCGAAGAAATGGAGGAACGGAACTCTTGATTTAATTGATGCAAGGTGAGCAACACCTGCAAGGTCCATTATCTCCTGGATGCTGCCGGTGGCAAGCAGGGCAAAGCCTGTCTGGCGGGTGGCATAGATGTCACCGTGGTCACCGAAGATGGAGAGTGCATGTGCTGCAACAGTACGTGCACTTACATGAAATACTCCCGGAAGGAGCTCTCCTGCCATTTTATACATGTTGGGGATCATGAGGAGAAGTCCCTGCGATGCTGTGAATGTTGATGTCAGGGCACCTGACTGCAGTGAGCCGTGAACTGCTCCTGCGGCACCGGCCTCACTCTGCATCTCAACCACCTTTACCTCCTCACCGAACATGTTCTTCAGTCCGTGAGCCGCCCACTCATCGACATATTCTGCCATGGTGGATGATGGGGTAATTGGATAGATGCAGGCTACCTCGCTGAACATATAGGCTATGTGCGATGCTGCCTGGTTGCCGTCACAAGTGATGAATTTTTTTGTTGCCATTTCTTATTAGACGTAATTATTGATCAAATAACCTTAGAAAAATTAAACCGCAAAGGTACTCATTTTCGATGAGAATCTTACTGGCTGTTCATTGAAATAAGGAACTCCTCGTTTGAGCGTGTCTGGCTGATACGGTCACGCAGGAACTCCATCGCCTCAACTGAATTCATGTCAGTGAGATAGTTGCGAAGGATCCAGATCTTGCTGAGCATGTTCTTCTCAAGAAGCAGGTCCTCACGCCTGGTGCTCGAGGCCGGGATATCAATTGACGGGAAGATCCTCCTGTTGGAGAGCTTGCGGTCAAGCTGCAGTTCCATGTTGCCGGTTCCCTTAAACTCCTCGAAGATCACGTCATCCATCTTGGATCCCGTGTCTGTCAGCGCTGTTGCGATTATTGTCAGTGAGCCGCCGTTTTCTATGTTCCTGGCTGCCCCGAAGAAACGCTTCGGCTTGTGAAGGGCGTTCGAGTCGACACCTCCGGAGAGTACCTTGCCTGACGCAGGGGCGATAGTGTTGAATGCCCTCGCGAGGCGTGTGATCGAGTCAAGCAGTATGACAACGTCATGACCGCACTCAACAAGCCTCTTGGCTTTCTCCTGAACGATAGTGGCGATACGCACGTGCCTCTCGGCCGGCTCGTCAAAAGTGGAGGCAATGACCTCGGCATTGACGTTGCGGGCCATCTCGGTGACCTCCTCCGGACGCTCGTCTATGAGCAGTATCATCAGGTAAACCTCCGGGTGGAATTTTGCTATCGCATTGGCAATATCCTGAAGCAGAATTGTCTTACCGGTCTTGGGCTGGGCCACTATAAGACCGCGCTGACCCTTCCCTATGGGACAGAACACATCAACTATGCGAACTGACAGGTTGCCTTCTCCCGGCCTGCAGAGGGTGAATTTCTCGTTGGGAAAGAGCGGCGTCAGATAATCAAACGGAACC
>JAVEZX010000206.1:0-3594 GCA_034002785.1 Bacteroidales bacterium
ATCAAGAGCCCTCAGCAGCGGCTGCGGAGAGATCTTTCTCCCCGCGGCCTGGTTCATCCAGTGCTGTGGTGTGAGACGCCCGAGGCTGTACATGCGGTCAATCTCATCAGAAAAGTCCTTCCCCTTCAGATGCTCATCAATCTGGAACTGAATCATCTGCCCGTAGGCGTAGTTCTGAAGGTAAAGAGGCGTATTGATCATGTGGGAGTAGATTGCAAGCAGCGGAGAATCGCTCACTCCAAGCACCGGTGCAAAGTACCTGTTCCAGACATCCAAGGCTATGGCGACTGTCTTTTCCTTAAGCTGTGCAGGGCTGGCGGCAGGATTCTCATAAAGCCACTTCCATACATCCATCTCAACCATGCTCACTCCCATGATCTCCATCAGTGACCAGGCAGCATCCATCGTCTGCAGTTTCTCCTTCTCAGGATTGTTGTCATTGATTCCCAGGAGCATGAGGTCGCGGTCCTGGAACAGGAAGGCTGTCGCTTCGGTGAAGGCTGTGTTGGGAACACCCGAGAGCATATAGTAATCAACGTCATAGAGTGATATCGTCTGTTCCACATTATGGCCGAACTCATGTACTGCAATGTTGTAGCCCTTGTAGTCCATCCCGGTCTCTGAAATGCGGGTCCGCAGGCGAGAGACCGAACCCCTCATGGCGGCGCCCCACGCATGACCCGAGCCACGGGCCGGATCAACAACTATCTTGTCGCCAAGGTATTTCGCCCTCTCCGGGGACCAGCCCAGCTTGACAAGCATTCCAGGCATGGCAGCCCTGAACGCAGCCGGGTCAGGATAGAGGGACGATGTCTTCGCGGTTAGCATTGCCTCAGGCATTGAGCTTCTCGACTTGAAGCCGTCATACCATATATCATACGGCCGAAGATCACGACCAAGCCTGTCCCTGATTATTGCTGCAAGCTGCTTTAGCTGGGGAGAGCTCAGATACTCTCTGAACATGGCCGCAGCATCCTCCTGCGAAATCTCCATCCCGCCCGAAAAGCTGCGTGCTATGGCAGTGTTCATGCCCGGATAGTACGGATCAACAGCTCTTTCGGCATTGAAGATATTGATAACATGAGAGTAACGGGTATCGGGCTCAGCCTCAACGTCTGCCTCTGCACCATCCTTCGTCACTTTATTTGAAAACGGTGCCCATTCATACTCAGGGTTATTGATAACCTTCCCGGGAATCTCCTGGCTGATAATGCGTTCCATAACCTTGTAAACCATCTCCTGCTTTGCCAGACCGTTCTCCCTGTCGGCATAATTTGACTTGATCTCATCACGAAGATTCCAGTGCGAAAGCAGAACCATATCGTCGGGAAACAGCTTCTCTCCGTCATCACTCCTAAGTTTGCCCATATGTATATTGTATTCTGCAATATACATCTCTGCATTGCCCAGGGCCACCGAGGCTGCCTGGTTCAGTTCAGCCGGTACCCTCGAGATGAACTGATCCCCGAGGCGGGCCATGGCCCACTGCTCACGGCTCCATCCGGCACCTGCCTCCTCCTTCTCCTCAAGTGTGTAGTAAGGAAAGTTGAGGGCCACAAGGAAAGCGATCTTATTCTCATACAGATCAGACTGAAGATGAGATCCTACTGAATAGTTACCGAACATTCGGTCTATCTCGTCTATCTCTCCTGCCGCTTCATCCAGCACCTTTCTCAGATCAAGGGTGATCTCGTTCATGTTTCCGCTGAGCGATTCGAAGTAGTTGCTGAGCTTCAGGAATATCCTGCTTCGCAATGCAGGATCAGAGATATAAGTGGCAGCCACAAACTCAGTGAACTGCTCAGCGGTTCCGTCCTCTTCGCGCCAGAGCGAAGATGCGTGGCGTACTCCCTTGTCAAGGAGCACTCTGTCAGCATTTGGTTGCTCAGCCATCACCCGGTCAACAGTTGCCGTAATCACCGGTTCTCCGATGAAGGCTGTTGCCGTCTCACCTCCCTTTTTAGAGGGGTTTGAGCATGCCGTAATTACCAGGGCCATAAGGATAATAATTTTTCTCATATGTATCATCTTTTGATTATTTCACTCCAACAACCTGTGCAGCATAGTATTTTGCCGTAAGCTTTTCGCCTGTGGCCTTTTCAATCATCTCATTCCACTCATACCGCATGCCTGGCATGAAGACCTTCGTTCTCAAAAATTCTCCCATGGCTTTCATATCCTCTTCGGCATTGCCTTTAACAACAGTACCTGTAATGTATTCTGAAAACTGCGAAGCCAGCAGTTCGCCAAGGAGATAATTATGGTAATAGCAGGGATAAAGTGCTACGTGGATCTTGGTAGCCCAGTCAGGCATGTTGCGCCCCTCAGGCTTTTTCATCATCTGGTATTTCTCAACAGTGTCCCACCAGAGCTGGTTGAGATCCTGCTCCGGGTTCTCAT
This sequence comes from Bacteroidales bacterium, assembly GCA_034002785.1. Lineage (GTDB taxonomy): Bacteria > Bacteroidota > Bacteroidia > Bacteroidales > VadinHA17 > SR-FBR-E99. Next base: position 2,401 of record JAVEZX010000206.1, read on the forward strand.
ACATCGCCTTCTCAAAGCGGTACATCACCTGTGCCCAGCGGCTGAAGACAAGCTGCTGCAGCCTGAAGGCTCGGAAGGCATCATCCCCTATCTTCTCAGCCTCTTCAGCAGTGATGATGCCCATATAGTTCATCCATGCGGGATTGGTGGCCAGCCTGCCGAAGTAGTTGGCAACCGCCTCGGTTGTGAATGTATGTGCCGCATCCCTCAGTGTGAATGGAAGCGACATGTCATTGTAGTAGGAATAGACACCGTGCCCAAGCTCGTGAAGAATGGTGTTCATCCAGTATGAGTCGGGCCTGATGTTGTCAAGGGTGCGGACATCGCCGGCACGGTCAATATCTGTTGAAAACGCATGCTGGTTCTTGCCTGGTTTTTCATAGAGGTCACTCCTTGCCAGGATGGCGTCAACAGGCAGTCCGATCGAGTCATAATAATCAGTTGCAAGTTTCACCGGATCCCTGTCGGCATAATAACTGTCGAAATCGACCGGATAGATCTCAGGCGCCTCCTGGAAGTACCGGTTCTGGTAGTGCCACGGCATCAGTTCGGTGGCAGGAACACCGTATCGCTTTGCATAATAGCTGTCTATCTCCCCCTTGAGGGTGGCGAAGGCACCTCGTGTCAGGCTGTCCAGCTCATCGAAAATGGCAGTCACCTCATCAGGATCCTGGCCTGATAGCTCCAGGCTCATGCGGTGATAGTTGCTGAAACCGAGTTCCTGCGCTATCCTGTTCCTGTGTTTCACCAGCCTTATTATGTCATCAGCGACCAAGGGACCGATCAGCTTGTGGCCTTCCCATGCCGCCTGAAGCTCGGCTGACCTGGTGGAGTTTCGAAGGATATCCTCCACCTCATTGTCGCTCAGCTTCTTTCCGTTGACATCCGCCCTGAAGGAGTTGAATTTCTTTGTGATTTCGGTCTCCATCCGGATCTGCTCCGAGATGAGGGCAGTGTCAACCTGCCCGGCAAGGAAGTAATTATAAATTATATCAAGCTGTCTGGCCAGCAGGGGCTCCTTCACAAGCCCCGATTCCTTTATCTCCTTCAGTTCGGCAAATGCCTGCCTGTCTGTAAAAAAGGTTGAATAGGCAAGTGAAGCTTTCTCGTTGGTTGCCCACGCCTCGTCGGTGCCGGTGACGTTTGCCTCCCATGATGAAAGGGCTGACTCCCTGTAGAGAGGAATGATCTTTT
>JAVEZX010000207.1:0-3526 GCA_034002785.1 Bacteroidales bacterium
GCCGTGTTCAATTGCCATGTACAGGTTCGAGATTGTCTGTGCCTGGATCCCCTGGGTGGCATCAACTACAAGCAGTGCCCCCTCGCAGGCTGCGATAGAGCGTGATACCTCGTAAGAGAAGTCGACATGCCCCGGGGTATCTATAAGGTTAAGATAGTAGTTCTTACCCTCATGGTGGTAGTCCATCTGGATGGCGTGACTCTTGATTGTGATGCCTCGTTCCCTCTCAAGATCCATGTCGTCCAGAACCTGATTCTGGAAATCGCGCGCATCAACGGTCCTGGTCAACTCAAGGAGCCTGTCGGCAAGCGTGCTCTTGCCATGGTCTATATGTGCTATTATGCAGAAGTTACGTATGTTGTCCATCAGCCGGTATCAGTTCAGGTGCAAATATAGATATTTTGACCCTTTCTTAATTAGCCCTTCTCTGATGATACTGAACTGCATTTTCTGTTAATTTAGCTGATTACTTAAACAGGAACGGATGATTACCCTGGCAGTGTCGGTCACCCTGCTGGTTCTGGGATACCTCGTCTACGGAAGAGTGGCTGAAAGATTCTTCGGGATGGACCCGGCGCGGCCCACTCCCGCCTTCGCGAAAAATGACGGTATTGATTATATCCCGATGAAGGGATGGAGGGTCTTTATGATCCAGTTTCTCAACATTGCCGGACTGGGACCGATCTTCGGAGCGATCCTCGGAGCGATGTACGGACCGGTGGTCTATATCTGGATCGTTCTCGGATGTATTTTTATGGGAGCCACGCATGATTACTTCGGCGGGATGCTTTCAGTGCGCCACGGCGGCGCCAGCCTGCCTGAACTGGTGGGTAACTACCTGGGAAAGCCGATGAGGATGTTCCTGAGGATTTTCACCCTCTTCCTTCTGATCTTTGTCGGGGTGGCTTTCGTGAGCGGACCGGCCAAGCTGCTGTTTACGATGACAGGCTTCAGCCTCCCATTCTGGCTGGGGCTGATCTTCTTCTACTATATCCTTGCCACACTACTGCCTATAGACAAGATAATCGGCCTGCTCTATCCCTTTTTCGGGGCAGCCCTGATTTTCATGGCGCTCGGTGTCTTTGCCGGCATAATTATAAAATGGACCGGGGGAAGCCTCTCCCTGATGGAGCTGAGCCCTGCAACCCTTATTAACTTCCAGACTGATGCCGCCGCCAACAGTATCTTCCCATTCCTTTTTATAGTGGTCTCCTGCGGGGCCATCTCGGGATTCCATGCCACTCAATCGCCACTCATGGCCAGGTGCATCCGGTCGGAGAAACAGGGCAGGCATATTTTCTACGGCGCGATGATCGCCGAAGGTATTGTTGCGATGATATGGGCTACCGCCGCCATGAACTACATGGGCGATGTACACGGGCTGAACTATGCCTTCACGCACCCACTGGTCGACAATCCTGCCATCAAACCCGACCCTGCCTGGCTGGTCAATGAGATTTGCAGGTCATGGCTCGGTAAGGCCGGTGCGGTGATTGCCGTAATTGGGGTGGTAGCTTGCCCCGTCACTTCGGGAGACACTGCCTTTCGCAGCGCCAGGCTGACAATAGCGGATATGTTCAGGATTCCGCAGAAGAAGATCTCATCTCGACTTCTGATTGTTATTCCCGTGTTTGTATTAGCCTTTCTGCTCACCTTTTTGATGAAGGATGAATTTGCGCGAATCTGGAAATTCGTGGGAATATCAAACCAGGCCCTTGCCGCGATCACCTGCTGGACCATTGCCATGTACCTTGGACTGAAGGGCAAAAACCACCTGATGATGTCTCTCCCGGCGCTCTTCCTGACAGCCGTCTGTGTCACCTATCTGCTTGTGGCCCCGCACTCCGGCGGAGGGCTGGCACTGCCGGTCAGGCTATCCGTGATGATTGGGGTTGCGTCTGCTGCAGCGGCAATGGTACTGTTTCTGTCAGTGCTTCGAAAAAAGAGGGGGACCGATCAATAGAGCGCTTCAGAATCTTCCTCAAATCACGGCTCCACCGGATTCAGTCATCAATGGCCTCTCTCTCCCTTCAACCGGCACATCACAGTTGAGCTTGCCTATCTCGCGACGGAAATAGATGAACGAGACCACTGCGGCCACGAAGTCAGATATCGGATTTGCGATCCAGACTCCGGCAGTACCCCAGAAATGAGGCAGAATGAATATCAGTGGCAGCAGCACTATTATCTGCCTTAGCAATGACAGGAAGGTAGCCAGCCTGGCCTTCCCTATTGCCTGGAAGTAATTGGAGGCGATTATCTGGAATCCTATTACAGGCAGCACCGCCAGGTAGATGCGCAGACCGAGGACACCGGCCTCACGCAGCTCCGGGCTGTCGGAGTTGAAGACGTTGACTATGACTCCGGGAATGAGCATGCATATCAGCCATCCCCCGGTTGCTATGAGCGTTGCATATTTAATTGCCTTCATCACGGTCTCCTTCACCCGGCAGAAGAGCCCGGCGCCGTAGTTAAACCCTATAATGGGCTGGACAGCCATGTTGAGGGAGATTATGGAGATCACTAGAAGCATGGTTGCGCTGTTGACAATCCCCAGGGCGGCGACGGCAATGTCACCACCGTACCTGATGAATTTCGTGTTCATCACCCCCCAGACAATACTGCTTGCCAGGTTCATGGCAAAGGGAGCGAACCCGATTGAGATTATATATTTTATTATATAGGGATCAGGCCTGATGTTGGCCAGGCTCAGGCGGACAACGCTCCTGCTGCTGCGGAAATGAGTCAGGACCCATATGGCCAGGACCAGATGGGAGATCACCGTTGCGATGGCAGCACCCTTCACTCCCATCCCCAGACCGAAGATAAAGATCGGGTCGAGGATTATGTTGAGCCCTGCGCTTATGAACATTGAATACATCGCAATGCGCGGGTTTCCTTCGGCCCTGATTATGTTATTCAGTGAGAAGCCAGCCATTGCCAGTGGCGTTCCAAGGAGAATGATCGTGAAGTAATCCGACGCATACTGAAGCGTCTCCGGTCCTGCTCCGAATATCTGGAGAACGCGGTCACGCACCAGGAACCCGGTTCCCATCAGAACCAGGCCGAAGACAAGTGACAGGAAGAAAGCGTTGCCCAGTATGCGGTTTGCCCTGTCGAAGTCCTTCTCACCGAGGCTGAGTGAGATGCGCACTGCTGAGCCCATTCCTACAAGCATCCCGAATGCCATGATGATTATCATCAGAGGAAAGACCACGCTCAGGCCTGACAGAGCAAGTGCATCAACGCCCTGACCGATATAGATTCGGTCTACTATGTTGTAGAGGGTGTTTGCCATCATGCTGGCAAAAGCCGGCAGGAAGTATTTCCACATCAGCTTACCGGGCTTCTCGTATTCGAGTTCGTATACCTGCCTCGAGTCAGTCATATATGCAAAGATGGGAAAATTGGCAATAGGCAGTAGGCAATAGGCAATAGTAATTTGCGATGTGCGATGTGCGAAGTGCGATTTATATTGAAGGAATTCGGAATTCGCAAATCGGAAATCGCAATTAAAAAAGCTGCC
>JAVEZX010000208.1:0-3496 GCA_034002785.1 Bacteroidales bacterium
CGGATAAAATCACATTGCCGGCACGGTAAAATTATCACATTTTCCTGACCGGCAGGTGGAATTTCCGGTCAATTGCCTGCACAGTTCAGTATCTAAGGCGCAGGTCAACCGGGAGTTTTCCGGCTCAGATTCATCAGTTTCTTTAATATTCCATGGTGCTTATATCAGTCCCATCCCCAGCGTTATGGCTATAACGAAGAGCATGACTGCCACTATAATCTGGATTGATCGGAGGGTGATCTTCTTCAACAGCCGGTTGCCCAGCAAGGCTCCGGAAATTGCCGCAATCACAGCTGCCAGGATGAGAACCAGGTGTTCATGAAGAGCTGCCTCTTTGAAACGGGTGGCGTAAACAGAAAGTCGTGTGACGTCAACCAGCGATGCTATTACCACCCCGGTTCCTATATAAGCCTCCTTGGATAGTCCGCTCCGGATGAGGAATGCACTACGCACCGCCCCCTGAATACCGGTCAGTCCGCCAAAGAACCCGCTCAGCAGCCCTCCCAGCGGCAGCTTCTCCCTGCCGAACTGTAATCTCTGCACTGACGGAATCACCTCAAGCAGGGAAAAAAGAAGCAACAGAATTGCTACAACCAGTTTGACCGGGGTGACATCAAATGTACGCTCCATGAGCTGGTATTCAAAGAGCGCCGGCATGCGGGTGATTCGCAGCAGCAGCCATGCTCCCGCGAATGATGCAAGAATGGCCGGAATGCCAAACCTCAACAGCACCTGTTTGTCCGCATTCTTTCCCACCAGCGTGATCTTGAACAGGCTGTTGGCAAAGTGCACCAGGCCCGTCAGGGCAATGGCAACATCAACCGGAAAGAAGATTGCAAAAACCGGCAATAGTATTGTTCCAAGCCCAAACCCCGAGAAAAAGGTGAGCATTGAGGCAAGAAAGGCGGCGGTAACAACGGCGATGATCTCCATATGGCGGTAGTTTCGTTAAACAAATATAAAGGGTATGGGGTTCACTTTTCGCATTGTCTGCTGACGTCACAGTGAATTTTAGTGACATTTTTGTTAACTTCATCGGCAAATTCGGACACCTATGAAAAAAACAATAATTGGTTTTGCTACTATATTGATATTGAATTCATTAATCATTCCTGAAATGATAAACGCACAGGATATCAAACTGCCGGCGCCTTCCAGAAAGGGCGGCATACCGCTGATGGAGGCCCTTGATGCAAGGGGTTCGGCCAGGGAATTCTCGGAGAAGGATCTTTCCCTTCAGCAGCTGTCCGATCTTCTGTGGGCAGCATGGGGCATTAACCGCGAGGCTGACGGTAAGAGAACGGCTCCCTCATCGCATAACCGCCAGGAGATGGATGTATATGTGGCAATGAAGAGCGGACTCTACCTTTATGATGCTGCCGGAAGCGCGTTGAAGCTTGTTCATGCAAGGGATATACGAGCTCTGACAGGCACTCAGGACTTCCCTGCCACGGCGCCGGTAAACCTTGTATATGTTGCCGATCTTGCGAAAAGAGGTCTGAAGGAGGGGCAGCAGATCACTGACGCTGATCAGCTCTCATCATGGGCCAATACCGGGTTCATGGCACAGAATGTATACCTGTGGTGCGCCTCGGAAGGGATGTCATGCGTCATAAGAGCCATGGTGCCACGTGATAAACTTGCTCCTGAGATGGGGCTGAAACCGCTGCAGGTTATAATTCTTGCACAGACTGTCGGGTTTCCTGCTGAGTAACAGCAAGGCCAACAGCAGAGTCAACAGCAAGGTCAATACCACTGTCTACAGCAAGGCCAACAGCACTGTCTACAGCAAGGTCAACAGCACGGCTGCCTTTCACTTTATATGATGGTACGAGACCGGCCTTCAACCATGTCATTCCGCTATCCCGAACGCCTTTCGCAGTTCACTGATATCCTGGCTGCTGATCGGTTTTACCGTGCCCAGGGATTGGCCGACAATAAGTGACCTGGCAGTCATCTCGGCAACCTCGAGGCGGTCAAATGCCTGGAGAAGGCTCTCTCCGGTGACAAGCACCGAATCATTGCTTATCAGCACTGCCGGCGAACCGGCGGCAAGTTTTGCAAAGATCTCTTCATTCTCCGGCGCAACCGCCGCGACGGAAACTAAGGGCATCTCCCGCAACAACAGCCAGCTCTCAGGAATTGTCCTCACGTCAATCTCCTTACCTGTCACCGCGAAGGCCATCAGGTAAGGCGGCTGGGCTGTTATCACCGCATTGACTGAAGATAACCTGTTGTAGATATCCGCATGCATCCGGGCATTTAAAGAGAGACCGGTACCGTCAGCACGGGTAATGTTCTCCTTCCCTATATAACACCTTAATACCTTATCCTGTGTAATCAGGAAATTATTCCCGGTACTTCTTGCCGATACTGTCCCTGAAAAACCGTACAGAAGCCCCCTGTTGCATGCCCGTACCGTGAGTCCGCAAATCTCTTCCGCAAGGGGTTCTTCATCAATTCCTGGTGCAGCACCATGAAGCACGGATTGAAGGTCTCCGCTGCCCTGAAGAGCGGTATACCCGGAGAGGATCTCTGAATTGTCTTCATGGATCTCATCAGATATCTTCAACTCACCTATGAATCCTGCTGCATGAATAGTCCTGGCACAATACTCGAGGGCTTCCAGCCGCGCCAGGGCTTCAGCGAGATCTTTTCCTCCCGCCACCACGGCATGGTTCTCCATTATCACCGTATCATGGCCTTTCATGAACTCCGAAGCTACGGTCTTTCCCATGCCGTCGCTCCCGGGAGTCTCATACCCTGCATAGCCTGCAGATCCGCATATCTCCCGCCATGAACGCACCACTGAGGTATCAGGTACTCGGTGCACGATGCTGAAAGATGTAAGTACCGGAGGGTGGGCGTGTATAAGGGCCCTGATGTCAGGCCTCGCTTTGTAGACCTCCCGGTGCAGCGGATACTCCATCGATGGTTTATGCAGCCCCTCAACGGTTCCGTCCGGAGCAACACATACCAAATCGTCGGGCTTCATTGATCCCTTGTCGGTGCCGGAAGGGGTGATCCATATATTTCCGAGTCCGTCAATCACTGAAAGATTACCCCCGGAGAGAGTAGTCATACCATGCCTGTAGATATGGCCCATAGTTTTCGCCAGCTCATTCCTTATCCGGTCCGGCGTGTCCCAGAGTTCGGGGTGCCTGAAATCCGTACCTTTGTCCTCAGATGTCACAATGCTGCAAGTTTTTGTTTAATTTGGAGAAGTTTTCTCCTGATCACGAGATAAAGATAGTAAGAAGATCTCTCCACATGGCGGTGACACTCTCTGAATATGACCTTCCTGATGCCTTCCTCTTCAGGGAGGGTACAACAGGATACCTCGTATGGCAGCCCGAAGAATCGGTAATTGTGCTTGGCCAGTCGAACAGCATTGAATCATCACTCCTTCAGCCTGCAGTGACAGCTGACGGTCTTCGAGTTACAAAGAGACCCTCGGGAGGCGAGACTGTCATTCTGACCCCTTCAACTATAGCCT
>JAVEZX010000209.1:0-3450 GCA_034002785.1 Bacteroidales bacterium
GGAGGGAAAGGAGGCTGATCACCCTGGTGGCTGCAAGGAAGAATGCACACGTGACAGGTAAGCCTATGCCGGCACCCGCTATGCCCGGAGTGATCAACGCAGGACCGGTAAGCATCAGACAACTTGTCGATTACATTGACTGGACCTTCTTCTTCTTTGCCTGGAAAATAAACGGCAGGTATCCTGATATATTCAATGACCCGGTTAAGGGTTCAGAGGCGAGGAAGCTATATGATGACGCCCTGGAGATGATTGAAAGAGTTATAAGCGAGGATATGATGGTTGCCGAAGCTCTTTCGGGTATCTTTTCCGCTGAACGCCACGGAGATGATGTGAGAATCATCACGGGCGACGGCTCCGGGGAGGCCTGGCTACGCTTTCTCCGCAACCAGGAGGAGAAAGAGGCCGGTCAGCATAATCTGTGCCTTGCCGACTTCGTGGCTGAGAAGGGAGACCATGCCGGTCTCTTTGTGGTGACGGTAAAGACAAAGGAGGAGTTGCCTGCGGATATTGCCGGTGACGATTACCGGACTATTATGGTTAGGATCCTGGCCGATCGTTTTGCCGAGGCGGCGGCCGAGTGGCTGCACCGTGAGATAAGGGTCAGGCATTGGGGTTATGCTCCCGGAGAGGATCTCTCTGCTGCCGACCTGTTCAAGGTAAAGTACCAGGGTATAAGACCGGCGCCGGGATATCCCGCCTGTCCTGATCATACAGGCAAACAGGTGATCTTTGACCTGCTCAAGGTGTCGGAGACAATAGGTGTAACCATGACTGAGAGTTATGTGATGATTCCCGTCTCTTCAGTATGCGGTTACATCTTCGCATCACCCGGGTCATCATACTTCAGCGTCGGCACCATCGGCAGGGATCAGCTTGAGGATTATGCCACAAGGTGTGGCATCAGTGTAGAGGAGGCAGCAAGGTGGCTCGCCCCAAATCTTTGATTTTAGATTATGAACCCTTCTGCTGCTGATACATACAAACACATATATATAATGATGGAACAGATGGAGGTTCCGTCATACCTTATTAAACAATTTTTATCATGACAAAAGGATCAACAGTTATTGACCTCATAAACGAATCAAAGAAGCCACTCTTCACCTTTGAGCTGCTGCCCCCTTTGAAGGGGCACAGTCTTGACCGCATATACCATACCATTGAGAGCCTTCTTGAGTATGCTCCGGCATACATAAACTTTACCTCGCACAGAAATGAGGAGGTGCTGTCGACGAGGGCTGACGGGCTGCTTGAGAGGCGTGTCACGCGCAAGCGTCCGGGTACTGTTGCGCTTGCGGCTGCAGTGAAGTATAAGTATAACGTCAATGTGGTGCCGCATATTCTCTGTGGAGGCTTCACGAAGGAAGAGACGGAGAACGCCCTGATAGAGATGAATTTTCTTGGCATCAATGATGTGCTGGCCCTGCGTGGTGATCCTCCCCGCGGCAGTCGTGTCTTTATGCCCAGTCCTGAGGGTCACAGAAACACCAACGAACTGGTGCAGCAGATAACTGACATGAACGGTGGGCACTATCTCGATCAGGAGTTGAAGAACACTACGCCAACGTCATTCTGTGTTGGTGTTGCCGGTTACCCCGAGAAGCATTTTGAGGCACCCAATATGAATAGTGACCTTGTCAACCTGAAGCGTAAGGTAGAGGCAGGAGCCTGCTATATCGTCACACAGATGTTCTTCGACAACGGTAAGTTTTATGCCTTCCGTGATGCAGTGCGGGCAATGGGTATCACCGTGCCAGTGATCCCGGGTATCAAGCCTGTTTCAGCGATGACTGATGTCAGCCTGTTGCCTCAGATCTTTCACATTGACATGCCTGAGGAGCTGGTGCATGAGCTGTCAAAATGCCGCTCCGATGAGGAGGCAAGGGAGGTGGGGATAGAGTGGTCAGCCATGCAGAGCCGTGACCTCCTGAAAAACGAAGTGCCGGGGATACATTTCTATACCCTCGGCAGATCGGATAACATTGCACGTATAGTGAAAGCCTCTTATTAGAGACCGAAAGCTTTTTTAATAGTGCTCACCTTGTTCAGCTCCTCCCACTTGAAGAGATTGACGGTCATCTTCTTGTCGGGTTTACCATTGAATGATTTGAAGGTTTTTTCTACGGTACGTGGTACACGGCCCATATGTCCGTATGCTGCTGTCTCGCTGTAGATGGGTTTACGCAGACCGTACTCTTTTTCAATCATGGCCGGACGCAGATCGAAGATCTCTCCGATCATGTTAGCTATATCTCCGTCAGAGATCTTTACCGCAGAGGTGCCGAAGGTGTTGACGAAGATACCCACCGGTTCAGCCACGCCTATGGCGTATGATACCTGCACAAGCATCTCGCGGGCGACGCCGGCAGCGACCATGTTCTTGGCTATATGACGGGCAGCGTATGCTGCCGAACGGTCAACCTTTGACGGGTCTTTGCCGGAGAAGGCGCCACCGCCGTGAGCGCCGCGGCCGCCGTAGGTGTCAACAATGATCTTTCGTCCTGTGAGACCGCTGTCACCGTGAGGTCCGCCAATGACGAACTTACCGGTGGGGTTGACATGGTAGATGATTTTGGCGTCAAAGAGAGCCTGCACCTCCTTGCCGAACTGGGCCTTTACCCTGGGGATGAGGATGTTGATGACATCATCTTTAATGGCGGCAAGCATCTTCTTCTCATCTCTGTCGAAATCGTCATGCTGTGTTGAGACAACAATAGTATGTACTCTCCTGGGTGTGCCGTCATCATTGTATTCAATGGTGACCTGCGACTTGGAGTCAGGTCTGAGATAGTTCATCACCTTGCCTTCACGGCGTATCTCTGTGAGCTGAAACACAAGCTCATGTGCCAGATCGAGGGAGAGAGGAAGGTAGTTGGCAGTCTCGTTGACGGCATAACCGAACATCATTCCCTGGTCGCCGGCGCCCTGCTCCTCTTTCTTAGCACGTTCGACACCCATTGTGATGTCAGGCGACTGTTCATGGATGGCCGAGAAGACGCCGCAGGAGTTACCGTCGAACATATACTCGGCTTTTGTATAGCCTATTTTGTTAATGACCTCCCTGATGACACTCTGTACGTCGATATAGGTTTTTGTTCTGACCTCACCTGCCACAACCACCTGCCCGGTGGTAACGAGGGTCTCGCAGGCGACTTTTGATTCAGGGTCCCAGGCCAGGAAGTTATCAAGAAGTGCGTCCGAGATCTGATCGGCAACCTTATCAGGATGACCTTCAGACACGGATTCGGAAGTAAATAAATAGCTCATCTGTTAATTTTTAATGTTTAACAAAGGCAGGGACGGATTGTTGAAAAGCAGCGGGTGAAAACCGTTTTAGCATTTTTTTCCGTGGTTGCAATCAGCACAAATCTGTCCACCGTCGATAACGGTGGCAAAGATAATAAAAAAGTCTGAAGGTCCAAAGGTCTGAAGTCTGAAGGTCCAAAG
>JAVEZX010000210.1:0-3412 GCA_034002785.1 Bacteroidales bacterium
TGACTGGTTCGTGACACAGGGTGGCGACGGTTTCTGGGTAGCCATCGATCCGAAGGATCCGAATATCGTCTATACCGAATCACAGTACGGCAACGCCTCAAGGTATGACAGAAAGAGCGGTCAGAGCGTAAGCATCAAGCCCTTCCCTGGCGAGAACGAGCTCACCTACCGCTGGAACTGGGATACACCCATCCTCATCAGTCCTCACAAGAATGAGCGCATCTATATGGCAGCCAACTTCTTGTTCCGCAGCGAGGACAGGGGGAGCAGCTGGAAAACAATATCGCCCGATCTGACAAGGAACGAGAACAGGGATAACTTCAAGATAATGGACAAATACTGGCCGGCAGATGCAGTGGCAAGGCACAAGTCCACATCCCTCTGGGGAACCATCATTTCACTCACCGAGTCAAAGGTGCAGAAGGACCTGCTCTACACCGGCAGCGATGACGGCGTAATTGCAGTCTCCGAGGACGGCGGCACAAACTGGAGGATGAACAAGACCTATCCGGGAGTACCTGAATACACATACGTGAGTGACATCCTTGCTGACAAGTTCAACCCAAACGTGGTTTACGCAACCTTCAACAACCACAAGCGTGACGACTTCAAGCCATATGTTCTCAAAAGCACGGACAAAGGCAAGACCTGGACATCTGTAAGCGCCAACCTCCCGGCAAACGGGCCTGTGCATACAATAGAACAGGATCACATCAACCCCAATCTCTTCTTTCTTGGCACTGAGTTCAGCTTCTTCGTCTCATTTGACGGATGCGCCACCTGGACCGAGTTCAACAAGGGGCTGCCCACAATCCCGGTGCGTGATATCGCCATCCAGGAGCGTGAGAATGACCTCGTCATTGCCACATTCGGCAGGGGCTTCTATGTCATCGATGATTACACACCTCTTCGCAACTACGCGAAGGAAATCACTGCAAAGGCCGGTTATATCTTCCCGGTAAGGGATGCGAAGATGTTCGTGCAGAACAGTGAGTTTGACAACCAGGGTTCTATGTATTATATGGCGAAGAACCCGTCGTACGGAGCAACGATTACCTATTACGTCGATACTGTTCCTAAGACTGCGGCTGACATACGGAAGGACATGGAGAAGAAGCTGGCCGAAAAGGGTGAGTTCATACCCCAACCCACTGCCAGGGATCTGAGTCTTGAAGAGCGTGAACTGAAGCCCTATCTCATCTTTACCATCACTGACGAGGACGGTACCATTATCCGCAAGCTTTACAAGAACGCTTCAAAGGGTGTTGGCCGTATAACGTGGAACTTCACTGCTGCGGGCTATCAGCCTGTAAGGGCAGCCGAGAAGTTCAGTCCCGTTTCCGAGAGTGAGGGCCGTGGCCGCTGGGGCGGCGGGGGCATCTCCGTGCTGCCGGGCAAATATTTTGTTTCGATGTCAATGTTTGCCAAAGGCGAAGTGACAGAGCTTGCCGGCCCGGAGCCGTTCGTATGCAAGCCTCTCGACATTGTGACAATGCCTGTCACTGACGCAGCCGCGAAGGAAAAATGGATGAAGGAGCTCACCGCCTTCGCGAAGACCGCGTACGGTGCTATCTCCTACGCCTCCGAGCTCGACGGAAAGGTTAACACGATAATGCAGACAATACATCAGACACCCGAGGCACCTGCATCACTTATGAAGGAGGCTGCAGCACTCAGCGATGAGATGGCAGAGATAACCTATCTCATCAGAGGTATTTCGGTTGGTGCCAGCACCGAGGAGACGCCGCCCTCACCCGTATCGCTCTCTGCAAGGCTTTCAGCCATGTCGAGGTCGCTCTACGGCAACACCGGTGATATCTCCGGCATAGCTGACCAGCAGTTCCAGATACTGAAGAAGGAGTTCCCGGCATTGCTTGCAAGGATACAGAAGGCAGGCCAGGCCGTTGACGTCCTCAATACAAAGCTGGATGAGATAAAGGCACCCTGGACATCAGGAAGGGTACCAAAGCTGTAAGGATTTGCGTCCCGATCCGCCAGCCGGCGGATGCGGGATTGATCCTGCTCCAGTGTCGCAGGCTCAAATTTGCGAATTGCGAATTGCGAATTGCGTGAAAGAAAAACCCCCGATATGCCGGATGGCTGTCGGGGGATTTTCTTGTCAAGTCGCCTGTCTTCAGTCTCCAGCCTTCAATCATTCAATAAATTACAGTATGTGGACTGCTGACTGAAGACCTCACTACTGCCCGCTGCCTATTGCCTAAAACCTCTTTGTATACCCGTGACAGTACGGCATCTTCCCGTTGCGGAAATAGTAATCCTGGTGATAATCCTCCGCAGGGTAGAACTCAGAGGCCTTCGTCAGCTGAGTGGCAATCTTAAGTCCCTTGGCACGCAACAGATCAAGGTATTTGGCAGCTGCCAGGCGCTGTTCTTCGTTCTTGTAAAAGATCTCTGTACGGTACTGGTCGCCAATGTCCGGACCCTGTCTGTCCACCTGTGTGGGGTCATGAATCTCCAGGAAGAGCTTTACCAGCTTTTCATATGATGTTTTCTTCGTGTCAAAGGTGACCTTTACTGTCTCTGCATGACCTGTTCTGCCAGTACAGACCTCGCGGTAGGAAGGATTTTTGACATGACCACCCGTATAGCCCGAGACCACTGCCACCACTCCCGGTTCCTTCTGCAGGAAATATTCCACTCCCCAGAAACAACCCCCTGCGAACAGAGCCGTACCGTAATTACCTGCAGGCAGCACCTCGGGAACAAAGTCCAGTGAGACCGAGTTGACGCAATGTCGTGTATCTTTCGGAGTAAACCGCTCACCTGTAAAGACATGGCCCAGGTGACCGCCGCAAGATGCGCACACAATCTCGGTGCGCCGGCCATCGGCATCAGGAACCTGCTTTACAGCACCGTCAATCTCATCATCAAAGCTTGGCCATCCGCACTGTGCATCGAACTTCGAGTCTGAGTGGTAGAGTGCACTGCCGCACTGCTTGCAGAGATAAGTCCCTTTGGCCGTGAACTTTTCGTAGAGACCGGTGAAAGGATATTCAGTTGCCTTTTTGAGAATCACCTTAGCTTCCTCGGAAGTAAGGTCATTGAACGCAGGCTTCTGCTGCGCTGTTGAATTATTTTCCATTGAGAACAGTAATATCGTTGTTAATATAGTCGTCAGATATCGAGATTTCATCATTTCCCGTTTAACGAGATAACAATTTCCGTTGTGAATGGTTTAAAAAAAAGGGAGTTGCGAAATAATATAATGGCACAAATGTTGTTATAAAAATAAAGTTATTTTTGTCTCAGACTTAAAGGCAGGTAATATGAAAAAAGTTGGTCTAATCGTTGTCCTTGCATTCATTGCTGCGCTGGCGCTCAGTTCATGCAACCGTGAAGCATGCCCGGCATACAGCAGTGTTGACACCGTTTCCACGGAGCAGGCAGGCTG
>JAVEZX010000211.1:0-3406 GCA_034002785.1 Bacteroidales bacterium
ATACCTTGCAACATCAGGATCACTGTTTCCCTGTGCCTTGACTATGAAGTCGTTTGCATAGGTGATGCTCAGGGCCAGACGCTGATAAACAGCCGTCAGGAATGAGTTGCTCGGGCTCCAGGTCTGGGTGTTGAGGTCGGCTATACCGACGTCAGTCCATGCACAGATTGCCTCATCTGTAGTAATCTCCTGCAAGTTCCAGAGAGCCCTCATTGTTGTAAAGAAGTTCTCGTCTGATGCTGCAATATCAGCACCGCCGTTGGACCCCTGCCCTGAGATGATGAAGCTTGCATAAATCTTGGCGAGGGCTTGTTTCATGTACACCGGATCGTCATTCAGGTTGCCGGCAAGTATTTTTGTCGGGTCATTCGGAGTGACGTCCAGATCTTTCACGCATGATGAGATCATCAGCGCTGAAAGTATAATTCCGAATATTATAATCTTCTTGTTCATATCTGCTTATCGTTATTTTATTAGAAGGTAAGCCCAATACCGAGCATGAAGGTGCGGGGCCTCGGGTAGAAGTTGTTGTCAATGCCGCCTGAGACCTCTGGGTCAAGACCGCTGTACTTTGTAAGTATCAGTGCATTCTGAACAGTGGCACTGACGCGGGCACCCACGGCTCCGAAGAGATTGTCAAAACTGTAACCGGCACTGACGTTGTCAAGCTTCAGGAACGAGGCATTCTCCACGAAATAATCACTGGAGTACTGGCGCTTTACAAAGTTGGTTTCTGCGAGTACCCTTGTAAAATTCTTCCAGTAGCCGATCTGCTGCATCTGGTCATATGATGCACTTGCCGAAACCTGGTTGTAGACATAGTTGCCTATGCTGGCACGGGCCGAAGCAGAGAGATCAAAGTTCTTGTATTCAAACCTCGCGGAAATACCTAACAGATAATCGGCAACCGGATTATGATAAATGTACTTGTCTGCATTGTCACCGCCGACAACACCGCCCTCACCGGACTCATCAACATAGAGTCCCTCAATGGGATTGCCGTCTGCATCGTATACCTGGCGGTTGACAAAGAATGCGTATGCCGGGTATCCTACCCTGGTCACCTGCTTGGTGCCGGTCATGCCATCGCCGTAAGTAATACCTATATAGTTGGGATCATCCGTAAGCAGAAGCTTTGTTATCTTGTTTACGTTATAGGTGGCATTGAATCCTATCGAGAAAAGCATGTCATTTGTTGATACAGGAATAAAGTTCAGGGAGAGTTCTGCTCCCTTGTTCTCAAGACTGCCCACGTTGGTAAGAAGTCTGTTCGAGAAGTTGCTTCCGCTCGATACGGTTACAGAGTTAAGAAGATCATCTGTTGTCCTCTGATATATATCGAATGAACCGGTGATGCGGTCATTTGCGAATCCGAAGTCGAGGCCTGCGTTAAGGGTGGTCGTCTCCTCCCACTTGATGTCCGGGTCATATGCATCGGGTCTCAGAGTCGGAATAAATTCCCCGTCAATGTAATAATATGATCCCTCTGATGACTGACGGTATAGAGCCATTGCAGGATAGTCGTTGCCGATGTCCTGCTGCCCCGTTATACCCCAGCCAAGTCTGAGCTTGAGGTTCGTTACTGCCTTGACGTTCTTCAGGAAAGATTCATCCTTGATCTTCCATGCGAGTGCAACCGAAGGGAATGTACCCCAGCGGTTGTTTTCAGCAAAACGTGATGAACCGTCCTCGCGAAGAGTGAGGGTCACAAGATATTTGCCTGCATATGTGTAGTTGGCACGGCCGAAGAACGAGACCAGGTAGTTCTCCGTCACGAAGGATGAACTGTCTGATTTCTGATAGAGAGGATGCTCAGCATCCACCCTTCCCCTTGTATAGTTCTCTCCGTTCCTTTCAAAGTGCTGCCATGAATAACCTGCTGTGACATCGAGAACACTGTTGATACTTGACAGGTCCTTATTGTAATTAAGGTAAAAGTCAAGCAGATTGTTGTAGTTGTTTCCGCTGTAGTCTGAAATTCTTCCGTAAAGCGGGGATGTCAGAACCGAAGGTGATGTTTTGGGACGGTTGTTGTGGCCGACACTGGTCGTATAGTCAGTTGCCAAATTGAGGTTGGCCCTGAGTTCTGGCAGGAAGGGAAGTGTGTAGTCGAGCTGAATGTTCCCGATGACCCTGTTTACAACAGACCTGTTGTCGACAGACAGAGCCTGTTCGACCGGGTTGGGGGTTCCGAGGTTTGCTCCGTAGTTGGCCCACTGGAAGTAGCCGTCATAATTCTCGCTGCCGTCCTTTATCATCTGGGTGGGATCCATATTCACTGCTGATCCGATTGATCCGTCGTCACCAAAGTTATGATGACTGTTCATCCCCTTGAGGTTGAAATTGACTTTCAGAGCATCGTTGAAGAATGTGGGGTTCAGGTTGAGTGACCCGGTGAAACGCTTCATATCAGTGTTCTTAAGTATACCGTTCTGATCCGTGTACCCCACAGAAAAGCGGTAGGGAAGCGAACTGACCGAGCCGGCAAGACTCAGATTATGGTCATGGGAAACTGCAGTGCGGAACACCTCCTTCTGCCAGTTGGTGTTCTGGTTTCCCAACAGGTTCAGGTTGTCAACACCGAACAGGTTAACCCTTTCCAGGGCAAGCTGCCTGATCTCGTCACCTGAGAACACATCAACAAATGCGATGGCATTGGCAACTGAGACGTTGCCGTCATATGATACTGTCAGCGGGCTGCCGGCAGTCCCTTTCTTCGTGGTGATGAGGATGACGCCGTTGGATGCCCTTGAGCCGTAGATTGCAGTAGCAGAAGCATCCTTCAGTACAGTGAATGTCTCGATGTCATTCGGGTTTATAAATGACAGGAGGTTGGAGCTTCCTGAAACATTCTTGTTGTCAATTGGAACACCATCGATGATTATCAGCGGATCGTTGGATGCGTTGAGTGAGGAACCCCCGCGAACGCGAATTGTAGAACCGCTCCCGGGTGCACCACCGGCTGTGGTAATAACCACACCGGCACTCTTACCCACAAGGAGGTCCTGAGCTGAGGTGATTGCACCCTTGTTGAAGTCCTTTGAACTCACAGCTGCCACAGAACCCGTGGCATCGCTCTTCTTGACGGTACCGTAACCGATGACAACCACCTCGTCGAGGGCCTGCACATCGGTGCGCATGGCAACGTTTACAACATTGCTCTCACCAACGGGAACCTCCTGCGGCAGGTATCCGATGAAGGTGAAGACAAGAATATCCCCGGGCTTTGCCATCAGGGAGTATTCTCCGTTAACGCCGGTAATAGTTCCCGTTAGCGTACCCTTGACAACGACGTTCACTCCGGGTAACGTCTGCCTGTCGGCCGCATCGGTAACTGTACCTGACACTCTTACCTGTTGCCCGAAGACAACAAGACTCATCATTATGCCGAAGGTCAGCATGAAGA
>JAVEZX010000212.1:0-3286 GCA_034002785.1 Bacteroidales bacterium
CGCGGACAACCCGAACCGGGGTTGTTGTGCCTTGTCTGTAGCTTGACAATTCCTGCCTGCTTTTCTCAATCCTGAGACCCATTGAGAGATCAGTGCGAACGCCAAACTTCATCCTCAGATTCAGGTAGCCGGCAAGCATTGAAGCGCTGGCTTCATATGAATCGGATAATGCAGTGATCTCCTTCAGCTTGATGCCATCAGTAAGATTAATGTTTTGCGGGTTGAATATCTCTGTTATTGGCAGTGACGTTGAGGCAAAAGAGGAAGCTTCACCCGCCGTTGTATAACCGAAGTTACGGGCGGTAAAAACCCTCTCTCGTGTTTCAGCGAGAAGGCCGGTCTTGAACTCGGTTTCGATGGCGCCAAGCCTGAATTTCTGTGTGAAGTTCAGTAATCCTGATATATTTGTTTCATTAAGATCGAGCCACATGCGCGAGATCGAAGAGAGATCCGGGTTATTTCCGAAGAGAACAATGTAAGGCGATGTCTCTCCGTCATTACTGATATACCTGTATCGCCGGATGTCTGGTTCTTCTTTTGCCGAGAGAGAATATCCCGCAGTCATGTCGATGACTGTTCTCCCCTCATTTAGCATTAACTCGCCACCCAGCTGTCCTGAGTAGATGAGCCTGTTGCTGTACTGTGTCTCACCTGATTTTACGAACCTCCCGTTGTTGTACCAGTCGCGACCCTCCCTGAGAGTCACCTTTGAGCCGGAAGTGCTCGTAAAGAAATTCCGGAACTCCAGTTTGAGACCTTCCATGGGGTATACAGTCCAGTTATGCATGAGACCAACCCTGGCATTGGTCTTAAAATGCCTGTCCGTGAACTCATCAAGTATCCCTGGGGTATCAAAAGCGTAATTATAAATTGAATAATTGTTATTCTGAACCGCGAGGACGGAGTTGGAGTAACTGTATGTCAGTGAGGTGACGTTCCCGGCAATGAAATTTCCCTTGCCGAATCTTCTGTTAAGGCCGATAGTCACTTTCTGGTCGGGGAGCGCTTTGGCAGGTACGGCCTCCCATGAATTGTTAAGGCTGCGCCCTATCTCCGTCACCCTGTTTCGTATCTCCGGGTTGGTTGCGGTCTCATACTGGTCAAGATGTGCAGGCATGTCGCCCGGAAGACTTCTGTGTTGTGTACCAAGAGTAAGCCAGTCTGACGGACTGCCATCTTCCTTTATGAAGCTATTGAAGGTTGAATATTCTCTGAAGGCCGTGCCATAGGAGACAAAGAACCTGTTCTCATTTGGGATTCCGGTAGTTGAAATCTTGATGAAGCCACCCGAATAGTCGGCCGGCAGCTCGGCCGTTGGGGATTTGAGTATGAATATATTCTCAATCATTGATGAAGGAATCAGGTCAAAGGAGAAAGAGCGTGTGTCAGCCTCCAGGCTGGGGGCGGTGGAATTGTTCATCCACACATTGTTATACCTGGAAGAGAGACCTCTCACAACAATGAACTTATCATCCACGATTGAGACTCCGGGCAGACGCCGGACTACCTCCGAAGCGTCCCTGTCCTGTGTCCGGCTGATAAGTTGGGCCGAGATGCCTGACACTACAACAGGACTGCTCCTGATATTTGTCATGACCGAGACCTCACTGTCATTGCGTTTCGTTGCAACAACCACTATATCTTCCAGTTCCACTGACTGGTCTGACATGGCAGCATTGATCACGGTAACTGAACCGGCACTGACCTCTACCCCTTCAACACTTAAGGGTTTGTAGGAAATAAAGGTTAAATTAAGTTTATATGTTCCGGCGGGTACTCCGCTGATGCTAAATTCACCGTCTGAGCCGGTTGAGGCGCCCCTGAGCGTTCCCTCAATTACCACATTGACACCGGGCATTGTTTCACCCGTAGCCTGATCACGAACAACACCTGAAATTGTGCCGGCCGTTGTCTGGGAAAAGGATCTGAGGGGAAGCAGAATTGAGATAATCAGTAAAAGTCTAAGTAACTTGTTTTTCATCTTGATGGTTGACTTGAATTCGATGCAAAAGTCAGCCAGGGATGTTACAGCAGTGTTAAAAACCGGTTACGAATAAATGACACTTATGTTACAGTATTGTAACACCGGAACATGGTCGCAACAAAATGAAAAGGAGGCCATTGTGACCTCCTCAATATATTTCAGGACTGCCTGTGGCGGATCTTATTTAAGCAGCTCATCTGCCTTTTTCTTTGCCTCGGCCAGTATCTGATCAGCTCTTTTGTCTGCCTCGGCAACAAGCTGGGTGGCTCTCTTGTCAGCCTCACGGTTAAGGCCCTCGGCTCCCCTTTTTGCAGCGACTACGGCGAGGGGTCCCTGAGCCTCGGCATCTTTTATGAGCTTCCTGCCCCTGAGATCAGCCTCGTTGCGGATCACTACGGCGGAGGAGGCTGCTTCGTCACGGAGCCTCCTAGCCTGTTCCTCTGCCTCCTGCAATATCTTATCCGCCTGCTGTCGAACGGCCTCGTTCACCTTCTCAGTAACCTCTTCGGTAACAGCGTTGGTAACAGCGGTGACGGGACTGACTCCTCCCTGGCCGCCGGCGCTGCCAGCAAAGACAGGAGTGATTACGGGGTCTGTGAAAGTACCTCCTACCTTAAGGTTGATTTTTATGATCTCCGGCGGAGTAAGATTGAGACCCATTGCAGCAAGCTGCGAGGAGAAGGCCCCCATCAGGGCATTGGCAGACTCTCCCAGTTCGGCACTGGGGATCTCAGTCTTGATTTGATAATTAATTGTGCGGTCAATGCCCTGATCGCCGGAAACATTTAATTTAATGTTTCCGAGTTTCGTGTCGAAAGGTTTGACAAACAGCCGTCCGTCATTGACAATAAATGTTGCCCTGAGGTCCTTTAGAATGTTAGTATATGACTGGTTGATCTTCAGTACACTCTTTATCCTGTCAAAAGATTTTGATTCAAGTATCTGAATCGATTCAGAGGTGAGTTCCCCGCTGCCTGACATTGTGTTTAACAGAGGCATCATACTGCTGTTCAGCAGGCTGCTGAAATCCATCCGGACTGTTACGTTGCCTCCAAGACCTGCCGCTGCCGGTATAAGTTGCTTTACCGTATTGAAGGCATTGAATGTCTCTTTTATATTGACGGCACTAATAAGCATATCTGCATCAATCTGCGGTTTGAGCGAGTCACGCGTATCATAGGATGCGTTCATGAGCATTGTGCCACCGAGCGCCTTCATGCCTGTTTCACTTATGGTTACAACACCGTCACGGACAAGAATATTCCCTTTAACATCATTTGCAGTAAGCCTGCCATAGGTCAG
>JAVEZX010000213.1:0-3251 GCA_034002785.1 Bacteroidales bacterium
TCCCTGGTGTACCCTGTAGTTTCCAGGAACGCCTGGTTCACTTCTATGTACTTCTGTGTCTCGAGGTTACTTAGTGTGATCAGCTGGTTGGTTGTATTGAAGGCCAGCTCGGGTATTTCTGCGAGATGTTTGAGAGAGGCCAGGTAATCCGGTGTGCCTTCCGGGTTATTGACTGTCTCTTTTCTCTTTTCCATTTGGGTGGTTGTGTTGTACATTGAATGTGGAATAGCGGTCCGTACGAATTGTAGCATCAACCGATGCACAAATTATAACGGAGCTTCCCGTCAACTTATTTTCCCGTCGTGAGCCGCATACCAGAGGCACCATGACTTTATTCCGCATAACGCACACTCGGGCTTGCGCGCCTTGCATACGTATCTTCCGTGAAGGAGCAGCCAGTGATGTGCCAGGGGCCTTGTCTTTTCAGGTATCTCCCTGGTGAGCCTTAACTCCACATCCAGCGGCGTTCGGGCACCGGGTGTCAGCCCGATGCGTCTGGCAACACGGAAGACGTGAGTGTCCACAGCAATGACCGGACTGTTCCAGACAACCGATGCTATAACGTTAGCCGTCTTCCTTCCCACTCCCGGAAGCTGTGTCAGCTCATCCCTGCCCATTGGAACCTCTCCGTTGAACCTGCTTACAATCATCTCTGCCATCCCTTTGAGATGCTTCGCCTTGTTGTTCGGGTAGGAGCAGCTCTTTATGATTTCGAAGATCTCCTCCTGGGAGGCACGTGACATTGATTCTGCATCAGGAAACCTTCTGAAAAGTCCGGGAGTAATCATGTTGACACGCCTGTCAGTGCACTGTGCCGACAGGATAACCGCCACAATAAGCTGAAAAGGGTCACTGTAAGCCAGTTCAGTCTCTGCAACAGGCATATTCGCTTCAAACCACTCCATTACACCCCTGTACCTTTCACTGATCTTCACGGCCCGTTTTTATGTTTGAGGAGATGAATGTAGTATTTTTTTTATTTTTTTTCCCGTAAGAGCTGCACTATCTGAATAAAATCATGTTAAGTAATTGTTCTGTTTGTTATTTTTCGCCTTGATGAATCAGCTAAGGATAAATAGTGCCGGGGAAAGGTCTCTTTTGCTCATGGGCGGTACAATGGATGACATCCGCGGATTGCTGCCGCAGAAGGGGTTATTCATTATCACGGATACAAACGTAAGCAGGCTGTGGGGCCACCTCTTTCCTCCCGGTGAGGTGCTGGTGATTGAGGCCGGTGAGAAGAGCAAGACACTGGAGACAGCGGGAGACCTGTGCAGGAGGATGCTCCTTGCCGGGGCAGACCGCTCATCATTCATACTTGGCTTTGGCGGCGGAGTAGTCTGTGACGTGGCCGGACTGACTGCCTCGCTGTTTATGAGAGGAGTAAGGCATGCATTCGTCTCCACCAGCCTGTTGTCACAGGTTGATGCAAGCATCGGCGGAAAAACAGGCGTCAACCTTGGGGATTACAAGAATATTATAGGAACATTCCGCCACCCGGAGTTCGTGCTGTGTGACTACGCAATGCTCTCCACTCTGCCGGAGACAGAGTTCCGGTCAGGATTGGGGGAGGTTTACAAGCATGCAGCCATAAGGGACAGAAACCTCTTCCTTGATCTTGCAGCCAGTTCCGAAGGTCTTGCAGCACGTGATCCAGGAGCGATGGGAGATATAATACTCCGGGCAGTTAAAATCAAGGCAGCAATTGTAAGACGTGATCCTCTTGAGCACGGAATAAGAAAAGTGCTCAACTTCGGTCACACGTTCGGTCACGTGCTGGAGACCCAGTACAGCCTGCCTCATGGAATTGCGGTTGCACAGGGCATGATCCTCGCCGCAGAGCTCTCTGTATGGAAAGGGGAGATGCAGCACTCCGAGCTCAGGATACTGCAATCGGCACTGGAGAAAGCGGGATTGCTTCCTGAAATGCTGTTGCCGGCAAACATCGTAACCAGGATTGCCCGGGACAAGAAGGGTGAATCCGGCTCGGTTAACTTCGTTCTGCTGAGGTCCGTGGGCCGTGCAATCATCCGAAAATTGCCGCTCACTGAGATTCAGGGATTTGTAAACTATTTTATCGACAGGTAAAACCTGTCACAATAGCATTGAAGATGAATACAGTTGGAACAATATTCAGGGTATCGATATTCGGCGAGTCACACGGACCGTCGGTGGGAGTTATTATTGACGGCTGTCCGGCAGGACTGTCGTTCTGGAGGGAGGAGCTGATGGCTGATCTTTCAAGGCGAAAGGGACTGCTGCCGGGAACCACACCCCGCAGGGAGAGTGATGAGCCGGAAGTGATCAGCGGAATAGTGAATAATTTTACTACCGGTGCTCCCCTTGTTCTCTGCACGCGCAACAACGATTTCCGGCCCGGAGACTATGAGCAGTTCACAAGCATACCCCGGCCGGGCCATGCCGATTTTACAGCAGGGTATAAATATAAGGGATTCAGTGATATGAGAGGCGGAGGCCACTTTTCCGGCCGCCTTACCTGGGGCATCGTTGCTGCAGGATATTTTGCCAGGAAAATTCTTTCACCGGCAATAATCACTGCAAGCCTGGTGGAAGCAGGAGGTGAGAAGGATGCTTCAGCCGCAATAGACAGAGCCATGGAGACCAATGACACTGTTGGCGGGGTTGTTGAGTGCGTGGTAAAGAATGTACCCAAAGGCCTGGGTGAACCTGGATTCATGTCTGTTGAGGCGGCGCTGGGACTCATAGCCTTCGGAATTCCTGCTGTCAACGGCGTTGAATTCGGGGCCGGATTCGCCTCATCCAGGAGCTATGGCTCCCTGCATAATGATCCCTTCGTGGATGCGAGAGGCAAGACATCAACCAACAATGCAGGTGGTATCAATGGCGGTATCACCAATGGCAATGATTTGATAATGAGGGTTTCAGTTAAGCCTGCCGCCAGCACGGGGGTACCACAGAAAACATTTGACAACTCTACCGGTGAGATGACGGAACTTGAGATAACCGGGCGGCATGACGCCTGCATCGCAAGGAGAATACCTGTAATCCTGGAATCGGCCGTGGCAATAGGGCTTGCTGATCTTCTGATGACAGACAGGGGCATAAACGGACTCAGGGAAAGGTAACGGCCTGATAAAGAGCCTGATTCTCTCTTAAACCGTGATCACCAGGATTTTCGAAGTCCGGTCAGTGATCCTGAACCGTTCATCTATCCTGTAGCCCATAATCCACATTACTTCATTTCCTGACAGAAGCAGCAGCACTTTTTC
>JAVEZX010000214.1:0-3247 GCA_034002785.1 Bacteroidales bacterium
TGCCAATCTCGTCAAGCAGCACAAGGCTTCTGTCGGAGAGATTGTTGAGGATGCTTGCAGCCTCATTCATCTCAACCATGAATGTCGATTCACCCAGGGAGAGGTTATCCGATGCCCCTACCCTTGTAAAGATCTTATCTATGATGCCTATTCGGGCCTCCCTGGCGGGAACGAAACATCCTGCCTGCGCCATAATAACAATCAGGGCCGTCTGCCGCAGCAGCGCCGACTTACCTGACATATTCGGACCGGTCAGAATTATCACCTGCTGCTCGCCGTTGTCGAGCCAGACGTCATTGGGAACGTATGGATCATCCGGAGGCAGTTGTCGCTCAATCACCGGGTGACGACCGTCCTTTATATCAAGGATCAGGCTATCATCGAGCACCGGCCGGGTATAGCCGTACTCGCCGGAGACCACGGCAAATGATATAAGGCAGTCGAGCCGCCCCACCGCCGCAGCATCTGCCTGCATGAGGCTGATGTAAGGTGTGACTGACATCACGAGGTCATTGAAGAGCGATGTCTCCAGCGCCAGTATCTTCTCCCCTGCCCCGAGGATCTTCTCCTCGTACTCCTTGAGCTCTTCGGTGATATACCTCTCGGCGTTCACCAGCGTCTGCTTGCGTATCCAGTCGGGCGGCACCTTGTCCTTATGTGCATTGCGCACCTCGATATAATAGCCGAATACATTGTTATAACTGATCTTCAGCGAGTTGATCCCAGTGCGAATGCCCTCCCTCTGCTGCAGGTCGTTAAGGTAATCCTTCCCGCCATAATAAATTTTCCGAAGATCATCGAGCTCCTGCGATATGCCTTCGGCGATTACATGCCCCTTGTTTACGGCTGACGGAGGATCGGGCGCAAGCGTCCGGCCGATTATCTCAGCCAGTTCGGGGCATGGATCGAATCCCGATGCCATCGAGACCAGCGGCGGGCAGTCTGTGGCAGCGCACAGTCTCTTGAGCTCATCAATAGCTTTGAGTGCACGGCGTATCTGTGCCACCTCGCGCGGGGTGACCCTTGCCACCGCCACCTTGCTCAGAAGTCGCTCCAGGTCGCCCACCTCCCTGATGAGACCCTCCATCTCCTCCTTCACCTCCGGCTGAGAGATAAGATATTCCACGATGTCAAGCCTGGTGTTCAGCACTGCAGTATCCTTCAGCGGAAGAGAGATCCAGCGTCGCATCATGCGCCCCCCCATTGGAGAGAGGGTCCGGTCAAGAATATCCGTCAGGGTTTTTGCCCCTTCGTATGGCGAATGAAACAGCTCCAGGTTGCGGACAGTGAACCGGTCAAGCCACACATACTTCTCCTCTTCAATCCGCGAGATCCGGTTGATGTGCCCGAGGTTCTCATGCCGGGTCATGTCAAGGTACCAGAGGATTGCGCCTGCGGCGATGATGCCGTTGCTCAATCCCTGTATCCCGAATCCCTTCAGCGATGTGGTGCCGAACTGCTTCAGCAATCTCTCATTGGCCGTCTCGGGAGTGAATATCCAGTCGTCAAGCCTGTATGTATAGAACCTGCTTCCGAACCTCTCGCGGAAGAGATCTGTCTTTTTCTTTTCGAAGAGCACCTCCTTTGGCTGGAAGTTGCTCAGTATCTGCTCTACGTGAGGGGTATCTCCCTCGGTAACAAAGAATTCCCCGGTTGATACGTCCAGCAGCGCCACTCCCACCGCCTGCTTTTCTATGTGAACCGCAGCCAGGAAGTTGTTCTCCTTGTGATTAAGTACATTTTCGCTGAAAGAGACGCCAGGGGTTATCAGTTCGGTGATACCCCGCTTGACGATTTTCTTCGTCAGTTTCGGATCCTCGAGTTGCTCACATATGGCCACCCGCTGGCCAGCCCTGACCAGCCTCGGCAGGTAGGTATCAAGTGCATGATATGGAAATCCGGCCAGCTCCACCGAGCTGGCGGAGCCGTTGGCACGCTTTGTCAGTGTTATTCCCAGGATCTCGGCTGCCCGGATGGCATCCTCGCCGAAGGTTTCGTAGAAGTCGCCCACCCTGAAGAGAAGTATAGCGTCAGGGTGTTTGGCCTTGACGGCATAGTACTGCTTCATCAGCGGTGTTTCTACATATTTATGTATCTGAGACATTTACGGTTTTTTACCCTCGCGCAACAGCGTGAAACAAAATTAAAAATCTCCCGCAACTTAAGTATAACTTTTATCATAAATAGTCCGGAAGAGTTTATTTACATTTGTATGGAAGGCAGAATAAGTGTGCCTGCGCGATTCCTGGAATAAATTTCAATAAAGAAAATGCATATGAAGAAAGTTCTTATTCTCGGTGCCGGCCTGGTATCAAAACCGATGGTTGAGTACCTGCTTGATGAAGGATTCGAGGTAATAATTGCCACAAGGACAGTAGAGAAGGCTGATAAGTTGCTTGGCGGTCATAAGAACGGCAAGGCTGTTGCCTGGGTGACAGAGGACATGGATGCCCTCTCTCTCATGGTCAGGGACAGTGATCTGACAGTCAGCCTCCTTCCATACAGGTATCATGTTGACGTGGCTAAGTTTTGCCTGAAGTACAGGAAGCCTCTCGTTACAACCTCATATGTTTCACCCGCCATGCAGGCGCTGCATGATGATGCCGTGAAGGCAGGCGTGATCTTCCTCAATGAGGCAGGGCTCGATCCGGGCATCGACCATATGTCGGCCATGCGCATCATTGACAATGTAAGGCTGAGAGGTGGTAAGATCGAGGAGTTCTATTCGCTCTGCGGAGCCCTTCCGGCCCCGGAAGATGCCAATAACCCGCTGGGATATAAGTTTTCATGGAGTCCCAAGGGGGTGGTACTTGCCAGCCGTAACGGCGCAACATACCTGAAGCACGGTGAGATTGTGAATATCGAGCCCATTAACCTCTTCAAGGCCCGCTTCACTCACCCCTTCCCCGGCGTTGGTGACTTGGAGGTTTACCCAAACCGCGACTCTGTGAGCTATGTCGACATATACGGACTCAAAGGGATAAGGACCATGTACCGCGGTACTTTCCGTTTCAGGGGATGGTGCGAGACACTTGACCTGATGAAGGCTATCGGGCTGATTGACGACGGCGACAAGGATTACACAGGCTTGACTTTCAGGCAGTTCGTTGCAGAGAAAGCAGGAGTGCCCGGCAAGGATCTCAGGAAGGAACTTAAGGAGAAGCCGGGGCTTAATCCCTCCGACAAGGCGCTGGAATCACTGGAGTGGCTGGGGCTGTTCAGTGACACAGTAATGGGGTATGCCGTG
>JAVEZX010000215.1:0-3221 GCA_034002785.1 Bacteroidales bacterium
AAAGGCGACCTGAATCCGGCGCTGGCCATGTGGATACCCAACATAATATACACCTTTATTGCGGCAGGGGTCTACTATACTGCTCCGAAATAGCACATTTCCGATCATATTGTGCATAATTGAATTTTGTATAAATTGCCGTGCTTTTTTCAGAGTGGAAAGAGGCGGTAAAAAACAGGACTAATCATGGCATTGGAAAAGAAGATACGTGAACTGAAGGAAAAGCGTGAAAAGATGCTTCTCGGGGGCGGGGAGGAGGCCATCGTCAAGCAGAAGGCGATGGGTAAAAATACTGCACGTGAGCGCATTATAGCTATCCTTGATCAGGGCACCTTCAACGAGTATGACATGTTCGTTGAGCATGATGCGCGCGATTTCGGGATGGATAAAAAGAACCTGCCCAGTGACGGCGTGGTGATAGGCACAGGAACCGTGCACGGCAACCCTGTTGCGATTTTCGCGCAGGATTTTACCGTTGCAGGAGGCTCGCTGGGGCTGATGCACTCGCGCAAGATCACGAAGATTATGGACCATGCCCTCAAGATGAGGATACCCCTTATAGGTATAAATGACTCCGGCGGAGCACGCATCCAGGAGGGAGTCAATTCACTGGCGGGTTACGGTGAGATTTTTTTCAGGAACACAATCTCGAGCGGTGTCATACCGCAGATCTCGGTTATACTGGGGCCCTGTGCCGGTGGCGCAGTCTATTCACCTGCGCTGACCGATTTCGTGTTTGTTGTTGACAACATATCGAAGATGTTCATCACCGGTCCGGAGGTTATCAAGACTGTCCTCGGCGAGGAGATCTCCATGGAGGCCCTCGGCGGCGCACGCGTTCATTGTGAGACAACCGGCAACGCTCATTTCTTTGCCTCCTCCGAGGAGGA
This sequence comes from Bacteroidales bacterium, assembly GCA_034002785.1. Lineage (GTDB taxonomy): Bacteria > Bacteroidota > Bacteroidia > Bacteroidales > VadinHA17 > SR-FBR-E99. The sequence goes on from JAVEZX010000215.1 coordinate 891, forward strand.
GTGCTTCAGCCAGATAAAGAGACTTATTTCATTCATTCCGAGGAATAACGAGATAAAGGCCACAGCAACGGAACCGCAGCCGCCCGAGGCGGGTTATGATATTGAAAAGATTGTCCCGGGTGACCCGACGCTCCCCTACGATGTCCGCGAGGTGATAAGAGCCATTGCTGACAGCAGTGATTTCTTCGAGATACAGGAGATGTATGCCCGCAACATGGTAATCGGTTTCGGGCGCATGGGAGGCCGCACCGTCGGGTTCGTGGCCAACCAGCCGCTTGAGATGGCCGGTGTGCTCGATGTTGATTCGTCGGACAAGGCCGCCAGGTTCATCAGGTACTGTGACGCCTTCAATATCCCGCTTATCACCCTCGTTGACCTGCCCGGTTACCTGCCGGGGGTGGACCAGGAGCATGCCGGTGTGATACGTCACGGCGCCAAGGTTCTTTACGCTTACAGCGAAGCGACGGTTCCGAAACTGACGGTTATACTGAGGAAGGCTTACGGTGGTGGTTACATAGCGATGAGCTCCCGTCACCTGCGTGCCGACTTCGTCTTTGCATGGCCCACGGCAGAGATAGCCGTGATGGGCCCGGAGGGCGCTGCAAACATAATCTTCCGCAAGGAGATAACCTCAGCTGCCAATCCTGATGACATGCGCCGCCAGAAGGTTGATGAGTACCGTGAGAAGTTTGCAAATCCGTATGTTGCCGCCTCGCGCGGGTATGTCGATGCTGTGATCGAGCCTTCGGAGACACGCAGGTTGCTGCTGCACGGCCTCGAGGTATCGGAGAACAAGGTGGTTCAGATGCCCTGGAAGAAGCACGGGATTCCGCCTTTCTGATCAGACCTGAAAAAGAGATTTAAATGGAAAAGAGAGAAACTGCAAAGCTCATTATAGACCACTCCTCCTATACTACGAGGATCAGCTCACGGTTTGCCGCACGCAAGCCATATGCGCCGCCCGTGCCGGGAAGGATACAGAGCTTCATCCCGGGTACTGTTGTTGAGATACTTGTAGGACCGGGAGATACAGTGAAACAGGGTGATGATATTGTCATCCTCGATGCGATGAAGATGAAGAACAGGCTTAAGAGTCATGTTGACGGCCGCGTTGTTGCTGTCAACGTCAAGCCCGGAGACAGGGTGACGAAGGGGGAAGTGCTTGTTGAGATAGTCTGACAGGGGAGGGAAAACCAACCCGGGGTAAAATTCAATCCGGGAATAAAATAGTCAGAACGGGCAAAGCTCCGTTATGAAAGACTACAGCATGTCACCGGTGTTCAGCCTGTAGCGTGCCAGTTCAGGCGGAAGTGCCGGATTCTCTTCAAAGATGCCGTAGACAGCCGAACCGCTGCCCGACATTGAGGCATAGAGTGCGCCGGCCTCATAGAGAGCCATCTTTATCCTCCCCACCTGCGGGTATGACCTGAAGATATTCAGCTCGAAATCATTTATTACCCTGCCGCGCCATTCACTTACCGGGAGGTTGAGAAGCTGCCTGAGCGACAGACCGGTGGAGCATGGCACACATCCGGCGTAAGCTTCCACAGTGCTGATATTTGTGTCAGGGTACAGGATGACAATGTGATACCGGCCAAGATCAAGCGGAAACTCTGAGAGAATGTTACCTACTCCCTCGGCAAATGAGGGCGTGCCGTCAATGAAGAAGGGAGCATCGCTGCCGATACGGCCGGCAATTGAGCGCAGCTCCTCAGCATTAAGGCCGAAGCCGAAGTACTTGTTAAGCGCTTTTATCATCCAGGCTGCGTCCGACGAGCCACCGCCAAGACCGGCCCCAACCGGGATGTTTTTATGCAGATGGATTCTTATGCCGGGAAAGTCAAAAGACTGCCGCATCACCTTTACGGCCTTCATCACCAGGTTTTTCTCGGGATCACTCTCCTCCATAACGCCGGTGACTTTCAGAGTGTCACTCCTGCGGCTCTCCTTTCTGACCACAAACTCCAGGGCATCGGCAAGGTCTACAGGGTAGAAGAAGGTCTCGATGTTATGATAGCCGTCAGGCCTCTTCTCCATGATCCTTAACCCGATGTTTATCTTCGCCTTTGGAAATACAACCATAACAGGTGACTGTTGAAAGACCAAAAATATACGAACCTTTTTAATTTCCCTCATTTTTCGTGATTATCTCTGTTTTCAACATCTTTTTAACAGCTAAATGTTCGAAAGAATAAATCAGATACTCCCCCGGGCACGGATGTAATTGTTAAATTTGATCACGGCAGCGCACGCTGCCTGATTCGTCGAAATATTTAATAAACAACACTTTAAATTAATGGCACAGGGCACTTCCAGAGGCAGGCAGGATAA
>JAVEZX010000216.1:0-3221 GCA_034002785.1 Bacteroidales bacterium
TCCCTGGTAACGTCTGAGATCTTCCACGGAGTTGAAGGTGGCGTCAATGACAAAGTCTCCAGCATGATCAGCCACGGTGATGTTGACTCCTGTCCGGTACTCTACGATGTACTTGAGTCTGTTGCCCAGCGGCCCGAAGACCTCTTTCAGCTTCATTACCGATTTTTCCTTCTCTTCAGGCGTAAACGGAGGTGAAAGCTTAAAGATCACGATGTGCTTTACCATACGGTTATTTTGCTACTTTTGGTACAAAAATAATCATTTTATGCTAATTGTCGGGATCGCCGGAGGCACAGGTTCAGGAAAGACAACGGTTGTTCGCAAACTTATAGGCATGCTCCCTCCCGGAGAGGTTGTGATCATGCCGCAGGACAGCTATTACCGCGACAACAGTCACATACCCGTGGAGGAGAGGCAATACATCAATTTTGACCACCCAGACTCGGTGGAGTGGCCCCTGCTTATAGCTCACCTCTCTGAGCTAAAGGCCGGCCGGCCCATCAACATGCCCATATACTCATACCTTACCTGTGTCAGGTCGCCTGAAACCATCCCTATCAAGCCTGCCGAGGTGGTTGTGGTGGAGGGTATCCTGGTCCTGGTTGATCCGGGACTGCGTTCATTGCTTGATATCAAGGTTTTTGTCGATGCCGATGCCGATGACCGCCTGGGAAGGGTAATACAACGTGACATTGTCGAGCGCGGCCGCTCCGTGCTTATGGTGCTTGAGCGATACAACAAGACGGTGAAGCCTTCGCACCTTCAGTTTATAGAACCGTCAAAGCGATACGCCGACATAATTATTCCCGGGGGAGGGGAGAACCTGGTAGGGATAGATGTGCTCCGGACAATCGTCGAGAAGCACCTGAGATAGTCATCCTGTCAGCTCCTGTGCAGCTCGCGCAGGTACATCTGTATCGTGTTCTCCAGCCCGAAATAGAGCGCATCGGAGATAAGGGCATGCCCGATGGATACCTCCATCAGCCAGGGTATGTGACTGTGCAGCCATGCAAGATTGCTGAGATCGAGGTCATGTCCGGCATTGATCCCCAGACCGAACTCCCGTGCCGCCTCTGCAGCCCTGACGAAGGGCTTCACTGCATCATCCCGGTTATGAGGATACATCGTGGCGTAGGGTTCAGTATAGAGCTCTATCCTGTCAGTGCCGCTACGGGCAGCGTATTCAATGAGCTCAGGGTCCGTTCCGGTGAAAATCGATGTGCGGATTCCCTTTTCGTGGAACCTGGCAATAACATCCTTCAGAAAGGAGAGGTGTGTCCTGGTGTCCCACCCGGAGTTGGAGGTGATTGCATCATGCGCATCAGGCACGAGCGTCACCTGGTCCGGCACGACATCAAGCACAAGCTTTATGAAATGATCCTCAGGATTGCCCTCGATGTTGAATTCTGTTGTGATGATATCCCTGATATCGTATACGTCACTGTAGCGAATATGCCTCTCATCCGGCCTGGGGTGAACGGTGATGCCCTCGGCACCGAAGGCCTGACACCTTACTGCTGCCAGCTTGACATCCGGGACATTCCCGCCTCGGGCATTACGGATCGTTGCAATCTTGTTTATGTTTACACTTAGCCTTGTCATCGGGTTAATCTGCTGATTCCGCAGCCAAAGTTACAAAGATCCGCAGTTTTTTGTACTTTTATTTGCCAAATGCACCATGGAATGCTTGCCAGAGATTTGATATCCGAAGTGGTCCCTGCACTGAAAACATCTGATACAGCGCAGACTGCACTTAACTGGATGGAGATATTCAGGGTCTCGCATCTGCCCATTGTAAACGAAAATGATTACCTCGGGCTGATCTCAGACAGTGATATCTATGACCTCAACCAGCCGGGTGAGCCTATCGGGAATCACTCCCTCTCGCTTCCCAGGCCTTCGGTGAAAGGCCACCAGCACATCTATGAGGTCATCGCCCTGGCTGCACGGCATAAGCTTACGGTGGTGCCGGTGGTGGACGATGAAAACCATTTCCGCGGAGCAATTACCTACAACGAGATGATTAGCGGCCTGGCAAAAATCTCAGCCATTGAACAGCCTGGAGGCATAATCATCCTGCAGGTGCTTCAGCGCGACTACTCTATGAGCCGCATATCACAGATCGTTGAAAGCAATGATGCCAGGATACTAAGCATGCATATCACCTCTGACCCTGACTCCACCAGTCTCGAGGTAACACTCAAGGTAAACACAAATGACCTGGCATCAATCATCCGCACATTCGAGAGATACTCCTATGAGGTGACAACCTGGGTGACTGACAATGACGAGATGGACCGTTTCTATACTGACAGGTACAATATGCTCATGAAGTATCTCAATATTTAAGCCTGAATATTGATGGACAAAACAATTGCGCTCTACAGCAAGAGCCTGACGGAGAAGACCACTGCCGGACTTATAAGGGTCATTGATAACCTGTATGACAAGGGAGTTACAGTATATCTCAACATTATGGATCCGGGTGGTCATCATTTTGAACAGGATCACCGCGTCATCCTTTTCAGCGAGTTAAGTGATCTTCCGGCAGATGTATGCATGATACTGAGTGTGGGCGGTGACGGCACCTTCCTGGAGACGGCCATGAGGGTCCGGACCACGGGGATCCCTGTTGCAGGCATCAACACAGGGCGTCTTGGCTTCCTGGCCAATATCCCGGATGACGACATAGGTCACTCAATAGAGCTCCTGTGCTCCGGACAATATGAACTGGTCAGCCGCGCCATGCTTGAGATAGCCTCACCGGCAGACCTGTTCGGAAATGGCAATGCAATGGCCCTGAATGAGATAACCGTCCAGAAAGCTGACCAGACCATGATCACAATCACTGTAAGGGTTGACGGCACCTTCCTAAACACCTACCGTGCCGACGGGCTGATAATCTCCACAGCTACCGGATCAACTGCCTACAACCTGAGTGTCGGAGGACCGATACTTTCACCCACGGATGACAGCATCATCATTGTGCCCATGTCTCCCCATAACCTCACAATAAGACCTATCATCGTCACTGGCAGCAGCGTCATCACCCTCGAACCCGGGGGCCGGAGCAGTCACTGCCTTGTCACCTGTGACTCAAAGGCAGCCAGGGTGCCGGCCGGCACCCTCCACCAGATCCGTCAGTCCACTGAGCGCCTTAGTACTGTAACAACCGCCGGAAATGATTTTTTCAGCACACTCAGAAACAAGCTCATGTGGGG
>JAVEZX010000217.1:0-3220 GCA_034002785.1 Bacteroidales bacterium
GCCACAAAGAGCGACAGGCTGTGCTACATACATGTGACCGGCGGGGTACGTACGGAGAACGAGGTCATGGAGGGCAGACTGGTAAACGATATTCTCAGCATCTCTGTTGCTCCTGACCGTTCCGTATGTGCAGGAACAAAGGGCAACGGGCTCTTTCTCTTTGCTGCTGACACACTTCTGAATTATACCGAGGATGACGGGTTGCTGAACAATTTCTGCTACAGCGCAATGATTGCCTCTGACGGAAGGATATGGACCGGCCACCAGAAAGGCTTTTCAATCACCAATCCGGCAACCGGCTCGGTAAGGTCCTACAGCGCGGACTTCGGGGTGCGTGGAGATTGTCTGCCCAATGCGCTTACCCAGCTCCCTGACGGAACCGTATGTATCGGAACAACAGAAGGGATAGTGGTATACAATCCTTCACTCGAGCCAGATTCGGCGGTCGCCCCGCAGGCAGGGATCATCTCTGTGGTTATCAACAATGTTGTTTATCCATACAGGGAGAGTTACAACCTCCCCTACAGGAAGTCATACACTGTGAAGGTAAATTATGCCGGTATTTTTCTTCGTGATCCGCTTAACGTAGTCTACCGCACCAGGCTTGGCAGGGACGAACAGTGGAGTGAAATGACCGGTGACAGGTCTGTGACCTACAACAGTCTGCGTGACGGGCACTACCGGTTCAGTGTGGAAGCCCTGACCAGGGATGACCCCGGCAGCGCAACCAGTGCATCATTCGATCTGATAATACAGAAACCTGTTACAGACAGATGGTGGTTCTTCCTCTCGATGCTGGCTCTGATTGCCGGTGTGGTTTACATCATTGTGAGACTTCGTGAGAGGGCCCACAGGAAACAGCGCGAATATCTCGAGAGTGAGCTGCAGAAGCGTACGGCCGAAGTTTACGAACAGAAAGAGGAACTTGCACAGAAAAACCAGGACATCACTGAAAGCATCAAGTATGCCAAGCGTATCCAGAGCAGCGTGCTCCCGGACACCGCGCGCCTCAACAATGTCTTCAGGGATGCATTCGTCTTCTTCCAGCCGCGTGATATCGTCAGTGGCGACTTCTACTGGTTTGACTGGGTAGACAAGGACCGGTTCATTGTTGTCTGCTCTGACTCCACCGGACACGGGGTGCCGGGCGCATTCATGTCAATGATCGGCACGGCGCTGCTTCAGGATATAATAACTGTCAAAAAGATAACCAGACCCTCACAGATTCTGCATGAGCTTGACAGGCAGATATTCTCCACCCTGAACCAGAACCAGGAGCTGGAAGCATCAAATGACGGCATGGACATTGTCGTATGCGAATTCAACATGACCACCAGGCAATTGGTATTCTCATCAGCGATGAGACCGGTAATACTGGTCATTGACGGGGTCCAGCACTATGTAAGGGGAAACAGGTCATCTGTAGGTGGCGAATCGGTTACCGAAAAATTCTATGATGACCAGGAATATCATCTCAGAGAAGGAGATCTGGTCTTCCTCTTCACCGACGGTTACTGTGACCAGTTCGGAGGAACAGGAGGCAAGAAGATGAAGATCAGCCGTCTCAAGACTCTGATAGATGACATCACCCCGCTGAGCGCAGTCGACCAGCAGAGGGAGATTAAGGACTTCTTCTTCGAATGGATGGGCAAAGGTGAACAGGTTGATGATGTCCTCTTTATGGGGATGAGAGTCTGATCACTCAGGAAGGCAGGTGCCGTTTTCACCCAGGACGACTATGCAGGTGGTTGCGGTGTTGCTCTCATTGCCGCTCCTGTCCTTTATCCAGAAATCGTAATAAAGTGTGTCATCCGGATTGTAAATCAGGTAGATAAGAGTAACGTCTATCGTACCCTTGATTATCTTGTTCTGCCCTTCAGCATCAATATAAGGTATGCGGTATTCTGAGGGGTAAAGCGGGTCTGAAGGTGCGGCAAGTTCGAAAGTGCCGTTCGTTTTGCGGTATAGCCTGAAAAAGAGATTGCTCGAAGGGTCAACACCAGGTATCACTGGCGGATCGAGTCCGAGGTCCCCGTCGCCATCCTCGAAGTAAAATGTAATTTTCCCGGCTTTGGCGGGATTGCCGAGCATGTCTGTCGTATCATAAAGAGAGAACGCCCGGAACTCAATCGACGGCTCCGGTGGCAGCGTCTCAATGGGCCCGCAGGAAGCCATCATCAGACCACCCATGATAACCGTTATGATAATTGCATTCTTCATATGCGGGCAACACACCCTCGCATCAAAAATCACACCAAATGTATTTATTTTTTTCTGAAATAAATCCTGACCGGCGCTCCGGTAAGCTGGAAGTTCTCCCTGAGCCTGTTCTCGACGAACCTTTTGTAGGGGTCCCTGATGTACTGTGGCAGGTTGCAGAAAAAGGCGAATGCCGGATATTCTGCCGGGAGTTGGGTCACGTACTTTATACGTATATGTTTTCCCTTTGTCGAAGGCGGAGGAGTTTCGCCGATAATATTAAGCATCACCTCATTCAGTTTCGAAGTGGTAATCTTCCTGCTCCTGTTTTCATATACGCTCATTATCAGCTCAAGCACCTTGTGGATCCTCTGCTTTGTGATTGCCGAGATGAAAAGTACAGGGTAATCGGTAAAAGGCGCGGTCTTTCTCCTGATCTCTTCCTCGAACTGCTTTGCCGTGGTCTGGTCTTTCCCGATCAGGTCCCACTTGTTAACCAGGATGATGACTCCCTTGTTGTTTTTCTGAATGATGCCGAGGATGCTCATATCCTGTGCCTCTAGGCCGCGGGTGGCATCTATCAGAAGCAGGCAGAGGTCGCTCTCCTCGATGGCTCTCACAGACCTCAGGATTGAGTAGAACTCGATATCCTCATCCACCTTTGCTTTTTTTCGCAGGCCGGCAGTGTCTATCAGCAGGAAGCGATGGTTGAATTTATTGTAAAGACTGTGTATTGAGTCACGTGTTGTGCCTGCCACAGGGGTTACAATGTTTCTCTCCTCACCCAGCAGGGTGTTTGCGAGTGATGACTTGCCTACGTTCGGGCGGCCTACCACGGCCACCTTTGGTATATCCTCCCCGGCTTCTTCGGGTGTGTCGGGAAGGTGCTTCACGATCTCGTCGAGTAACTCTCCGGTACCGCTGCCGTTGACCGAGCTTACCGGGAAGTAGTCTCCCAGCCCCAGTCCGTAGAACTCTGCCGCATCAAGAAGGCGCTTGTTGTTGTCAACCTTGTTGACTA
>JAVEZX010000218.1:0-3190 GCA_034002785.1 Bacteroidales bacterium
AAAAAAAGGGCGCACATCTCTTGGATGAGTCGCCCCTCTGTCCGGGAGTGTATATGAATCTTCCGCTACTTCACATCGTAACTTTCAGGAAGGCCCAGTTTCTCCTTCAGCTTCCTGTTATGTTCCTGGGCGTCCTTTGCTGCCTCGTCCACCCTGTAGTAGTGTTTGGGGTATTTCTTGTCCGCTCCCATAACAAATAGGTATCCGAAAGTTCCGGCTACAATGCCGGCTGTAGCTACGCCTATCTCCCAGTCGGGTGCTGTTGTGCCGTCAGGATGGAGGAAGGGTTTTTCAACAAGGATATCCACAAGCACGGGGCCGCCAATCAGCAAAGCACCAAGGAACATTCCAAGACCCACGTTCATCTGCCTTGTCACCGACCGGTTTATGGTTGCATACCGATTGATCACATTCTGGTTTTCCACAAGGTTAGCCAGTCCCAGGTCGCCTATCTCCTTTACACCACCCTGGATGATCTTGAAGTCAGAGACCTGTGAAGTGTTTGTCACCGATGAGGAGTAGCCGTAATATCCGTAGAATCCGGGGAACAGGGTACTTGCACCCTGGGTTGTGCTGACCGAATTTGTTGAGAAAATCACATCCACCTTATTTGCCTGGTACTCCTCTCGCTCCTTTGACTTGCTCTCCATTATCTTCTCTGCCACCTGACCGTCGTTCTTCACAAGCACTGTTGTAGTCTGACCCGGGTTGATGGCAATCAGCTCACCGAAGATGCTCACTCCGTCCTTCATCACCTTGAGGTAATGGTTGCCAGCGGGAATGGAATTGACAATTTTTACATCATCTCCCATCCTTTTTTCATCAATGAATATGGTAGTTCCGGAGAACTCTGAAAATATATTGAGTGTTCCGGTCCCTCCGGAAGGGTTGTTGGTTTCCTGAACCGGTGATTCTGTCTTGACTGGGGCACCAGGTTGCGCCACAGTTCCGGGAGCATCAATCAGCACTGATGTCACCTCGCCGGCTGTAATTGTTACTATGTTACTGTAAACCTTTGCTCCATCCCTGTTCAGAGCCCTGACATAGTGGGTTCCGGCAGCAAGGGTAATGGCATCGTAGCTTGGATACTGAGTCTCATCGACATATACAACAACCGGATCTTCCGAGAAGACCTTGAGTGTACCCGTACTCTGGGCAAAGGCAGCTGAGAAGCTGAACAGCATCAGCAGCGTGGTCAATAGATAAGTTTTCATAAGCAGTTCTGTGTTTGGGGCTAATTAGAGAAATAGTTATCCTTGAATGATTTATGATAATCGTATGCATGCAGCCTGAGTTTCCGGGCGGCAGCCTCGGCACTCATTGGTCCGCTTGTATAAATTGTGGCAGCCAGGGGTGATGTGGTGTATCCCAGCCCTACCATTATATTATTTCCCGTAGAGGGATCGGTCCAGGTATAAAGCAGCAGCGCCTTTTTCTTTCGTAGTGCCTCAAGGAGACGTCCGTCATCTTCACTGTACCCGGAAAGGAATATTTTTTCTGCAGTGGCGGGTGAACCATAAATTGCAGTTACGTCATTCAGCATCTTGCTGAACTCCGGAACGGGAACCTCCCCCTTGTTCAGTTTGAGTTTTGCGCTGCCGGCAGAGGTTGAAACATACCCTACTATGATCTGGAACAGTTTCTGGTCAATAAACCTGCACTCGACCAGGTAAACGGAAGATCCCATCGGGATGGCATACACACTGAAACCGCTGTTTCGCTGGGCCTGTGCAGCCTTCGGTGACATCAGCTGATCCACATCCCTGACACTCATTCCGAAGGTCAGCCCGAAGGCTCAGCTCATATCAGCAGGAAGCCTGCCTCCTATCTGCCCGATATCAATTGTCTGCTTCGGGGCAGCCACGGCTTCATTTTCAGCACCCTCATTGCCTGTGCCGGCTGTAGTCGCAGTCTGTTCGTTCCCGGCGCCTGTGGCAGGCTGTCCGAATATCACACCCTGTGCAGGTCCGGAAGGCTCTGTCCGGGCAGATTGAGACGGCCCCGGCTGAGACTGAACAGCCTGACTAACAGGCGCTTCTATGAGAACGGATGTGACTTCACCGGCCTTTACCGTGACAATCTGGCTGTAAACCCTTATGCCTTCGCCGTTTATGGCTTTGACCCAGTGGGTCCCCGGCACAAGAGTTATCTCACCGTACTGCGGGTAATGAGTCTCATCGACATAAACTACAAGAGGATTATCTGAGAAAATCTTAAGCACTCCCGTGGAAGACTGGCCTGACACAGTCAGCAGAGCCGGAGTGATAAGCAATAAAAACAGGGTAAGGTGTCTCATGGCACACCGGATGTCGTTCTTCATAAACCTGAATTTGTTAGATGGCTCCTCCTGAAATATTTCAATGAGTAAACGTAGTTAACAGTTGTATGTTACGCGCATATTGACCAATGATTATTTTTTAACAATGAACAACAAACATTTGAACATCAGTCACCCTGTCAGGGCGATCAGCGGCACGAAGCAGCCGGAGGAGACTTCTGTTGACGGCTTCACGACGGTTGTGGTCACCACTTCAATTTTGTTGTATTTTTACAACCCAAACAGTAATGATGAATGACGATATAAAGAAGGTGCTTCTGCTGGGCTCCGGCGCCCTTAAAATAGGCGAGGCCGGTGAGTTTGACTACTCTGGCTCGCAGGCACTTAAGGCACTCCGCGAAGAGGGTATCTTCACTGTGCTTATCAATCCGAACATCGCAACGGTACAGACCTCGGAAAAGATTGCCGACAAGATCTATTTCCTCCCGGTCACCCCGAAGTTTGTTGAGAGGGTTATTGAACGTGAGAAACCCGACGGAATACTGCTGTCATTCGGCGGCCAGACGGCTCTCAACTGCGGAACAGCTCTCTATCGGAGCGGAGTCTTTGAAAAACACGGAGTCAAGGTGCTTGGCACACCGGTGGAGGCGATCATGAACACCGAGGATCGCGAGCTGTTCGTGAAGAAGCTCGATGAGATCGGTGTGAGAACGCCCCGAAGCGTGGCTGTAACCACAGTTGAAGATGCGCTCGGGGCAGCACAGGGACTGGGATTCCCGATAATCATCAGGGCAGCATACACTCTCGGCGGACAGGGCAGTGGATTCTGTTCGGACAGCGAAGAGCTGAAAGCCCTTGCGGCCCGCGCTTTCTCATATTCCGATCAGATCCTCGTCGAGGAGTCGCTCAAGG
>JAVEZX010000219.1:0-3182 GCA_034002785.1 Bacteroidales bacterium
TGGTGGTCACCCAGGGAAAGAGCCTTGAGTCGGCAGGTGTTGAAGTTGATTACTTCCCGCTGACAGGCCGGGGTCCGGGTGCGTATCTCCGGGCGATTGCTGCCATCAGGAAGAGGCTGAGATCTTCCGGGGCTGACCTGATTCACGCACATTACGGAATCTCGGGCATTGCAGGGCTCCTGGCTGCAGGCGGCAAGCCGCTGATAGTCTCCTTCATGGGTACAGACCTGCTTGGATCACACCGTTCAGACGGAAGAGCGGAGACAATCAGCAGACTATTGGCGTGGATTAACCGCAGGCTCGCAAGGAGGTATTATTCACTTTCAATAGTAAAGTCATCAGAGATGCAGGGCAGGCTGCTGAGGAACACAAGGCATGCCCTGATACCGAACGGAGTGGACCTGGAAGCCTTTGCTCCTATTGACCGTGCCGGCGCACGCCAACGGATGAATCTTGACAGGGATGAGTTTCTTGTGCTGTTCCCGGCCGGCCGCAACAATCCCGAAAAAAATTATCCCCTGGCTTCTGAGGCTGCAGATTTGCTTCGGGACAGGGGATTCAGGCTGATGGACGTCAACAGCGCCAGCCGTGAGGAGATGAATCTCCTGATCAATGCCGCCGATCTGCTGCTTGTAACATCATTCCATGAGGGATCTCCCAATATAGTCAAGGAGGCTATGGCATGCTGCTGTCCGGTTGTTGCAACAGCAGTGGGCGATATCCCGTGGCTCTTCGGAGATGCCCCGGGCCATTACCTGACCGGATTCGATGCCCGGGAGATTGCTGCAAGGATCGAAGAGGCCGCAAGGTTCAGGCGGGAGTCCCATTTCACTGAAGGAAGGAACCGGATTGTGAAGCTGGGTCTTGACTCTGAAAGAACAGCCCGGATAATTATGAATCATTATTCCCGTTTGACTGCTGAAGCCTGATGCCTGATATGACCGCCCGGGAGATAAAAATAGTGACTGATCCTTCTTCTCTTCAGAGAGCAGAGTGGGAGGCCTGGGTGCTGAATCACCCCGGAGGTACGGTTTTTCACCTTCCCGGAATGTACGAGGCATTTCTCAATACCCGGAACTGGAAGCCTCTTCTGCTTTTGGCCCTCAATGAATCCGGTGGACTGGCAGGGGTGCTGCTGGCGGTGGTACAGAGGGAGCCGGGCGCCATAAAGGGATACCTCTCTGCAAGATCTGTGATATTCGGCGGACCGGTAGCTGATGACATCAGTACTGTAAAAGCCCTGCTTAAGCAGTACATGAAGGAGATCCGGGGTAAGGCTATTTATACCCAGATCAGGAATCTCACCACACCGGATGAAGATTTGAAGAACGCATATCTTGAAGCCGGGTTTTCATACGAGGAGCATCTGAATATCAGGGTAGACCTGACTCTGCCGGAGGCTGAGTTCTGGAAGGGGATTAAGCAAAACAGGAAGGCAGGGATCAACAAGGCAAAAAAACAGGGATTCTCATTCAGGGTAACCACCGATGATGCCGTCATTGAACCGTTCCACAGGCTGCTGGGCTCAACCTACAGCCGCACTCGACTGCCTTATCCTGACATCAGCTTTTTCAGGGCGCTGAGTGATCATCTGCCGGGTGAGTTGAAGTGGTTCGTCCTGGAGAAAGACTCCCAGCCGGGCATCATTCTGGCAGCTTTTGTTTCAAAGGACACTCTCTATGTTTTTTACCCCGGAATCGATCAGTCGCAGTCATTTCTCAGGCTCAGGCCTGTTGACCTCTTTTACTGGGAGGTCATGAGATGGTGCATGGCGAACGGGATCACCGTCCTGGACTGGATGGGTGCCGGCAGGCCGGACAAAGAGTACGGGGTAAGATACTTCAAGCAGCAGTATGGAGGAGAAATGATAATGTCGGGACGGTTTCAGGCCGTTCACCGGCCGCTGCTGATGCTGCTCGGAAGAGCAGCCGTTTCACTTCTGAAACTAACAGGTAAAAAGCAATGAATATACTTATTGACATCGGTCATCCTGCACATGTCCATCTCTACAGGAACTTTTATTTCGAGATGAAAGCCAGGGGTCATAATCTTCATGTGACAGTGAAAAATCTCCCTTCTGCAATGAGGCTGCTTGATCTTTACGGTATTCCCTACATTCAGCTGGGGACGAAGGGTGACTCCCTTACTGCCAAGGCCTTCAGGCAGGTTGACTTCAGCATCAGGATAGCCGGAATTGCCCGCCGGTTCGGTATTGACATCGGGCTGGGATCTTCAATCTCTCTGGCCCATGCATCGAAGTTAAGCCGGATGAAGTCTGTCATCTTCGATGACGATGATGATCAGGTTCAGCCTCTGATGACCAGGTTCGGTCATCCGTTCGCAGACCTGATAGTCTCACCTTCATCTCTCGAACATGCAAGGGCCTCACGAAAGGCCCTTTTTTATCCCGGGTATCATGAGCTCGCATACCTGCACCCGGCGAGGTTCACTCCAGATCAGGAAGTGCTGAATGATGCTGGCATAAGTCCCGGCGAGCGCTTTTTCATAATGAGGTTCAACGCTTTCAGGGCGCATCACGACAAGGGTGTCACGGGGTTTTCATCCGAACAGAAGATAAGCCTGGTGCAGCTGCTTGAGCCATATGGACGGGTCTTTATTACCACTGAAGCGGAGACAGAGCCTGAGCTGTTGCCATACAGGCTGAAGGTTGCGCCTGACAGGGCTCACTCACTGCTCAGTCATGCAACCATGTTCATCGGAGACAGTCAGACCATGACTTCTGAGGCAGCCGTCCTCGGGGTTCCTGCCTTCAGGTGCAACTCGCTTGCCGGGTCCATCTCATATCTGCGTGAGCAGGAGGAAACATATGGGCTCACTTATGCGTACAAGCCTACAGAGTTCGACCGTCTCCGTGAAAAGATCGCAAGCCTTCTGAATAACCCCGGTCTTCATGAAGAGTGGCAACGAAGGAGGAGGGTGATGCTAGGTGATAAGATTGACGTTACAGCCTTCATGGTCTGGCTGACGGAAACCTACAGAGAGAAGGGAGAACTGGCTGAATTCAGGGAGATTGATTTTAACCGTTTCAAATGAGTTTAACAGGAAAATGTGATTTTACCCCGACGACGTACCGCAAGCTCCTGAAAGCTCTTAAGGAGGCAGGTTATTCATTTCTGACATTTGAGGAGTATTGTATTACTCCGGGGGGTAAGAGCGCTGTC
>JAVEZX010000220.1:0-3166 GCA_034002785.1 Bacteroidales bacterium
CCAAGCGCCAGGATGAAGCTGGCGATGATGCCCGAGCGGGCTGAGGGGATAACGACGTTGAAGATAACCTCGCGGCGGGTGGCGCCCAGGGAATAGGCAGCCTCTTTAAGCTCGGCAGGGACCATTGAGATGATCTCGGCGCTGAGCGAAGTGGCATAGGGAACAATCATTATTGCCAGTACCAGCGAGGCGGTAAAGACACCAAAGCCCTGGTCTGACAGGCCGGTGCTTACAAGCAGAGGACGCAGGGCATAAAAGCCCCAGAATCCGTAGACGATGGAGGGTATCCCGGCAAGCAAGTCGACAAGGCTGCGCAGGATGCCTGAGGTGCGTGTACCTCTGTAATACTCTGCAATAAACAGCGAAGTGGTGAAAGCCATCGGGATGCAGATAATCAGTGCAAGCAGCGATGTGATGACAGTTCCCGCAATGAATGACATGGCACCGTATTCCTCGCTGCCAGCGGTGGGATTCCAGGCGGATGAGAAGATGAATCCGATACCGAACTCCCTGAATGCCGGGATAGCTCCCCCGAGGAGGGAGAAGACTATCCCGGCACTGAGGAGAAGTATCGTCAGCGATGAGACGAAGAGGAGCGCTTTTGTGATCCTGTCGCCTGACATCGGGGTTACTGCAGAACAGGTTTTCCTTCGTAGGTAATACCTCTCAGCAGCGTGGCAGCCTGGAGGGATGCGTTCTGCGGCAGCGCGGCATAGTGTACGCTGGTGGCAATGGCCTGGGCCTCATCGCCGGTAAGCCATTTTACCGTTTCCACGGCAGCCTTCGCAGCCTCGCTGCTGTGCTTGCCGTAGGCCAGCTCCTTATACATGATGATCCATGTGAAGCTGGTGATAGGGTATGCCGCCGGATTGGGTGAGTTGGTGATCATGACCCTGGTGTCGGCAGGCATCTCAGCAGCAGCGGCAGCGGTGAATGACTCCAGTGTAGGCTCGATGTAGAAACCGGCGCTGTTCATCAACTTGGCCATAGGGATCTTCTGGGCAAATGCATACTCGAAACCGATGTAGCCTATTGATCCTTCGCTCTGGCTTATGGTTCCGGCAACACCGGGGTTACCCTTGGCGCCTATTCCTGCCGGCCAGTTCAGGGCCTTGCCGGTGCCGAGCTGTGCACTCCAGACCGGACTGACCTTTGACATATAGTCGCTGAAGATGTATGTAGTGCCGCTGCCGTCAGAGCGGTAGACTACCGTGATCTCCATCTCAGGGATCACCAGGTCCGGATTGACGGCAAGGATCTTCGGATCATTCCACATCCTGACGGTACCGAGGAAGATCCCCTCGAGCAGTTCGGGAGTGAGCTTCAGTTCAGTGACACCGGGAAGGTTATAGGCTACCACCACCGCACCAATACATGTGGGGATATGAATCACCTCACCGGGCATCTCAACCAGCTCTTCGTCAGAGAGGTATGCATCGGTAGCTGCAAAGTCAACTATCTGGTCACGGAGACTTTTGATGCCGCCACCGGAGCCGATGCCACCGTAATTGATAAGCGGGCCCCCGGCTTCATTGTACTTTTTAAAGGCGAGGTTGTAGAATGGCTGCGGGAAGGTTGCCCCGGCTGCAGAGAGTGTAACCTGTTTCTGTTTGCCTGCCGTTGAACCGCCGCCGCCACAGGATACGGCTGCCAGCGCAACGATTGCCAGAATGATGATGATACTGTTTTTCATTTTTGTATTGTTGATTGTTAGGTAAATATCAGAATTTTGCTGATATGTTGAGGCCGATTGTGCTTACATTTTCACGACCGCTGTCAGATGGGAGGAAAAGATTCAGGTTGGGAGAGATCCTGACATTGCGAACAGGAGAAAAATCTACTCCGGCGAAGAGATAGGAGCCGTCCCTGTTGAGGTTCCAGGGAGCTTCATCTCCATCCAATGTCACCGAACCTATATTGTCAAACCGTGCAAAGAGCCCTGCTTTTTCAGTGAGAGGGAGCTTTGCAAAGAGACTAATGCCTGAGTAATCACGGCCATCAGTCATAGATGCATTATCCTGCCTGAAATATTCTGCTCCGGCATTGAACTTCGGACCGAGCCAGGCTGCAAGGATGCTGACCGTTCTCTGCATGCTGCCGGAGGGACCCATCATATCATAAAAACCTCTGACAAGAATGTTCTCAACAGGAGTGAGGGTGAAGCCGGCTGCCATTTTATAGGTACCGTTGGGTGTGATGTCCTTGAAACCGCGTCCGTTTGTGACAGAGAGGTCAAGCGTCAGGAAATCGGTGGCATAGACTTTGGCCGCTATGCCAAGGTCTGCTGCCTGAATCATTCCGGAGTAATCAATGGGAGGCTTCGTAATATATCTGAAGCCCCAGATCTTTTCCATCATGGATATCTGTTCAGCGCCTATAAGCCCGCCCTGGATCATGAATTTCTTGTTGTCATACTGCAGGTATGCGTTACGGAGATATCCCGAATATATCGTTTTGCCGTTGATGACCTCGGTGGTGCCGTCATACATTATCCGGCTTGTGATCTCCTTCGAAAAGCTGTAGTCATAACCGAAATAGGAGCGGGTCACCTCGAAGGCAGAGACGTTATCACCGCCGGAAAAGGTAGTGTGGTAGTTCGTAAACAACAACCCGAAAAACCTTCCAGATGGCTTGAAATCATCACTCTCCTGTGCTGCAGCGGAAAATGTCGTCAGCATCAGTATGCTGAGGGCGACAGGTAAAATCTTCATTTTCATTTAATTGGTTATTGAAGGTTTGACAATACAAAAATCTTTCACTTTTGTTACATTCAGATTACACAAATGTGACAAAGTTGTTACAAACATACTATTCCGTCCGTCAGTCGGCGTGGGTAAAAAGACTGAAAAATCAGTCGGGCTAATTCTTAACTTTGCGGTATGATAATTGCAAGTCAGTAGATTGAGATGAAACAGGTATTAATTATTGTATTGCTGGTGGCTTTTTGCGGAGCCGCTGCGGGGCAGAGCGTTGAGAGTCCGAATTACGGGCTCAAGTCGCCGCTCACCGCTGAGATAGTCAGGGTTGATTTCAATGCTGATGCCACTGTGGTCTGGATGTCCGTGATGAGTGACATCAATAACGCCTGGTTCTGCATTGACAGGAACACCTTCCTCGTGAGGCCTGACGGGATGAAGCTGAAGCTGACGGGACTCAAGGGACTGCC
>JAVEZX010000221.1:0-3038 GCA_034002785.1 Bacteroidales bacterium
AGAAAGGCTACAAGGATGAAGAACATCCCGACATGCATCTGTATAAGATAGCTGATCCCCGTCTTCATGATGCTCCTCTCCTCCGCCTCGAAGATCACGAGGAAGAATGACGAAAGGGCCATTATCTCCCAGACAATAAGGAATGAAAGACCGTCACGGATGGTGACAACCATCAGCATCGACAGCCAAAGCCACATATAGGAGAAATAGTGTATCGAGAAGCGAAGACCGTTCATCTTCAGCCTGTACGGCTCAAGATAGCCTCTTGCGTACAGGAAGCCTATCAGTACGGTAAAGTTGATGACAATCACGAAGAAGGCGGAAAGATCATCAATTACCAGGACAATCTGACTGCCGGCAGCAGGAGTGAACAGGGCTATCTCCTTCACCGGAACCGCTCCACTGAGCACCGACAGGCTCCAGGCTGTTGTCAACACGATGCCTGCGACCAGCAACGCAAGGGTATAGTGATACTTCGCCGGCCTGGAGACCGCGAAAACCGGAAGGGTAAGAAGAAGGATGACCAAAAATGTTACTGAACTGAACATCCGGACTGGAAATTTGCCCGCAAATGTAAAAAATATATTACGCGATTATACTGAATTATCAACCTTAGTATGAACAGCACGTCTAAACATCAAGCTGTGCGTTGCTGCCCTGCGGCTTGAGGACCTTCGTGGTGCCGCCGGCCGGAAGGTTCGGATCAAAGGGTGTGTTTCCCTTCCATGAACCGCATGTAAAGTCCGGCACATCAATCGAGGCAGCCCTGTTTGCAACGGACCATTCGCTGAGGGGAGCAATGACGCTCCAGAGGGCGGCATCATAAACATCCTGATCAAGCGGCAGACCGTTACGCAGACAGTCGATAAGCCTCCAGTCCATGATGAAATCCATTCCGCCATGACCGCCGATTGCCTTCGCCATCTCCCCCACCCTCCTGACCAGTTCCGGAGTGTGCTGCACCTCCATCTCGGCCATTTTCTCCTCCGGAAGCCAGGAATGGCCCAGGGCTATTCTTGCCGGTGAGGGCCACTTCTGAGCAAAACCCTTCGTTCCGCTGACAAGATGAATCCTCGAGTAAGGCCTCGGGCTGGAAACATCATGCTGAATCATGATACTCCGTCCAAGGCCCGTTTTGACAAGAGTGGTGTTCATGTTCCCACGGTATGCCTTTCCTGTGTAGGGAGCATAGAACGGGTCCTCCTTAGCCAGTTGCTCCACTTCCGGTCCCATTGCAAAATCGTTTGACGAGAGGGAGGTCAGATAATCCATCCGGTCACCCCTGTTAATGTTCATTATCTGGCATACAGGCCCCAGACCGTGTGTCGGATAGAGGTTGCCGTTGCGGACGTTTTCTTTAAGCCGCCACATGTCGGCATAACCGTTTTTGTCATAGGTGAAGTCCCAGCGCAGGTCATGGATATATGCCCCTTCACCGTGAACGATCTCTCCAAAGAGCCCCTGCCGTGCCATATTCAGCGTTAACAGCTCGAAGAAGTCGTAGCAGCAGTTTTCAAGCTGCATGCAGTGCATCTTTGTTCGCTCTGAGACCTCCACCAGCTGCCAGCACTCATCAACGGTCTTTGCTGCAGGCACCTCCACGGCAACATGTTTTCCGGCCTCCATGGCGTAGACAGCCATTGGCGTATGCCACTCCCATGGTGTGCATATGTAAACCAGGTCGATATCAGGGTCATCACAGAGCCCCTTCCATGCCTCCTCGCTCCCGCTGAAGCTCTTTGCCTGAGGGAGAGTGAACTTGGTAAGAATCGCCTGCACTTTTTCAACCCTGTCGGGATACTTGTCGCAGAGGGAAGCTATCTCAACGCCCTCAATGTGGGCCATCCGCTCTACGGCTCCGGGTCCCCTCATCCCAAGCCCTATGAATCCGATACGCACCTTTGCCAGTGGCGGAGCAGCATAACCTGACATGTTAAAATTCTGAGAATGGGCTGCCATGACGGCCTCCCTGACTGCGGGCATTGCCTCGGTTGACTTCTCGCGGCGGGAACATGAAGCCAGGGAGGCGGCAGTAACGGTGCCTGCCCCGGCAACTGCCGCAGTGCGAAGAAAATTCCTGCGATTGGTTTTCATGGATACGGGTTGGTTTGTTGTTGAAATCTGTATGCAATATACAAACTTCCCCGCTTACAATATGAAGGCAAAAGTCAGCTGGTGCAAGAGCTTCACCACCCGGGAAGATATCTTATAATTCCTTCTCCGGAGATTGCGGTTTCTTTCTCTTCCTGATGAAATCTCCTGCCACAGAACCTGCGAGGAAACCGAGAACGGCAGCCCACGGCACCATGAGGTACCAGTTCGATTTTATGGCGCATGTACCCGACAGGCAACCTACATATTTCCAGTAGAGAAACCCTCCTGCTGCACCCAGCAGGGTACCGATTATCTCCGGCAGATATTTTCTGAAAAAAGCTCTGTTCATTTATTTGATTTTGATTTGATAACACTTCTGATCAGTTCTTGTTCCCGTAGCTTTTCCTTTTCCCATGTCAGATCCCGCCTGGCAGCAAGAGTCCTTTCCCTGAGAGCAGGAAGCAGTGTCGGGTCAACCGCCAGCCGCTGAAGCTCCCTTGCGATAGCATCGGGGGTCACCTCTTCGAGTACTGTCCCGCATCCGTAATGCTCCACCAGGCCTGAGACCTCGGGTAGCGGTGACACCACTGCCGGTATCCCTGCCGCAATATAGTCAAACAGTTTGTTGGGCAGGCTGTAGCGCTGGTTGGTACAGGTATCTGTATCCGCCGAAAGCCCCGCATCACAGCACATGGTGTATCGCATCATCTCTTCCCATGGCATCCTGGGCAGGAAGATTATGCGATCACGGGCCGGGCTATCAGCCGCCAGCCTGCGAAGGCAGTCCATGGCATCTCCCGAGCCTATGAACAAAAGCCGCACTCCGGTAGTCATAGCCATGGCACCTATTATCTCCTCACCGCCTCTGCCAGGATTAATCCCGGAGCCCTGACAGATAACAAGCATCTCATCATCTTCTACCCCCAATTCAATCCTGTGGCGTG
>JAVEZX010000222.1:0-3027 GCA_034002785.1 Bacteroidales bacterium
CCCATCAGGAATCCGTACGTGTGCGAGTCGCCCAGCAGTATCTCCTTTGCATAAACCGGCATCAGCACCAGGCTTGATGCCCCCATGAAACTAACCAGCCCCAGCAACAGAATTATATGTTTTATCGGCGCAAAGCCGAAGACATAGTCGAGCCCTTCTCTCATCTCCCTGAACATGGGAACCTTCTCTTTCTTTTCACGGGTCTCTGTCACGTTCATCATCAACAGCGATGCGATGACGAATATATAGCTGAGTGCATTGATGAGAAAGCAGGCCCCCTCACCCACAGAGGCGAGGATTATCCCGGCCACGGACGGCCCTATCAACCTGGCTCCGTTGAACATCATAGAGTTGAGTGCTATGGCGTTGCCGATATCCTCCTTCCCGTTTACCATATTGATAACGAAGGAGTGTCTCGCCGGCATGTCAAATGTATTGATAATGCCAAGTGCCACGCTCAGTACTATTATATGCCATATTTCGAGATTGCCGGTCAGGCTTAGCCATGCCAGTATGCCTGCCTGGATCATTGATATGATCTGCGTCACAAGCATAACCCTGTAACGGCTCCATCGGTCAATGAGAACTCCGGCAAGCGGGGCAAGCAGAAACGACGGTATTGAACTTGCAAACCCCACCAAGCCAAGCAGTACCTCTGAGCCGGTCACACTGTAGACAACCCAGGGAAGTGCAATCCTCTGCATCCATGTGCCTATCAGCGAGATGCTCTGCCCGCTGAAGAATAACCTGTAGTTGCGGTGACGGAGTGAACGGAATATAGTCTTCGCCCTCACAGGCACTGAATTGTTATTTGAATTTCCCCGCTTCATCAAAACTCTTTACGGTGATCAGGCCATGAATCCGGGCCGTCAGAAAACGTATCTTACATAAAATCCGCCGGGATGGATGCTCCAGCTCCATTCTCCGTCACGCCCGGAGGTCATTGTTTCTGTCCCGGGACCGGTTTTCTGACAGTATTTTTCATAATCCCTCACGGCTTTCATGGGCTGTGTCCATATCTGAGCCTCTGTAATCAGCGTGTTGAGGGCAAAGTTCTCCAGACCGTCCATGAATGTCCGATTATATCCCAGCCACGTGATGAGTCCGCTGCCGAGGTTCACCACTCCGGCGATGGCATGCGTCTTCCATGATCTTCCCTCCTTTTCCCGCACTGCCAGTGCTTTCAGGAGTCCGGCAGCCTGTTCCGCAGAAAGAGACTTTTCGCCGGAGGAATATTCGCGATATGAAGGATAATCTGATTCTTCTGAGAGCACAGGGGTGATCAGCTGGCCCATTGCTCCGAGGAAGGTGGTTGCAGCACCCAGTGCCATATCCTGACGCAGGGTTTTGCTATCCGATGTAAAAAAGACTACCCCCTGTCCGGCAGTTGCGGCAGTGTAACCTGCCAGCCATCCGTACCACCAGCGCTCGGCAGCTGCCTTATCCTTCAGGGCAGTCACCTGAATCTCAGGAAGGTCTTCAGGTGAGACATCAGAATCATATCGCGCAGAATCCGGAAGGGTAACTCCGGGGATCTCCTGCCCCGCCAGGGAACTGAGACTGAATAAAAAGAAGATAAAAAACAGCGCAGTGACACTGCGCAACCTGTTACAGTAGCTTTTCATCGTACACCACCTTTGTTGTCATCGGCCAGGAACGCAGATTCCCTTAGCCTTGTTGAAAGCAGGAAGCTTATAAACATCAGCACACCAAGTACGGTTAACGGTATTGTCATTGATCCCGTTACCGGCGACTTGAACCAGTCCATGCTGAAGATGAAGGCGATTCCGGACACCTGTCCCATCAGGAGGAGAAAGCCGTTTGATGTCCCCTCGGAAACAGGAAAGGTCACCTCTGCCCCGTACTGGAATCCTATAGGTCCGGAGCTCAGCAGGAAGAATCCGAAAGCTGCTGCTGAAACAAGCAGCAGGGTGTAGTTTTCGGAGAAAGTGATTCCCGCCAGGCTCAGTGTGGCTCCCGCGAGGGCAATCATTATAAAAGGAATCCTCCTTCTGTAGCGGTCGGACAGGACCGGCATGATAATGGCACCGGCTAAGCCACCAAGGATCATCAGTCCACCTGATATACCTGCCTGTTCAGCGGAGAAACCTCTGGGGCCCAGGATATTTTCAATCCAGGTGGTTACGCAGTTGAATACCCCCAGGCCGATGAAAAAGATGACCATAAGCCACAAGAAATCCCTGTTGCGGAAAAGGAGCCTCATTCCGTCTATGGCCAGGGCACGCTCCTCCTGGTCGGGACGGCAAGGAGGTGTGACGGGCCGCTCTTTCGCGAAGACCAGGAAGAGAACAGCTGCAGCCAGGGATACTGTACCGTACAGATAAAGCATTCCGTCGATCCCCCTGCCGTTTACAAGGAACGGTGTCAGGCTCATGCCAAGCAGTATCCCGAAATACATAGCCAGCGTTCCAAGCCCGGAGGCAGTGGCTCGCTCACTGACCGGAAACCATCTTGAAGCAACCTTTGTGATTGAATTGAGCAGGAATGGCTGGCCGATTGCAATGCCTATCTGAAAAATCAGAAGCAGTTCATAGTCACTTGAGAAGAGTCCCCGTAAAATACCAAACACCCCGGTGAGGATCACACCTGTGCCAACCCCGGCACGGATGCCATACGTGTCAATAATCCACGAGGCCGGGATTGACACAATCAGATACACTATCATGAAGCTCATCGAGAGAATACCGATCTGAAGGTCGGAAACCCCGTAAAAGAGCGCCGCATCACGTGTAATCGGTGCAAAGGTGATCCACATGATCTGATTGACAGCTATTGCAATCATATAGACAGACAGCATGACCCACCTGTAACCGTAAATCCTGAATTCAGTATCCTTCATGAAAATAGATTGTTTTTGAACTGTGCCTGTCCGTCTTAAACTGACCTGATATGATAATCAGTGTGTAAAAGTAACTTTTCAGAAATTACACTGCCATCTTTCACAAAAAAAAGAAATCAACCTTCCGGGGGCGCTATCAACCTTTCAGATCAATTCAACTATCCGGG
>JAVEZX010000223.1:0-3021 GCA_034002785.1 Bacteroidales bacterium
CGGTGTTACCGATACTGTTGAAAGGCTGAAGTCATACAAGGTCCCGTCAAAATGGCCGGGTTGGGTTGCATGGCAGAGTGAGCCGCTGAAGGAAAAGGCTGCTGCGCCGTCAGATACATCAGCCAGGGGAAACGGTAACGGTAAGGGGAAAAAACCGAAGAGTGAGTCAGCCGAGAACGGTTACAGTCTCTTTATCAGGAACCTGGCGAGCGGCATGACGGATACGGTACGGTTCGTGACAGAGTACCTCTTCGCCGAGGAGGAGGCAAAGCTTATGTATGCCACCACGGGAGTTGACAGCATTACCGAACCGGGAGTCTTTATTATTGATCTGCGGAAAGGGGAGAAGAGCGCGCTATACTCGGGCAAGGCGAAATACAGGCAGCTGGCGATGGACAAGAAAGGGGAGCGGGCTGCATTCATCCTCTCGTTTGACGAAAAGGACAAGGCAGGAAACACTTACTCACTCTGTTACTGGAACGGCAAGGGGCTGGCATCGGTGGCCGCAGCGAAGGGGACGGCAGGGATTGCTGACGGATGGATAGTAAATGAGAATGCAAGACTTGTCTTTGCAGAGAACTCTCCACGGCTCTTTTTTGGCACCTCTCCTGAGTACAGGCTGAAGGACACAACTGTTCTTGAAGAGGAGCGGGCAAACGTAGATGTGTGGCACTGGTCCGAGGGGACTCTTCATACGGCACAGCTTGCCAGAAAGTCACGCGATGAGAAGAAATCATACATGGCTGTGTATCATGCTGACCGTGGTAAGGTAGTGCAACTTGCCAACGCTGAGATGCCTGACCTCATGCTGCCGGACAAGGGAGACGGGCCAAAGGCAGTCGCTCTCTCCTCTCTGCCCTATGACCTGGAGTCGATGTGGCGGGGCAGTGCCGGTAACGATGTGTGGATCGTGGACATCAATACAGGTGTTACAGAAAAGATCAAACAGAATTTTAGGGCACGGATGCGCTTCTCACCTGCCGGCAGGTATCTCTGGTGGTACCACGAGTCCGACAGCTCATGGTATGCCCGGGATATTGCGGCAGGGAAAGAGGTCCGTCTGACTACCCCTGCTACGCTTCGGGTATGGGACGAGCTCAATGACGTGCCTGATCTTCCCGGATCATACCCGGCAGCCGGCTGGCTTAAGGACGACAGGGCTCTGCTTGTATCGGACAAGTATGACATCTGGTCACTTGATCCTGCCGGATCACGTCCTCCGCTCAACGTTACAGTTAATGGCAGAACGGAGGGAATCAGGTACAGGCTGCTCGATTTTGATCCTGAGATTGATTTCATAGATCCGGGTGTGAAGCAGTACCTCCACGGTGTCACCGAAGCAACCAGGGCAGAGGGTTTTTATTCGCTCGATATCCGTAAAAAGGATGCGCCCATGAAGCTGACCGGAGGCGATTTTGTCTATGGCAACCCGGTAAAGGCGAAGAACTCAGACCGTATGATCTACACCAAAGAAAACTTCGGCCTCTTCCCTGATTACCTGCTTTCAGACCTCTCCTTTAAAAGTGAGAAGCGACTTACCGGTGCCAACCCGCAGCAGAAGGATTACCTGTGGGGAACGGCAGAGCTGGTGACATGGACCTCGCTTGACGGCAGGCAGGTGGAGGGTTTGCTCTACAAGCCTGAAAATTTTGACCCGGCAAAGAAATACCCGATGATTGTAAACTTCTATGAGAAGAGTTCCACTGAGCTCAACAGGCACAGGATCCCTGAGCCGGGGAGGTCAACAATCGACTACCATTATTATACCAGCAACGGGTACCTCATCTTCAATCCTGATGTATATTACATTGACGGTTATCCGGGACAGAGTGCATACAACTGTGTGATGCCCGGCGTAATGGCACTCATTGAGAAGGGTTTTGTTGATGAGAAGCACATAGGAGCCCAGGGTCACAGCTGGGGTGGTTACCAGGTAGCCTATCTGGCAACCCGCACCACGCTCTTTGCTGCCATTGAGTCAGGGGCACCGGTTGTGAACATGTACAGTGCCTATGGAGGCATACGCTGGGAGACCGGGTTGAACCGCTCGATGCAGTATGAACATCAGCAGAGCCGGATTGGTGCCACTATATGGGAGGCGCCATATCTCTACTGGGAGAACTCGCCCCTGTTTACAGCAGACAAGATAGAAACGCCGATACTGATCATGGCAAATGACAAGGACGGTCATGTGCCCTGGTGGCAGGGGATTGAATTTTTCATTGCAATGAGGAGGCTGGGCAAGCCTGCCTGGCTTCTGAATTATAACGGGGAGCCGCACTGGCCGCTGAAGATGCCAAACAGGATTGATTTCCAGAAGCGTATGGCCCAGTTCTTCCATCACTATCTGAAGGGTGAGCCGATGCCGGCCTGGATGAAGGAGGGGGTGCCTGCCACTGAAAAGGAGTATACGCTGGGATACTAAAACAGGTCATATCTGATTCTGCACAGATTCACAATACTGTGCAGGTTGAAACAGAAGCATAGACGGGCGCCCTGCCTGTCTATGCTTCTATATATATGTGAATTATATAAAACATACTATGAATTTTGTAATGCCGTAAATCTGCGGAATGACAATCTTTGATTTACCGTATATGTGACGTTGACTGCAGCGTTTTGCGCTTTTACGTTTTTTCAATTTCAAATACTTGATAAACAATTACATAATTCGGGTTGTTGAGGTATTGTATAGGTGTCATGCCTTTAACTTTTTCAGGATGAGAAAATCAAACTACTATGTTAATTGTTTAATAGGTGGAATGCACTGCTTAACTTGGTTCAAAATCTGACCGAAATGAAAGAAATTATCACGATTCTGTTTCTGTTCCTAGCTTCAGCGGGCACTCTTTCTGCCCAGGTAGCGGTAAAGGGGACGGTAGTTGATGACCAGAATTTGCCATTACCCGGGGTATCAGTTCTGGTCAAGAACACCTTCAGGGGAACTATGACTGATTCTGACGGCACGTACAGCATCTCGGCCCAGCCCAGTGACACACTGGTTTTTTCGATGGTAGGGAT
>JAVEZX010000224.1:0-3015 GCA_034002785.1 Bacteroidales bacterium
GATGCTGTTGAACCATTCATCGTCAGGGTGAAGCCGGGTCCACCTGTCCCAGGGGTAGTTGACAACCTCGGCACCGCTGTGAAGGTTGATCGAGAGTGCAGGCCTGATCTTCTTCATGAAGTTTATCATGTCAGCAGTCTCTTTTTGCAGCGGTGGCTGCGGGCTGGCCGCCGGGTCAGGGAAGTTGCGGTTCAGGTCGTAGCCGTTGCTGTTTGCCCTGACCGGGTAGGTCATAGTGTCACTGTTCCTGTACATGCCGTCAGGATTGGCCAGCGGGTTGATCCATATCTCCAGTCCTGAGACAAGCTCAGACGCCAGCCCGCCGCCATCGCTACCGGATGCAAGGTATTCGGCGAGCCTCATCAGCATAATGAATCCGGCAGTCTCATCACCGTGTATGGTGGAGCTGAGCATTACGGCCGGCTCCGGCTCGTCGAACCCGGGATTGTCAGAGATCCTGAGTGCCAGCACTGCCCTTCCCATTACGCTTAGTCCCACCGTGTCAAGACGGCAGACCTCAGGCCATCGCTCTGCGATCTTGTGCATGATCGTGTCATATTGCTTCCAGGTGGGGTACGACTGCCAGAGCATCGCCTCTGCGGCGGATGATGCCGTAAAGAAGGCCTTATGTGATTCAGGGATAATAAGTTTGTAAGGGATACCTGCAGCGATGAACTCCTCCGTATCGCGCTGCGAGAGACATAGCCTGGCGGTGACGCCGTCACATGATGAGACCGGGAATCGCGAGGCAAGGCGGGTCATGGCATCGAATCCCGGGTAGCTTATCTCAACCTCAGCCTGGCCGCGGAGAGTGACTGCCTCCCTGATGTCATCGCCTGCCCGGTGCTGCTGCCCGTAACCGTACGGCCCCCACAGGAGGAGCAGGAGTGCAGGTATGACGATGAGGGTTCTCACCTTATATGCTATACGTTGAACCGGATGTGCAGTATGTCGCCGTCAGACACCACATAACTCTTGCCTTCGATCATCAGCTTGCCGGCCTCGCGGCAGGCATGCTCCGAACCAAGCCGCATGAAGTCTGCATACTTCATCACCTCAGCCCTGATGAATCCCCTCTCGAGGTCTGAGTGAATGACGCCTGCAGCCTGGGGTGCCGTCATGCCTGCAGTGATGGTCCATGCGCGTATCTCCTTCGGCCCGACAGTGAAGAAAGTCTGCAGGTTCAGCATCTCATAAGCTGCCCTGACGAGCTTGTTGACACCCGGCTCGGTAAGCCCTGATGCCTCCAGGAACTCCAGCCGGTCAGCCTCCTCGGTGAGGTTGGCTATCTCCGCCTCGAGGGCGCCCGCAATCACAAGTGGTTCTGCCCCCCTGGATGAGAGGAACTCCCTGACGGCGCTGACATATGCATTACCGCTGACGGCAGAGGCTTCGTCGACGTTGCAGACATAGAGTACAGGCTTCATCGTCAGGAGGAAGATATCATCGACATATTTCTTGTCCTCCGGCTTGAGCTCCAGCGAGGAGGCATTCTGAAAGCCTTCAAGATGATCCTTGTATGCGGTCAGCACCTCAATGCCGTGCTTTGCATCCTTGTCTCCCGTCTTTGCAGCGCGTTCCAGCCTCTGGATCTTCTTTTCAACCGACTCCAGATCCTTTACCTGCAGCTCAAATTCGACATTCTCGAGGTCCCTGACAGGGTTGACCGATCCGTCAATGTGAGGCAGGTTGTCATCATCAAAGCAGCGAAGCACATGTATCAGTGCGTCAGTGTTCCTGATCTCGCCCAGCAGACGGGCGCCGGAGCTGTCACCCTGGCCTCTCACCAGCCCGGGGATATCAACGATATCAACCGTGGTATGTACAATCCGCTCGGTGGGCTGGAACTTTTCCAGTTCGTAAAGCCGCCGGTCAGGCACCTGTATTACCCCAAGATTGGCCTTGACGCCCGTTCCGTAGGTGTTGGTCTCACCCCTGGTATTGGATATACAGTTGAAGATTGTGGTCTTTCCAACGCTTGTGATCCCGATAATTCCGCATTTCAATGGCATGTCTCATATTTCTCTTGCTGCAAAGTTACCAAAAAGAGGCTATCGGCAGGCGCGCAGACGAAGTGTC
Organism: Bacteroidales bacterium; assembly: GCA_034002785.1. Lineage (GTDB taxonomy): Bacteria > Bacteroidota > Bacteroidia > Bacteroidales > VadinHA17 > SR-FBR-E99. The sequence continues at coordinate 2,080 of JAVEZX010000224.1, forward strand.
ATGCACTTTTTGTTAATTTTGGGTTGAGGAGATTAAACCATTGACGCCTTCTGGCGTCTGACTGACAAACACTGCCGGAAAGGTCAATGTCACATTTCACCGAGGATGATATCAGGGCTGCTCTTGCCACGGATGCCGAAAAGGCGTTCCGGATGATAGTTGATACTTACGGATCGAAGCTCTACTGGCATATCCGCCGGCTTGTAATCACGCATGAGGACGCCGATGACGCACTACAGAACACATTTATAAATGCCTGGCGCAAGATAGAATCCTTCCGGTTTGACAGCTCGCTGATGACATGGCTCTGGTCAATTGCCACCAACGAAGCGCTGACGCTGATCAGAAAAAGGGAGAGACAGGGCAGCGTCTCACTCGACGATGTGGAGTCAATTCTTTCAGATTCTGCAGAAGGCAGCACCTGGTTTGACGGCGATGCCGCGGAGACAAAGCTTCAGAATGCGATTCTCGTGCTTCCGGAGAAGCAACGTATTGTCTTCAACATGAAATACTTTGACGACATGTCATATGAGGATATGAGCAGCGTGACAGGCACCTCGGTGGGAGCGCTGAAAGCATCATATCATCACGCGGTAAAAAAGATTGAGCATTTTTTAAGGAGAGATTAAACCTAAGCCTGTTAAGGGCATCAAACAGAAGTCATGAAACTCAATGATAAGATAAAAAAAGAGAATCCATTCAGGGTGCCGGCCGGCTACTTCGATTCGCTGGCTGACCGCACAATGGACGCCATCAGGAAGGATGAGGTCAGGCATGAAACCGTGGAGGCTCAGCGTGAGGAAGTGTTTCCGGGTGCAGTTCAGATGAATGCCCTTAAGGGTGATCAGCCGGCTGCCGCGCCAACGAACGGAAAGACACGGATCATCAGCATGAAGCCTTTCCTGTCACTTGCTGCCGCCATTCTCGGATTTGCAG
>JAVEZX010000225.1:0-2932 GCA_034002785.1 Bacteroidales bacterium
AGGAGAAGATGTACATGGGGAACCTGTCGGGCAAGCGCGACTGGGGTCATGCGAAGGATTATGTCAGGGCGATGTACCTGATTCTGCAGCAGGATGAGCCGTCGGATTATGTGATAGCCACCGGAGTAACGACAACGATACGCGATTTCATAAAGCTGGCAGCTGCCGAACTGGGCCTTGAGATGTTGTTTCAGGGTGAGGGGGTTGACGAGAAGGGCTACATTGTCTCGATGGATGAGAAACGGTTCATCAATTTTGTTGGTGCGGAGTATCTCGAGGGGATAAGGATCAAGATCAGGGAGAAGAAGGAGATAGTGGGTGTTGACAAGCAGTATTTCCGTCCCACCGAGGTTGACCTGCTGATAGGTGATTCCACGAAGGCGCGCACGGTGCTGGGCTGGGAGCCGCGTTATGACCTTGCCGGGCTGATAACTGACATGATGCAGGGGGACGTGAAACTGGTGAAGAAGGAGGTTTATCTTAAAAGGGGAGGGTTTTATACTCCGAACTATTTTGAGTAGGCATGTTGAAGGCAATAGGCAATAGTGAAGTCAGCCGTCGGCAGTCAGTGGTGAAGTCCGGGAGATTCAATTGCTGTCTGGACCGCCAGTCTTTAGATTTGTTAAAATAATGGCAGAATTACATAACAAAAGGGTTTTGGTGACAGGCGGGGCCGGGTTTATCGGATCAAACCTGGTTGCGGAGCTTGTCAGGTCAGGCAACGAGGTTACCGTCCTCGACAATATATCTTCGGGTTACCGCAGTAATCTTAAACCTTTCCCCTCTGTCAGACTGGTTGAGAAGGATATTCGTGACAGGAATGCAGTTGAAGAGGCGTCGAAGGGTTGTGAGGTCATTTTCCATCTGGCTGCCTCTGTGGGAAACAAGCGTTCGATTGATGATCCCTTCAATGATGCTTCGGTAAATGTGCTTGGCACCCTGAACGTGCTGGAGGCTGCAAAGAACGGCGGAGTGAAGAAGGTTGTCGTGTCATCCTCAGCCGGGATTTTCGGTGAGTTGAAGTATCTGCCCATAAAGGAGGATCATCCAGTTGAGCCGGACTCACCCTACGGTTGCACGAAACTGTGCGAGGAGAAGCTTTCGCTCGCGTACTCAAAGCTTTATTCCACAGAGGTTATCTGCCTGAGGTATTTCAATGTCTTCGGACCGAACCAACGGTTTGATGCCTATGGCAATGCGATCCCGATTTTCGTCTTCAGGATGCTGAGGGGAGAGACGCTGTTTATTTATGGCACGGGTGAACAGACCAGGGATTTTGTGCATGTTGACGATGTGGTGCAGGCTAATATGCGGGCGGCCTCGGCTGCCGGAATCAGTGGGGTTTTCAACATTGCATCGGGCAGGAGCATAACTGTAAACAGGCTGGTTGAGCTGATAATGGATTACGGCAAGGGGACGAGCGTGATTGAATATACTGGCAAGCGACCGGGGGATGTGCTTCACAGCCTGGCAGACATAGGGTCTGCTTCGGCTATTCTGGGCTATGCTCCGTCAGTAGGCATTGAGGAGGGACTCAGGAGTTATATTGACTGGGCAAGGGGGGAGCACTCATCATGAGGAGTCTGCAGTCTGCAGTCACAACAAAATAGCTCGTAGAGCTCTAAGAATTGTAGAACAGATGTTAAATAAAGATTCAAAAATTTACGTCGCCGGCCACCTGGGTCTGGTAGGTACGGCGATCACGGAGGCACTGAAGCGGAAGGGCTATACCAATATCATCGGTCGCTCCTTCGCGGAGCTTGATCTGCGTCGCCAGGAAGATACCGAGGCATTTTTTGCCGCCGAAAAACCTGATGCCGTAATCCTTGCCGCCGCGAAGGTTGGCGGGATCATGGCCAACAACACCCTCAGGGCGGAGTTCATCTACGAGAACCTGATGATCGAGGCCAATGTCATCCACGCGGCCTATTTGCATGGAGTGAAGAAGCTGGTTTTCCTTGGCAGCAGTTGCATCTATCCCCGCGACTGTCCCCAGCCGATGAAGGAGGAGCACCTGCTTACATCTCCACTGGAGTATACAAACGAGCCGTATGCAATTGCCAAGATCGCCGGTCTGAAGATGTGTGAGGCGTACAATCTTCGTTACGGAACTGATTTCATTGCGGTCATGCCCACCAACCTCTACGGACCGAATGACAATTTCAACCTCACGGGCGGGCATGTGATGCCGTCGCTGATGAGGAGGATTCACCTTGGGAAGCTGCTGGAAAATGGCGATATTGCCGGAATACGGGCGGACCTTAAAAGGAGGCCGGTTGAGGATTTCGACGGGCACGAAGGGGAGACAGAGATCATGGGGCTCCTGGAGAGACAGGGGATTCATCGCACCGTCAATTCGCAAATTACAGTTTCAGTATGGGGTACAGGAAAGCCGCTCAGGGAGTTCATGTACAGCGGGGACATGGCAGATGCGACGGTTTATGTGATGGAGAAGATCTCGTTTCGTGATCTGGCGCCTGAGGGGGCGGAAGAGGTGCGCAATACGCACATCAATATCGGCACAGGGGAGGAAATAACAATTAAGGACCTATCTTTGTTAGTGAAGGAGACCACGGGGTTCGGCGGCGAGCTGGTGTTTGACACAAGCAAGCCTGACGGCACACCGAGGAAGTTCCTGGATTCATCGAAGTTGCATGGATTGGGATTCAGGCATGCAACATCGCTGAGGGATGGGGCGAGGAAGATGTATGACTGGTATTGCGCTGATGTAAAGGCAATAGGCAGTAGTGAAGTCGGCAGTCTGCAGTCATGGCAGGCTAGTAGAGCTTCGAGAATTGTAGCAGGAGATACCCCTGAGGGAGAAGGCTCGTAGAGCCTTAAGAATTGGTGTGCCGGGCATGTGATAGACCCAAAGGGTGAGGTTGATGTAAGACCGAGTCCCGAGAGAGCCGTAATGACCGGAATCTCAAAG
>JAVEZX010000226.1:0-2888 GCA_034002785.1 Bacteroidales bacterium
CACTTCTCTTAACGGCATTGCCGGTACCTGGAGCCCTGCTATTAACAATACGGCTACTACTACTTACACATTCACGCCCAATGCAGGTCAGTGCGCTACTTCAACTACTCTGACCATTACGGTTGACGACAACATTACTCCTACATTCGACGCCGTCGGGCCGTTCTGCAACGGCGCTACCATTGCTGACCTGCCGCTCACTTCTCTTAACGGCATTGCCGGTACCTGGAGCCCTGCTATTAACAATACGGCTACTACTACTTACACATTCACGCCCAATGCAGGTCAGTGCGCTACTTCAACTACTCTGACCATTACGGTTGACCCGCATGTTACTCCTACGTTTAATGCGATCGGTCCCCTTTGCCAGAACACAACTGCCCCTGAGCTGCCTGCCGCTTCTATTGAAGGCATTACGGGTACATGGTCGCCGGCTGCTATTAATACTGCTACGCCTGGTACCGTAACTTATACTTTCACGCCGGATGCCGGCCAGTGTGCAACAACTACAACAATGGATGTGTTTGTTGCAAGCTCAGCCTTTGTAATCACAAAAACTGCAACAGAAGCTAACTACAGCACAGTGGGTGACGTAATCCACTACACCCTGATACTTGCCAATACCGGAAACGTAGCAATAAGCCCGGTGAACATCAGTGATCCCGGAGCAGATGCAACACCGGGTGTAGTAAGAGGTGCCGATCAGACTGGTGACAATGATAATATACTGGAGACAGGTGAGATATGGATATATACTGCACAACATACTATTACACAATCTGATATTAACGCCGGCGGATTTACCAACAACGTTACTGCGACAGGCTCATCAACACCCTGCGATCCTGAGATCACCACTTCAACCGTAACTGTCCCGGCCGATCAACGTCCGTCACTGACAATAGCAAAGACCAGCACAACTGATCCGAATACCTACGATGCTGCCGGCGATGTACTGACCTATAACCTGACAGTAACAAATGATGGAAATGTCACCCTGACCAATATAATCGTCAGCGACCCGATAGCTGTTGTAACCGGCAGCCCCATAGCTACCCTCGCCCCGGGAGCAAGCGTAACTCTGACAGCCAGCTATACTGCAACACAGAATGATCTTAATGCCGGGTCAGTATATAATACCGCTACAGCCTCCACAACATTCGGTACAGTGACTGTTACTGCAACAGATGATGAGACAATCATCGCTACCCAGTTACCGGCACTGGAGATTACAAAGTCAGCCGACAGAGCTACCTATATCGCTGCAGGTGAAATCATCAACTACACGCTGATCGTAAGTAATACTGGTAATGTCACCATTACGGGAATCACCGTTAGCGATCCGAACGCCGTTGTTACCTGCTCCGGAGCACCTTATACACTTGCTCCGGGCGCCAGCGCCACCTGCACCGCCACACATACCGTGACACCAGCTGATATCATCGCAGGAAATGTGACCAATTCAGCTACCGTAACAGGCACAGCTCCCAATACGAGCCCTATAACCGCCATAAGTAATACTGTAATAGTATTGCTCGAGAACCTGCCTCCTACAATCAGCTGTCCCGCCCCGATTGTCACATCAACGAGCAACACCAGCTGCGACATAATTATAAACAGCGGCCTTACTGCCACATACTCTGACCCGAACAATAACATATCCAGAGTCACATGGGTTATGACCGGCGCTACATCTGCAGCATCACCGATAACAGGCATCAATGACCTCTCCAGCTATGCCTTCAACCTCGGTGTCACAACAGTTACATATACAGTGACTGACGCCCCGGGTCTCTCAGACAACTGCAGCTTCACGGTCACAGTGGAAGATAACATAGCGCCGACAGCTGTCTGCGAAGACATTGATGTATACCTTGACCTTGCAACCGGTCGCGCAACAATAACCGCAGCTGACATAGACGGCGGCAGCTTCGACAATTGCAGCTCAATCACCCTCTCTGCCAGCAGAACCGACTTCAACTGTAGAGATCTCGGCGCCAACACCGTGACCCTCACAGTCACTGATGCCGCCGGCAACAGATCAACATGCGATGCCACCGTCACTGTCCACTATGCAGCAGACCCGAACCCGACCGTCACACCTGACAACACAGTCATCTGCAACGGCGAGACAATCAACCTCGCCCTCACCAGCCAGATCACATCAACAACATGGACTTGGCATGTCAACTCGCCCGCCGGTATCACTGGCGCACAAGATGACAACACCGGTACGCTGAGCACCATCAGCCAGACAATCTTCAACTCACACAGCGGCGCACGCCAGCTTATTTACAACATCACCCCGAGGGTCTACGGCGCCTGCAACCTTGAGCCCATAAATGCAAGAGTCTGGGTCAACCCGATACCTGCAATGGAGGCCAGCTCATCAGATGAAATCCTCTGCTACGGCGACGCCACCGAAATCAATATACGCAACCTGAACCCGCAGGTACAGGGTCAGTGGGTCTATGATCTCCGGGTGACGGCTGAACCGGGCGTAACAGGTTTCACAACTGACCGCAGATTCACGCAACCGACATACCTTACAGAAATACTCTACAACACGGCCACTACAGACAGAAAGGTAGTCTACAGCTTCACCCCGCGCATCGTTCTGCCAAACGGCAACCAGGAGTGCGAAGGCGAAACCGTTACAGTCACCCTGACAGTCCACCCGCTCATAACTTACAATACGGTACTGTCGAATTACAACGGCTACGAAATCAGCTGCTTCGGCTACAACAACGGCTCAATCACCCTCACCCCGACAATCGACCTGGCTCCGTTCAGTTACAGCTGGAGAGGCCCCAACGGATACTCCGCAACCAATAATACAGGTTATGTATCAGACCTCTATGCCGGAGATTACATAATAACCATTACCG
>JAVEZX010000227.1:0-2883 GCA_034002785.1 Bacteroidales bacterium
CATCTGACCGTAACCGTTACCTGGTAAGGGACAGGATTAACATGAGAGGCTAAAGTCGAAAGTCGAAAGTCTGAAAGGATGAGAGTCGAATGTCAATTAGCTGATTATAACCTACATATCACTATTGCCTTTTGCCTTTTGCCTACTGCCTGATTTCTGCACTTCCCTTACCAGGCTGCGGATTGCTTCCGTGAGCCTGTCCCATGAATAGAGTTTCTTCTGCTCCTCGATACCCGGTGTAAACCGTTCTTCATCTCCGGAAAAGAACCTGCAGATGGCTCCGGCAATTGCTTCCGGATCGGGTTCAACGACATACCCGCATATACCGTCGGGCACTATCTCTGCCAGTCCTCCTACGTTGGTCACTATCATCGGCTTGTTGAAGTGATATGCCACCTGGGTCACCCCGCTCTGCGTCGCGCTGCGGTAAGGCTGAACCACCAGGGAGGCTGCTGAAAAGTAATATTTGACCTCTTCATCGCTGATGAAATGGGAATGGAAGGTGATCCTCTCCCCCAGGCCGAGTTTGTGGATGAGATCAAAATAGGGCTTCTCGTCTTCATAGAACTCCCCGGCCACGATGAGCTTCACGCCCAGGTCACGGATGCACTGTTCGCCCATAGCTCTTAACAGGAGGTCCAGCCCCTTGTATCCGCGTATGAATCCGAAGAACAGCATGAACCGGTCAGCAGGACAGAGCTTAAGGCGTACAATGGCCTCGGCACGTGAGACAGGAACGCTGTAGTTGTCAAAGAGTGGGTGCGGTGATATCACGCAGGGCATGTCAGCCGAGAACTGTCTGAGATCGTTCTTCACTGCCTTTGTCATCACCAGTGCCCCGTCGATGCTCTTCACGAAGAATCTGGTCAGAAGTTTGTCGCCGAAACGCTTTTCGTGCGGTACCACGTTGTCAAAAATAGTTACAACACGGGTATATTTGTTGCTGCGCACCAGTCTGGCTATGAATCCCAGTGCCGGGGCCAGGAAGGGAAGCCAGTACCGCATTATTACCAGGTCGGGCCGGGTGCGCCTCAGACGCAGGCCAATGCTGAACCAGTTGAAGGGGTTTACTGAATTGATGGCGCGGGTTATGGGCACGCCTTCCGGCGCATAGCCGTGATCATACTGCGATTTGCCGGGAAACAGGAATGAGGGATACTGCAGCCTGAACGTGTAGATGGCAGCGGCATCACCCTCCTGCAGCAGTTGCTGGGCCAGTCTCTCATTGTATGCGGCGATTCCGCCCCTGTAGGGATGAGCAGGGCCACATATTACTATACGCATCATAGGTTTCCGCGATCGGAATTCACCCAGTCGGCCAGGTAACGGTACTGCGGCTCAAGATTCCCACCGGCAGTGATGGTGGCGCGCTGAATCATCGGTGAATCATTGCCAGCATACAGGTCGTGCAACACGTATTCTATCAGCTGCTTGCCGAAGTCACCCGATGCATCCCGCGGCAGCTCGCCGGGAAGGTTGTCAATCGACATGACTGCTATACTGTCAGGATGGCTGAACGCCTCTTCCTCACAGTGTTTGCGGCGATTGTAGCCGTAGAACGGATCTGCTATCGTAGTGGCCCTCAGCGTGGTGGGGATGGGTCCTCCGATATCACAGCTGATATCTCCGATGACCGAGATACGGAATTCTGGTTTCTCGACATCCTCTTTTGTGAAGAAGACAGGCGACCTGGGATCCCAGAAGTGTCCGGTGATGAGAACGTCAGTGACCTTCGAGTACTTCAGGAAGTCGGAACGGTAATCCTCAGGATGTTGGATGAATGTATTGAAGTCGAACGGGCGTCCGTCAATGTGCTTTACGTAGTGCTGGGGGCCTACCTGGCAGACTGTCGGCACATCATATTCCTTTGTCAGGAACTCCTCGGGGGTCACCCTGAGAAGGTTCGTACAATTTGCCAGCGTCTCCATCGCCCCGTTTGCCACCCGTCCCTCGCCGGTCACGAGGATCTTGAGCCCTGGTTTCAGCTGTATCAGCCTGAGGCCCGCCCACATCTCATCCAGGTCATGGCACTGGTATGCGGGTTTCAGTTTGAACCTGTTACTTTTTATACCCCTGGCTCTCAGGGCATTATAAGCTCCAACGATTCCTGCCCAGCGACCGAAGGCAACTACCCGCTGACCCTTGTCGGTAGTGAGGTACTCGTAGTCGATCACTCTCACCTGCCGCTTGAGTATCTCGCGGAGCATCTCAAGGTTATGATCCTGTTTCTTCGCCACATGGGCAAAGAAGAGGTATGTCTTGCCCGGTATGAAAAACCGTTTATCGACCTCCTTGACACCCATCAGGATGTCACAGTTGCTGAGGTCTTCCCTCAGCGGGATCTTGAGATATTTGTATTCATCGTCCGTAAAGCAACGGATATCCGACGGCTGAACATAGAATTCCACGAACGGGTATTTTTCCTTCAGTTCAACTACCTGTGCGGGGGTCAGTGGCACCCTTCTGTCTGGCGGAATTTTTGTTTCGCGAACCAGTCCAACTTTCACTCTCTTTTCCATGTCAGAATTAATTAGTCTTGCCGTGAAGATAAGAAATCGGCCCGATTTTTGCGAAGACTTTTGTCAGAGCGACGCATAAATGAGTAATTTTGCGTTGTGAATACCACAAATGGGGCTGACCTGGTTTTGACAGCAAGCCGCGGTGGTATGTAAGCATGCAGAGTAGGGTGACGCATCTCTATAACTTGTGTCTCACAACAACAACTGGCGAGAATAACTACGCTCTTGCTGCGTAACCTGCTAAGCAGATTATGCTTAATCCCGGTACAAGGTGCTGGGACGAGACGTTTCCCGGGCGGTGATGCCCTGTACCAACCCGATAAGGAAGCGCACGCAATTCAGGGATAGCCTGATGGTCTCTCCG
>JAVEZX010000228.1:0-2878 GCA_034002785.1 Bacteroidales bacterium
CTGCCACGCATACCTCGCGGTTTGCAAACTCGCTGAGGTTCTGCAGGTCAGCCAGGGAGGCGTTGCAGAATGTGTTGATCTCCAGCCTGAAGTCGTCAAGCGGGTGCGATGAGAGGTAGATACCTATTACCTGCTTTTCCTTGTTCAGCTTCTCCAGCTTTGTCCAGTCGGCACACGGTGCCGGTTCCGGGCGTACCAGCTCGAATCCTCCGGTGTCACCGAAGAGCGACTGCTGGCTGCTGTTCTTTATGTTTTTCACGCTGGTGCCGTACCGGATGAGGCTCTCGAGGAAGCTGGAGCCCTTGCCGTCAGCGGCGAAGTACTGTGCACGGGTCATCCCCGGCAGTCCGTCGAGGGCACCGGAAACAACCATTGCCTCCAGCATCTTCTTGTTTACTGTGTTGAGGTTTGCCCTTTCGGCGAGGTCCCAGATGTCCTTAAAGGGTCCGTTTTTTTCGCGCTCCTCAATCAGGTGAAGTACGGCATTCTCACCCACTCCCTTGATGGCTCCGAGGCCGAACCTGATGTTGCCGCTGCGGTTGACGGTGAACTGAAGGAGGCTCTCGTTCACGTCAGGGCCCAGAACCTCTATACCCATGCGTCTTGTCTCCTCCATCATGACGGTGATCTTCTTTATGTCACTGATGTTGCGGCTGAGTACGGCGGCCATGAACTCCGCCGGGTAGTTTGCCTTGAGGTATCCTGTCTGGTAGGCTATTAGGGCGTAGCAGGTGGAGTGTGATTTATTGAAGGCGTATTCGGCGAACGACTCCCAGTCAGACCATATCTTGTTTATTGTGTTCTGGTCATAGCCGTTCATCCGGCAGCCCTCCATGAACTGCTCTTTGAGGCGGTCCATTATGTCACGCTTCTTTTTACCCATCGCCTTGCGCAGCGAGTCGGCCTGGCCTTTTGAAAATCCCCCCAGCTCCTGCGAGAGGAGCATCACCTGTTCCTGGTAGACCGTGATGCCATATGTCTCCTTCAGGAATTTCTCCATGGCCGGCACCTCGTAGATGATCTTGTCTTTTCCGTGCTTACGCCTGATGTACTGCGGGATATAGTCCATCGGTCCCGGGCGGTAGAGAGCGTTCATGGCTATAAGGTCACCGAAGTGGTTCGGTTTCAGCTCGCGCAGGTAGCGCTTCATTCCGACGGATTCAAACTGGAATACGCCGGTGGTCTCGCCGTTGCTGAAGAGCTCATAGGTGCGTTTGTCCTCGAGCTCCAGTGTCTCAAGATCGATTGTAACGCCCTTTGATTTTTTGATATTGTCAACGGCGTCCTTCATTATGGAGAGGGTCTTCAACCCCAGGAAGTCCATCTTGAGGAGTCCGACGGATTCAACGTGGTTGCCCTCGTACTGCGTAACGTAGAGGCTTGTATCCTTTGCGGTACAGATAGGGATGTGTTCGCAGAGGTTATCCTTCCCGATAATGATGCCGCAGGCGTGCACTCCGGTCTGCCTGATGCTTCCCTCGAGCACTTCGGCGTATTTGAGGGTCTGGGCCACAAGCGGCTCTTTCGACTCTCTCTCCTTCTGCAGTTCGGGTACTTCCTCGTATGCCGAAGCAAGTGTCGTTCCGGGCTTGTCGGGAACCAGCTTGGTCAGCCTGATGGCTTCCGGGAGAGGCAGTTTCTGCACCCTCGCCACATCCCTGATGGCCATCTTGGCGGCCATGGTACCGAAGGTGATTATGTGTGCCACCCTGTCGTGACCGTACTTGTTCACCACATACTGCAGCACCTTCTCGCGTCCGTCTTCGTCGAAGTCAATGTCTATATCAGGCATTGAGATGCGGTCAGGGTTGAGGAACCTCTCGAACAGTAGGTTATATTTTATTGGGTCGATGTCTGTTATGCGGAGGGCATAGGCGACGACGCTGCCGGCTGCCGAGCCGCGCCCGGGGCCGACCCAGACACCCATCTCGCGTGCCGCCCGGAGGAAGTCCTGCACTATCAGGAAGTAACCCGGGAAACCCATTCCCTTGATTACTGACAGCTCGAAGTCGATCCGTGCCTGGATCTCAGGGGTGATTGTCTCCCATCGTTCGGCGGCTCCCTTCAGGGTCAGATGCCTGAGGTATTCATCCTTGTCAGAGAACTCCTCCGGTATCGAGAATTCAGGCATGATGGGCTCGCTGTTGAGCTTATACTCTTCTACTGCGGCTGCGATTCCGAGGGTGTTGCTCACCGCTTCGGGCATGTCGGCAAAGATGGCGGCCATCTCCTCTCCGCTCTTCAGGTACTCCTGTTTCGTATAGCGAAGCCGTTTGGGATCGTCGATGTCCTTGCCCGTGTTCAGGCAGATGAGCCTGTCATGTGCCTCCGCCTCGTCCTGCCTGATGAAGTGCACGTCGTTGGAGGCAATGATCTTAATATTGTGCTTTGCTGCAAGCTCGCGGTAGGCGGCTATCACCCTCTGCTGCAACGGGAAGACAGTCACGTCAGCCGTGGGGTCACTGGTCTCGTGGCGCTGGACCTCAAGGAAGTAGTCGTCTCCGAAAATCTCCTTATAAGAGAGAATGGCCTCTTCCGCTGTTCGGATGTTTCCCGAGAGGATCTCCTGTGCCGCCTCGCCGGCGATGCATGCAGATGAGGCTATAAGTCCTTCGCTGTGCGCGCGCAGAAGCTCCTTGTCGATCCTGGGCTTGTAGTAGAATCCCCTGATCCATGCCTGTGAGACAAGCTTGACCAGGTTATGGTATCCGGTTTTGTTTTTTGCCAGGAGGATGAGGTGGTCTCCGGAGCGGTCTTCGACGGAGGTCTTATCTTCGAGGCTGGTGCGAGCAACGTATATCTCGCAGCCCAGGATTGGTTTCAGTCCGGCGGCTGTGGCGGCATCGTGAAACTCCTTCGCGCCGAACATATTTCCATG
>JAVEZX010000229.1:0-2777 GCA_034002785.1 Bacteroidales bacterium
ATCATCTATTACCCCCTCAGCCTGGGCCGTAACTTCCAGGAGCTCTACAGGGTGGTAGTTGGTCTTCAGACTGCTGATGCATTCTCAGTTGCACTGCCTGCCGACTGGCAGCCGGGCGATGATGTGATCGTTCCCACAGCCGGTTCATGTGGCGTGGCTAAACAGCGTATGGAGAGCAAGGATGAGATGACCTGCTACGACTGGTTCTTCTGCACGAAGAAACTTGACAAGCAGAAGGTTCTGGACACGGTTCTGAAAAAATAATCAGACCACCTGATTCTTGAAATTTTAGCGACATCCGGTCCGGGTGTCGCTTTTTTTTATCAGTACGACTGCAAATGGACATTTTTTATAGAACGGCCCGATGGTTCATTCTGGTTTCGGAAGGCCTCATCCCATGCCAGAGCCTCAGCGGTGCTGCATGCAACTGACGGCACCGAGGGAACAGTCATTGCCGCGGTTTCGGAGGGGAAATGCTCGGTGAATATAGACCGGTAAAAATATTCCTCCTTGGTCATCGGGGTGTTCAGCGGGAACCGGAAACGGGCTGTAGCCATCATCTCATCGGTTACTTTCGTGGACGTCAGCTCCTTAAGTGTATCAATCCAGCTGTACCCCACCCCGTCGGAGAACTGCTCCTTCTGCCGCCATACGATGTCATGAGGGAGATAATCCTCAAATGCCTTCCTGAGCACCCACTTCTCCATCCTGCCGTTGCCGGCCATCTTGTCTGACGGGTTAAGCCTCATCGCCACATCCAGGAACTCCTTGTCGAGGAAGGGGACCCTCCCCTCCACACCCCATGCTGCCAGCGACTTGTTTGCCCTAAGGCAATCATAGAGATGGAGTTTGCTCAGTTTGCGCACCGTTTCCTCGTGAAACTCGCGTGGCCCGGGAGCCCTGTGGAAATAGAGGTAGCCGCCAAAGACCTCGTCGGCGCCCTCGCCGGAGAGCACCATCTTCACTCCCATCGATTTTATCACCCTTGCCATAAGGTACATCGGTGTTGATGCCCTGACGGTAGTGACATCATATGTCTCAAGGTAGTAAATTACATCACGTACCGCGTCGAGGCCCTCCTGGACCGTTATGTGAATTTCATGGTGCACAGTCCCTATGTGATCCGCCACCTTGCGAGCAGCCGTCAGATCCGGTGATCCCTCGAGGCCGATGGCGAAGGAGTGCAGCTGAGGCCACCACGCATCCGCCTGGTCATCGGTCTCGATACGGCGCGCAGCATACTTCTTCGCGATAGCGGATATGACAGAGCTGTCGAGACCACCGGAAAGAAGCACACCGTACGGAACATCCGACATCAACTGACGGTGAACAGCCTTCTCAAGGGCCTCACGCAGAGCGATGATGTCAGTGCTGCAGTCAGACACGGATTCGTAGGATGTCCAGTCACGACTGTACCACCTGGTCATAACCCCGTCCCTGCTGAAGAAAAAATGCCCGGGAGGGAAGATCTCGATCTTCATGCACACCCCTTCCAGCGCCTTGAGTTCGGACGAGAAGTACAGGTTACCGTGTATGTCCCATCCCATGTAAAAGGGGATTATGCCGATATGATCACGTGCCGCGAGGTAGCAGTCGTTCACCTCATCATAAAGCACAAATGCAAAGATTCCGTTAAGCTCATCCAGGAAGTCAGCCCCCCTGTCTGCATACAATGCGAGGATCACCTCGCAGTCTGATTTGGTTGTGAAATCATAGGTGTCGCTGTACCTCTCCCTTATCTCACGGTGATTGTAAATCTCGCCGTTGACACCGAGGATAAGGCGGCGATCACGACTGTAGAGCGGCTGCCCTCCCGATTGCACGTCAACTATTGAGAGCCGCTCATGGGCTATAATAGCTTTTTCACCGCAGTATATGCCTGACCAGTCGGGCCCGCGATGCCGCAGTTTGCCGGACATCTCCAGAATCTTCGGCCGTAGCTCCTCCGCCCTGACCTTCAGGTCAAAAACACCAACAACACCACACATTGAATAATAAATTAAGAGTTAAAGGGAGCAAAAGTAACTATTTTTATTGTTTGTGGCGTGTTTTAATTATGTTTTATAACCTGTATGTGTGTTTTAATTGATTTTATGTATCATTTTTTTAACTTAACACTAATTTCACTACTGCCTTCCCGATCCGCCTGTTGGCGGATACGGGATTGAGACCCCTCCGGTGTCGGAGGTGTCTCAAATTGCATTGTTATTTGCCAGCTGCCTGATAAAAATCATTTCCCTTATCGTCAGTCAATATGAACGCCGGCATGTTTTTCACAACTATCTTCCGCACTGCCTCCATGCCCAGTTCCGCGAAATCAACCACCTCAACGGAAACTATATTCTCAGCGGCAAGTATGGCGGCCGGGCCTCCCACGGAACCCAGGTAGAATCCCCCATGCTTCCTGCAGGCATCAATGACCTGCTGCGACCGGTTGCCCTTGGCAAGCATCACCATCGATCCGCCAAGACTCTGGAACAGATCAACATATGTATCCATGCGCCCCGCGGTTGTTGGCCCGAACGAGCCCGAAGCCATCCCCTCCGGTGTTTTGGCCGGCCCTGCATAATAGACCGGGTGATTCATGAAGTATTCAGGCATCGGTCTGCCCTCATCCAGCATCTGTTTGATGCGTGCATGCGCCATGTCGCGCGCCACTATAAGGGTTCCGCTCAGACTCAGCCGCGTCTTGACCGGATATTTGGTCAGCTGAGCCAGTATCTCCTTCATGGGACGATCAAGGTCAATTTCCACAGGCTTGTCTAGCTCGGGCGCCT
>JAVEZX010000230.1:0-2763 GCA_034002785.1 Bacteroidales bacterium
GAATTCTGGAAGGCGGTGCAACCCGCCCTGCCGCTGATGTAATACTGAACAATCCTGACTATATGAATGAGAAAAAAATCGAGATGAGACTGGTGGTGCCGGTGCTCCTCTCCTTCTTCGTGATGAGTTTTGTTGACCTCGTGGGAATTGGGAAGGACCGCGTGGCAGAGGACCTGGGGCTGAGCGACTTCATCCTTGGCCTTATCCCGTTTGCTGCCTTCATCTGGTTCTTCTTCCTCTCAGTGCCGGTGGGTATAATGCAGGCCAGGGTAGGCAAAAAGAAGATGCTTAATGCCGGCATGATAATCACCGGTATCGGGCTGTTCGTCCCGCTGCTGTTCTATAATTTTATTACGGTCATTGCCGGTTTCGCTCTGCTTGGAATAGGTAACACAATAGTGCAGGTCTCGGCCAACCCCCTGCTTGTAGATGTTGTGCCCGGCCGGCGGGCTTCCAGCTTCCTCAGCTTCTCACAGTTCATAAAAGCAATCGGCTCAATGCTGGCGGCACCCCTCGCGGCGCTCTTTGCCAGCATGTTCAATGACTGGAAGATTCTGTTTCTTGTTTACGGCATTATCTCCTTCCTGAGTGTGCTCTGGCTGAGCATGGTCAAAATTGAAGAGACCGCCTCTACCGGGAACAAGGCATCAATGGCATCAGCATTCAGCCTGCTGGGAAATTCGTACATTCTGATGATGGTTCTCTCCATCTTCCTGGTGGTGGGCATCGATGTAGGCTTCAACTACTTCTCGGGCAAATTCCTGACCACAAGGTTCGGGTTTGAAGAGATCACCGCTCAGTCAGGCCGCAGCATCTACTTCTTCGGCCGTATGCTGGGTACCTTCGCAGGGGCCCTTATACTTACAAAACTCTCCTCAACCAGGGGATTGCTTTACAGTGCCATACTGTCCATAATCACAATATTTCTTATTATGGTTATCCCTGCATCAAAGGCTGCTGCGTGGGTACTTGTGTTCCTCATTGGTCTTGGTGTGGCCAACATCTTCCCGCTTGTATTCTCGCTCACGGTACAGAAATACCCTGAAAGGAGCAATGAGATCTCAGGCCTGATGATGATGGCCATCTCCGGCGGCGCACTTATACCACCTGTGATGGGCCTTGTAAGCGATTCAATGGGAGTTGTTCCAGGGATGGGTGTTCTGCTCCTGTGCGCTGCCTATCTGCTGATAGTTTCCTGGATTATAATCAGAAAAAAGATAGTGACAATCTGAAGTTCCCGGTTGATGAAAATGAGCCGGTCTCCAGAGTGAAAACCGAACCCTGTGATATGAAGAAGATCAAGACATTTACCGTGTTGCTGGCGCTCCTCCTTGCCTGGTCCTGTTCCCGGCAGGAACCGCTGAGGCCAAACATCATCTACATCATGACCGATGATCACGCATACCAGGCAGTAAGCGCCTATGGCAGCGTGATAAACAAAACGCCCAACCTTGACCGTATTGCCGACGAGGGTATTATATTCCGTAACAGCTTCGTCTGCAACTCGATCTGCGCACCAAGCAGGGCGGCACTCCTCACCGGGAAGCACAGCCATGCAAACGGGCACATTGACAACAGGGCCAGGTTTGACAGCTCGCAGGTTACCTTCCCGAAGCTCCTCCGTGAGTCCGGCTACCAGACAGCCCTCATTGGCAAATGGCACCTGAAGAGTGAACCGACAGGATTCGACTACTGGAGCATCCTCCCCGGGCAGGGCAGCTACTACAACCCTGACTTCATCGAACCGGGACGTACCTACAGGCAGACAGGGTACGCAACGACGATTATTACTGACAAGGCGATAGAGTGGCTTCAGAATCGCGATCCTGCTAAACCCTTCTGCCTCCTCCTGCACCATAAGGCCCCGCATCGCAACTGGATG
This sequence comes from Bacteroidales bacterium, assembly GCA_034002785.1. Taxonomy (GTDB): domain Bacteria; phylum Bacteroidota; class Bacteroidia; order Bacteroidales; family VadinHA17; genus SR-FBR-E99. Next base: position 1,883 of record JAVEZX010000230.1, read on the forward strand.
CCGGATACATGTGACCTTGACCTCTTTGACGGGACGGAGTTTCCTGTGCCGGAAACATTCTTTGATAACTACGAAGGCAGGATGGCCGCCGGCCTCCAGGAGATGAGCGTCATAAAAGACATGAGACTGTCCTCTGACCTGAAGATCACCGGCGCTGACGGCGATTCTCTCTCCCAGGCAGAGAAGGACTATCTCTGGTACCTCAACCGTCGCATGACACCTGAACAGCGCGAGGCATGGCTGAAGGAGTATGACAGCATAAGCATTGCATACAGGGCCAATCCGCCTGAAGGCGAAGCCCTGGCGCTCTACAAGCTCAACAGATACCTGACAGACTACCTGCGGACAATAGAATCTGTGGACCGCAATACGGGCAGGCTCCTTGATTACCTGAAGGAGGCCGGCCTTCTGGAGAACACACTGGTGGTCTACACCTCTGATCAGGGCTTTTATCTTGGCGAGCACGGCTGGTTCGACAAAAGATTTATGTACGAGGAGTCGTTCCGGACACCCCTGATGATGCGCCTCCCGGCATCACTCGCAGCCCATGGGGATATCCCGGAGATGGTTCAGAATATTGACTTCGCACCCACCTTCCTGGAACTGGCGGGAGTGGAACCACCTTCTGACATGCAGGGTGTCTCGCTCGTGCCCCTGCTCAGGGGAGAGAAGCCGGGCAAATGGCGTGATGCACTCTACTACCATTACTACGAATACCCTGCTGAACATGCTGTAAGGAGGCACTACGGTATAAGAACAGACAGATATAAGCTCATACATTTTTATAATGACATTGACCGCTGGGAGTTGTATGATCTGAGCACTGACCCGGCCGAGATGAAAAATCTTATTGATGACCCCGCGTACGACAGGGTTGAAGG
>JAVEZX010000231.1:0-2657 GCA_034002785.1 Bacteroidales bacterium
TCCTGAGAACGAAGCAAAGCCAGTGCAGCCACGAGTATTGCAAATCAAACGTGATCAGGCAGCTCTCTGCCAGTTACGGCTTAGATATCAGCAATATCACCGCAATAGGCGACAGTGACAATGATATCTGCATGGTGCGTGAGTGCGGGACGGGGATCTCCTTCTTCTCGCAGAACAAGTATCTGAACCTTGTTGCCGATCACCTCATAACAGTCAGATCCTTCTCCCCGCTGCTGGAGATACTCAATGTGAAAAAAATGTAACTTGCATTGAGATAATTTCACCGGACAATTCAATTTTCTGAAAATGAACAGGAGTGTTGCTTTCCTGATGACTGTGCTGCTGGCATTGCTCTGCAGTCAGCTCCCGGGACAGACCGGCGGAGCTAAAAACAACCGCAATTCCGATGCTGAGCTATCCGGATCATACCTGTTCCTGGCAGGATATTACCGCAGTGATCTCAAGCTGACTGACAGGCAGATGGATTCGGTAAGGGTGCATACCAGACGGGCTTCAAAAATGGCCGGGAAAGCAGACACGGTGGATGTTGCCGGCTATGAAAGGGCCGTTCTGAGGAGAATACTGTCCGAGGGGCAGTTTGAGGACCTGATCGTTTACAGGAACATGCCTGTGTCAAAACTTCTCGGACAGAAAGTATGGAATGAAATGGTCAGCCTGCATTATGTCAGCAGAGCGGACTCAGCAAGACTGTATACCCAGATCCGGATGTATCTCCATACGGTGCTGGTTGCCCGTGATTACTATGCTGACTACCCGGAGCTTCAGACGAAGTACCTTGAAGAGCTTTCGGAAAAAGCGCCTGCCAGTCTCTACAGGTATTATCACAATGGGAAGCCAAAGCCAGCTGCTGTCAACTATTACAGGTCCGAATTCATTTACTGACTTTGAGATGAGAAATCCGGCCCGGAAAGATTCAGGATCACGCTTTGCAAGTCACAGAAGGTCAGTCTGTCTGATGATCCTGACTTTGTTTGGTGTAACAGCCGCTGCCCAGCAGGGGGCTGATATGAATGACCGGCTCTACATGAATGCAATTCAGTATGCAAACGGGACCCTGAAACCCTACAATCCGGAGAAGGCATTCAGTCTTATGACCTCGCTGGCCGACGAGGGGTACCTGAAAGCGATGAATGCACTTGGTATCATGCATGCCAGGAGAATGGCAGACGGATCCGGCTACAGGGATGCTGTGATCTGGTTCAGAAGGGCGGCAGACGCCGGCTATCTGAGGTCTTACTATAACCTTAGCCTGATGTGGAAATACGGCATGGGTGTTGAGCAGAACTATGAGGAGTCATACCGCATGCTGAGAAAGGGAGCCGACGGAGGTGAACCATTGTGCGAGTACGGTCTTGGCTACATGCATTACAAGGGGCTCGGATGCAAACAGGATTACGGTGTGGCGATGGACTGGTTCCTGAAGTCTGCAGAAAAAGGAAACAGCGCCGCTGAGTATATGATCGGCCTGTGCCTCCGCAACGGCTATGGAGTGAAACGGGACACTGCCGGGGCAGGGGAATGGCTTCGTGAATCAGGCAGATCAGGAAATGCCAGGGCTGACATTGAGCTGAGAACCAAAGAACCGGAAAACAGGTACAACACTGCAGGCTTAGTCTCAGGTAAACGTTACAGCATACCTGTTCCGCAAAAGAGAGTGAAGGTTGACAATAATGCCATTGGAGAGTTGCTCCGCGGCCGCTTCGAAGGGCATGCCGTTACATTTGACTGGAGCGGAGAACATGTAATCAGCATTGAACCTTTAGATTTGGATCTTGATCATAAAGACGGTTACATCTCAGGCACATGGACAGAAGCAGATACCCTTGCCGCTGACATCAGGGCAAAGCTGGCAGATACGACGCTCACTTTCATCGATTCATACCTCGCAAAGCCTGATCATTACCACCCTGAGCCTCTGCCGTCAGAATTCAGATCAGCAGAGATTAGCATGAGTACTGACGGCACTTATTTCTATCTGACGGGTAAACTGCATCAGTTTTCGGAGATTACAATGGAACCCCTTCCTCCTGTATACTTTTCACTCAGATCTGCCGGCGGGAATCAGGATGACAGTCTTTTCCAGGCTTATGAAGCTCAGGGGGTGAAGCTCTTCGCATTCCTGAACCCGTTCACGCAGAAGCTCAATCTGACCATCGGGCTCCCCACGGAGGCTGACCTACATGTGGATATACTCTCTGTTTCTGGCGCACTGCTGATAGAAGCAGATTGCGGGAAGCTCCTGCCGGGTAATAATATTATCCCGCTTCCTGCTCCTGTGACCCCGGGTGTATATGTGATAAGGGTCAGGTACGGAGACGGGGAGGCATCATTTACATTTGTCAGGTCATAATCTTGCTCACCCGGGCTGAACATGGGTTATCACAGTTTGAGGCTGATATTCACCCTGGCAAGCAAGGCTGTCAGACCAGCCATCAGCAGCGCCCATATGATTGAGCCAATGATTACGACGAGTGGCTCTGACGACTGCTTATAGATCAGTATCGGGACAGATGACATCCATATTGCGTGGTAAAGGATATCCGGTGCCAGGTATGTCGTCAGTGAATGCTTACCGGCAGGTCGGACAAATGCTGCCCACCTGGTGAGACCCCTTGCATCAGCCAGCCAGTAAATTC
>JAVEZX010000232.1:0-2650 GCA_034002785.1 Bacteroidales bacterium
CAAATTTCATAACTTTGACGTTAAGATTGTTATTACTATTAGTTGCGGAACTAAAACCTTTATTAGGCCTCAAAGCCTATAATTCTAACTGGTTCAGGCAACTATGAAAGAATGGGGTCTGATACGAGCAATAGGCTTAAAGGCCTAGTAGAGCATCTAGTTCACCCCATTCTTTCTCATAAAAATAAAAGAATAAATTTGGATGCTAATCTAAAGGTAGAGCATTAAGAATTGGTGTGCCGGGCATGTGATAGACCCAAAGGGTGAGGTTGATGTAAGACCGAGTCCCGAGAGAGCCGTAATGACCGGAATCTCAAAGCCGAGAGCAAGGGTGCCGCGGGCGACTGCCGATCTGAAGGAAGCAGTAGGCGGAATGTTGTTTTGACGAACAGGAATCGGATATAAGGCTTTTGCTCACCGGGTAACCGGCCCATGGACTGGGGAACCCAATAGTCATTCGGAGGTGAGCTGGGGTAAATCCGGCAGGACAACAGGAAGGGTATATTACTTACCCCGGGAGGCCTTCACGAAGTCCGGGCGACCGGATAGGAGTGTCGGTAACGGCATGACGAAAGACGTGAAGGAGTCAGCAGCGGGCGTATTACCGGGGATAATCAACCGGGAAGGCCCAAATCTATTAACGAAGGGAAGCTTCGAAGATGCGTAAAAGTGAGATGAAGCAGAAAGACGACCTGGGCCGACAGATGGATTTATTTGAAAGGTCTGGAGAAGAACTGGAAGGAGGGACCGCCGGCGGCACCGGAGATGGAACACCTGCCAGAGCTGAATTGCTTTCGGTATTGGAGAGACAGCGCACCCTGACAGAGAACCTAATGGAAAGGATTGTTGATTATGTAAATTTAAAGAGAGCGTATGAGAGAGTAAAGGAGAACGGAGGGAGCAGCGGGACAGACGGGATGGAAGTTGAAGAGTTGGGTACATGGCTGGTTAAGAATATCGGAGTTCTGCAGAGGGCACTGCTCACTGAGCAGTACAAAGTAGAACCGGTACGTATGGTAGAGATCCCCAAGCCCGGAGGAGGGATGAGGGTTCTTGGCATACCCACGGTCAGGGACCGGATGATCCAACAGTCTATCCAGCAAGAACTGAGCATCTATTACGATCCTTTGTTCAGTGAGAGCAGCTATGGGTTCCGTCCGGGTCGGAGTGCACATCAGGCGATACTCCGTGCCGCGGAATACGTTAAGGAAGGCAGGGAGTGGGTAGTGGACATAGACCTTGAGAAGTTCTTCGACAAGATCAACCACGACCGACTAATGCAAAGGCTCAGTAAAGGGATAGGAGACAAGAGGCTCCTGCGACTGATCCGGGCATATCTTCAAGCCGGGATGATGCATGAAGGGCTGGTAGAACAACGCACAGCCGGGACTCCTCAGGGAGGTCCCCTCTCACCACTTTTATCCAACATTGTACTTGATGAACTGGATAAAGAGCTGGAGAGAAGGGGCCACCGGTTCTGCCGCTACGCAGATGACTGCAATATTTTTGTCAGAAGCAGAAAAGCGGGAGAGAGGGTGATGAGTACGATGATAGACTTCATAGAGAAGAAGCTAAAGTTGAAAGTCAACCGGGAGAAGAGCGGGGTAAGGCATTGTTCGGATGTCAGGTTCCTTGGGTACACGATCATGCCCGAAGGCGGTATCAGGGCATCAGATAAGTCCATAGACCGCCTGAGGGATAAGATCCGTGAGATTACCCGCAGGAACCGGGGCACCAGGCTGGAAGCTGTCATCAGGGAGTTGAACATAACCATTATCGGATGGGCAAATTACTACAAACTATCCAATACATGGTTATCGAACTTCAGAGAGCTTGATGGATGGATACGGAGGAAAGTCAGATGCTATCGTCTGAAGCAATGCGGCAGGCGTTACACGATCTTCAAGTTCCTTCGCAGCCTCAATACCCCTGTGAAACCCAGCTGGAACGCTATTATGTACTCACAAGGCTGGTGGGAGCTTAGCAATAAGACTGCCATCAGAAACGCTATGAATCTTGGGTGGTTCGCCCAATTAGGGCTACTATCCTTATCTTTGAAGTTTAAAGTTAAACCGTTAACAGAAACCGCCGTGGTACGATGAGTACGCCCGGTGGTGTGGGGGGACTGCGGCGCGAGCCGCATCCTACCCGATTAAAAGATTATTTCCTGAGGTTACTCCCCGTGAAGCTCAGCGGCATCAGTGACTGGCTGCTTTCCAGGACGTAAACGGCGGAACTGCCGGCCAGGATTACCTGTATACGGCTCCCACTCCTCTGTTCCTCCTCGATGAGCATCTGCCGGCAATTGCCACACGGCGGGACCGGCTCCTCTGTCATCTTCCCGTCAGTCATTGCAGCAATGGCAATCGCCACAACCTTTCTGCTGCCGTAATTTGCAACCATATATGACAATGCTGTCTTCTCAGCGCAACTACCTGAGGGGAAAGCTGCATTCTCAACATTGGCGCCCCTGATCACACTGCCATCGTCAAGCAGCAAGGCGGCTCCAACCATAAAATGCGAATAGGGAGCGTACGCCCCGGATGCTGCCGTAACAGCTTCCTCAACGAGATCCTTTTCCGCGGCAGGAAGTTCATCGATGTTACCGTACTCCACGTATGATATGCTCACTTCTCTCTTCTTCATTGGC
>JAVEZX010000233.1:0-2599 GCA_034002785.1 Bacteroidales bacterium
TTCCCGTTGACCGTGACTGATTTGGGCTTCAGGTCAGGCATTACCTTAACCGGATAGCTGTTTGAAACGGTTGTCCCGTCAATTGTGACATAAGCGTAAATGGATGCAACACCAACGCCTGTTGCTGTTACCCTTCCCCTCTCATCTACAGCGGCTACACCCGGGTTATTACTCTTGTAGATAACTGCAGCTTTTGCAATGTCATAGAAACTGTCATCAGACATGCTTGCTGTAACGCTTGTCTGCACTGCATCTCCCGGCTTTAACACCACCCTGTCACACTCAGCCACAACAGTTGTCAGGACAGGCTTGTAGCTCCCGCTCATCCTGGCCTCCACCTCTCCTTTAATGTCCCGGGAGGAGGCACCTATCCCGAACACATACCTGCCCGGATCGAATGTAATTTTCCCTTTTTCAGTGTCCCAGAACCAAAGATCTTCACAGTTGATATCGATTGAGACTCTCTTTACCTGTCCGCGGGGGATTGTCACCCTTTTGAATCCCTTAAGCCGCTTTATCGGCCTTTCAAGGGATGAGGGACTGTCCGGCGTTTTCACATAGACCTGTACCACCTCATCTCCGTCAAAGGTTCCGGTGTTCTGAACATCAACACTGACTGTAATCTTATCATTGGGCGTAATGTTTGTCTTGCTGATTGCAAAATTGCTGTATGCGAATGTGGTGTATGACAGACCGTATCCGAACTCGTAGGAAACATCCTTGTTGAAATACATGTAAGTGCGTCCGTTGGTACCGTCGCCACGCAGGTTGTAATTGTTAAAATCAGGCAGGTCTTTGAGTGACTTATGCCAGGTTACATTCAGCTTTCCACCAGGATTTACATCGCCGAACAGTATTTTCGCCATTGCAGTTCCCTGTGCCTGGCCGTTGTAACCTGTCCAGATAATGCCGGTAATGTCCGCCAGGTTTCTGAACTGTTCCACCTCGACCATCCCCATAGTTTGCATCACCACAATTGTATTGGGGTTTATGGCGGCAACCGCTTTTATAAGTTCATTCTGATTGCCGGGCAGGGTTAATGCAAAACGGTCCGATTCTTCTCTGCCGGTGGACTGGTCGGTGCCCACGAAAACCAGCGCCACATCACAATCTGCAGCCAGGGCCAGTGTTGCCGCATCTATCTCTTTCTCTGCTGCGCGATACACAAGCACAAGTGTCTGCGGGCCGGTGATACCCAGGGTGTTGATTTTCACAGATTTCGTCCTGGGACGTGCCCACCCGGGGAATCCTCCCGCGTCCGAAGGGCTGCTGAATCTTTCCGATGCCAGGACATTTCCGGCAGCAGAGCCAACCCTTATCTCCAGTATGCCACCGTCAGCCGATGAACTCAGGTTGAACCTTATTGAATCGACATTTGTGATATCGATATTATCATAGGCAGACCAGTCGCCGTCCTTTATTCCGCTTATTACAGTCCGGCCATATCTCGACGCCACAATAAGGCCCGGAGCTGAAGAGGCAAATTTTGTTGCATCATACTCTTCCACTACCATACCGTTGCGGACAGTCGAAAAACGGTTCACTGTAAGAAAGTCGGTATTTCTGTCGGTGTTTCCGCTGATCACAGAAACTATCTCGGTATTCAGGTTATGCTCCTTGATGTAGTTCTGAATCCCCTTCAGCGGCGATATCCTCAGATGAGGTTCAACCTCTCCGGAATAATCGCCCAGCTCAACTTTATCAGCCTGTGGTCCCAGGACAGCAATCTTTTTAACCCGCATCAAATCAATTGGCAAAGCTTTTTCCCCTGTTGCTGTGATTGTGCTGTTCTTCAGCAGGACAGGTGTTTTGGTTGCAACCTCAAGTGCGAGGTCATCATGAGAAGGATCGTTGATTATTCCCGGTTTAATTCCGGCATAGGGAACTATCTCACGGGGATCAAATTCTCCCATCCTCATTCTGACGGTGAAAATGTTCACAAGCGCCCTGTCAATATCAGCTTCAGTAAGTAATCCCTGTTTAACAGCATCCAGGGCATTGGCCTGGTAAACACCGCCGCAATCGGTATCGACGCCTGATTTGATACCCATCGCTGCTGCCACGGTATGGTTTTCGGCATAGTTATGACCTCTTACCATATCGTCAATTGCGCCGCAGTCGCCGGTTACATAACCGTCCATGCCATAGGTTTTCCGGGCGATAGTATCAACAAGGTATTTGCTTGCTGAAACCGGTACTCCGTTGACAGCGCTGTATGCTGTCATGATTGCCGGAAGATTGTCTTCCTTTATGAGTGTTCTGTAAGGCAGAAGATAGAATTCGCGCATATCGCGGTCGTCCATGTCTGCGCTTCCGGTGTGGCGGTTAAACTCTGTGTTGTTTGCAAAATAGTGTTTTCCGCATGGGACAGCTTTCAGGTAGGTGGGATCGTCGCCCATCAGCCCCTGAATAAATCCCTTCCCGATCTGAGAGACAAGAAAAGGGTCTTCCCCGAAAGTCTCGGCAGTCCTTCCCCAGCGCGGGTCACGGGCCGGTTCTATGACAGGCGACCAGTAAGTAAGTGTGAAGATTACATCGTGGTTAAATCCCCGTGCTTCGTCGGAGATCACTTTTGTCTCGCGTTTGATCAGCTCCGGGT
>JAVEZX010000234.1:0-2576 GCA_034002785.1 Bacteroidales bacterium
CGGTGAAGGAGTGCACCTGCTCGGCGGCCATGGTCACCCGCTACCAGAAGCGCATCTCGGGCCCGCTCCTCGACCGCAGTGCGCTGCCTCCCCGTGGGATCGACACGCTCCGCGACATCGAGGTGCCGCGCGTCGAGTACGAGAAGCTGTCGGGCGACCGGGTGGGCGAGCCGTCGGCGGCCACGCGCAGCGGACGCCCGGGTGGAGGCGGCGCGGGAGCGGTCCAGCGGAGTTGGACTCCCGTTGGTCGCAGGCGCGGCGGTTCGAGGGCAGCCGGCTGCTGGCCAACGCCGACACCCCTGCACCTTCGTTCCGGGGCACGTGTGGGACCGGCGGAGGTGCGGGACTTTTGCGCCGTGGACGAGGCGGGGTGGAGCCTGTTGCGGCGGCGACACGCTGTGAGCAATTGCAGATGAGCGCCCGGGCCTACCACCGCACGCGCAGCGTGAAGCTGGCGCGGACGATTGCCGACCTGGTGGGCTCGGAGGGGATCTAGACGGTGCATCTGGCGGAGGCGATCCAGTATCGGCCGAGAAGGCAGACATAGCCCGGACCGATTTTGCCGCGCCAATCCATTCTGCCGGAGTGCGAAGAATCGCCCGAGATCCAGCGCCCTGCACACCTCGCGCGGGGTCCGCTCCAGCGAGTTGTTATCCAGTGGCTATGTCAACGACCCAACCACGGCTGATGAGTCTGGCGGAACTCTCATCGTCGATATGAGACACAGCCTCAAGCGGTCTTCAAACTCCGCATGATTTCTGCTAAACGCGGTCTTTTCCCGTACATCAACCTAAATGTCCTGAAGATCTTTACTGAGAAGGATAGTCCCACGAAGATTGAAAGCCCTAACACCCCGATACTGATCACGAGCTGCCACGCGGGGATATCTGACACGCCCAACCTCAGCATCATCTGAATAGGGGCGGTGATGGGGAATATCGACAGCACAACCCAGATGGGACTGTTCGGGAAGTTGATGTACGCCCCAAAGAACCAGAGCGGCACAAACAACATCATGACGTAGAACATAGATAGGTTCTGTGCATCTGAGGTACTGGAGCTGATGCCGCCGATGGTGACGGAGAGCACGGCAAATAGCAGATAGCCCAATATGAAGTACAAAACCCCCAGAAGAAGAAAGTTGGCGGGCAACTGGATGTCACCCAGGAATCCGCCGAAGGAGGAGGAGGCCAAGCTTAATAGGGGAGGCGCAGAGATCAACCATACGAGGACTTGCAGCAGCCCGGCAGCACCCAATCCTAATACTTTGGCGATGAGCAACTGGCGGACTGATACCGAGGATAGCAGCACCTCCATGAGGCGGCTTTCTTTTTCCTCTCCTAATCCGCTGATGAGAGATTGTGTGCCGAGCATGAGGGCAAAACTCAGCAACATGGAGAAAACGGCGGGGATGATGATATTGCCAATATTCCCTTGTTCTTGTGCAATATCTCCATTTTCGTCAAGGCGGATGACTTCCATGTTCAGAGGAGAAACAATCGAGGTGATGGTCTCCGGTGACACATCATCTTTCAAGAGGTTCCAGGTGAGGAAGCTTTTGATAAGGTAAGATGTGACCTGAGGAGTAATGAGCTCTTTCGCCAGCGTATATCGTTGAATGGTCCCTGAGGAGGTGTAATCCGATGGTATGACGATATATTCCGAAACATCCTCACTGACCAGAGCCCTGGTTGCCTCATCCCTCGATGCAAATGGAATCAGCTTGATTAACCCCTGGTCGGTTTGATCACCAAAGATTCCGACTTGATCCACATATGCGACGGTCGTGACCTCGCTTGCCGAAGGTTCGGTCAAGGTCGTTACGAGTTCATAGAATCCAATTGCCAAAAGGGCCAACACTGGCACAATGAAGGTTAGAACGATGAACCCAACCTTCTTGATTGCTTGTAGAAACTCGTGCTTGAATATCAAGTAGGTTTTATTCATGATCCGCCCCCATCAGATGCAAAAACATCTCATTAAGGGAAGGTGTTGTGACCTCAAATCGGTTAATGGTCATTCCGCGATCGCGTAGTCGATCGAGAATGGTCTGTGGTGTTGTGTCTGGCGCCAAGACCAATTCTATGGAACCCTTTCCAGGTTTTCTATCAATCACCCCAGGCAGGTCACCGAGTTCTCCATCAATCGCCACCTGGACCGAATTCCTTCTGAATTTGGCCCTCGTTTCCATCAAGTCACCGTAGAGGATGGTACGCCCTTTGTCTATCATCAGCACCCGGTCGCAGAGTTCCTCGACTTTGTTCATTTGATGCGTGCTCAAGATGATGGCTTTCCCTTCATCTCTTAGATTGCCGATGATGTTCTGAACAGTCTGTGTTCTTACGGGATCCAGGCCGGCGAAGGGCTCATCCAGAATGATCAACTCGGGGTCATGAACGACCGTGACGATAAACTGGATAAGCTGTCCCATACCCTTACTCATTTCCCTGTTTTTCTGCTTTTTGCTTTCGAGCATGCCAGTCTGCTCGAGTAATACATTCGCCTTCTTTTCAGCCGTGGCTTTGTCCATACCCTTCAAGGAGGCAAGATAAAGGATTAGATCAATGGCTGTTAAT
>JAVEZX010000235.1:0-2515 GCA_034002785.1 Bacteroidales bacterium
ACCAGGACAGTGAATGAGGAAGGGGCGGGGATTACGTTGGCCATCACCATGTCAAAGGTTACGACAATAGTCCCGGGAGATGTCTCTCTTACAAAGGCTCCGGTAAAGTCAGGAAGGATAGGCAGTATATTGTTGGTTACAGGAACTCCTGAGAAGTCAGGAGCCTTGATACCAGCTGTGGACTGGAGATAATTTGCTTCGGGACTTGTATAGGATATTCTTACAAGATCTCCGTAAAGCAGGGGGCTGGCAAGGGTAAAACGCAATTTCCCGGATACAATGCTTACCGAAACTACAGGCCTTTCTATCGCGTTGACAAGAAGAGTGAAGGATTCGAAAGATGGTACTGTGGCAGCAAGAGGAGTGTTGAAAGTGATTTCAATAACTGATGGTGTAGCATCTTCAACAACGGCGTTCTGAATGGTTGGTACGGGAGGAAGGCAGTTGTTGGTAACCTGCCGGGCGCTGAAACTGGCAACTTCACCGTCAGAGGGAGTCTGAAGCGCAAGTGTGGCAGGTTTTGTATATGAGACAGTAACAATGTTCCCATATTCAACAGGTGATTCAAGAACGAGCAGTGCCCTGCCGCCAACAATAGCAACGCTGATCACAGTTCTTGAGACGGAATTGACCATTACATTGAATGCTGAAGTACCGGGTACTACGTTTGCTAGACTAAGGTCAAAGCCAATAGCGATTATGGAAGGAGAGCTGTCTTCTACAGAGGCTGAGGTAAATACAGGAACGGGAGCAACACACCTGTTTGTAACGGACCGGGCAGCATAGCTGTCGGCTATACCTCCGTATATAGTCTGAAGCGGATTGCTGGCAGGCCTGGTATACGATACAGTAATAACATCCCCGACAACAACAGGGGAGGATAATGTCAGCCTTGCTTTTCCCGACACTATGGCAACCGACCCTACTGATCTCGGAGAACCATTAACAGTGACTGCAAAGGCCGAAGTAGCGGGTACGATACCGGTAAGTGCAATATTATAGCTAATGTCAATATTTGATGGTGTGGCGTTTTCGACAACAGCACTTACAAAAACAGGGGTAGCCGGTCCTGTATTGTTGGTGACAGTCCTTGAGCTGATACTGGCAGCCTGACCACCCAGGGCAGTCTGGAGGGGGCTGGTTGCAGGTTTTGTATATGAGAATAGAACAGCGTCGCCTTCATAGACGCGTGAGGCCAGGGTCAGGAGAACCTTACCGTTGACAATGCTGACACCTGTAACAGATCTGGCCACTGAGTTTACAAGTACGCTGAAAGCAGAAGTGGCCGGTACGACGTTTGCCAGGCTCAGGTTATAGGTTATCTCGATGACGGCCGGTGCAGATTCGTTAACAACGGAACTTACATATACTGGTATATCTGCCAGTACGTTGTTTGTGACACTTCTTGCGGCAAGTGATTCGGCCTGTGATCCGGCTGAAGTTTGCAGGGGACTTACAGATGGTTTTGTATAGGCAACAGTAACAACATCTCCGCTGTTTACGCGGCTTGCAAGGGTAAGGTTAACCCTTGTTCCTGAAATGGCGACAGAGTTAACTGTTCGTGCAACCGAATTAACGGTGACAGTAAAGGCAGAGGTAGCAGGAATTACAGAAGCAAGCGACAGGCTGTAAACCATTGAAAGGATTGTGGGAGTGCTGTTTTCAACGGATGCACTTACAAAGACGGGATAAGGAGGACTTATGTTATTGGTTACAGGGCGGGCACTTATGCTGGCAGCCCGGCCTCCTGAAGGGGTTTGAAGAGGATTGGATGATGGAGCGTTGTAAGTTACGGTTACCACATCGCCGTAAATAAGAGGGTAGGTGAGGGTCAGGCGGACTTTGTCGGAAGCGATGGCAACTGATCCAACGGGCCTGTTGACACCATTGGCTCTTACATCGAAGGCAGACGTAGATGGTACAATGTTGGCGAGGGCAAGTGAATAAGTCATTTCAACCACTGCCGGTGCAGCATTCTGAACTACTGAACTTACGTAGACGGGCACCGGTGCTGAAACCAGATTGTTTACCGGTTGAGCCGTAAACGATGCTGCCACACCTCCCGAAGGAGTCTGGACAGGGTTGGTGGAAGGTCGTGTGTATGCAACGGTTACTGCATCAGAGGCTGAAACGGGACTTGATAAAGTAAGCAGTACTTTAGTCCCGGAGATGGCCACTGAACTGACTGAGCGGGCAGTGGAGTTGACATTGACAGCAAAGGCAGACGGAGATGGAGCTGATGTAGCCAGTGTCAGGTTATATGAAATTTCCAGTACTGCAGGAGTCGAAGCCGAAATCAGAGAGCCGGTATAGACAGGTACTGCAGGGGAAGCAGGATTTGGATCAACCATCAGGACTGCCGAGGTATAGGGAAGAAGGGTGATACTTGTTGAATATTTTGTACCCTTCACATCAATCATAGGCTGGGGTAGAGTGATAACCCTGTTTGAAGTTGAGGCGTTATAGTAAAAATCTATTCTTGAAGTGTCGGTGAGAGTTATTGGTGACTTATGCG
>JAVEZX010000236.1:0-2515 GCA_034002785.1 Bacteroidales bacterium
CCGGAGGCTATTCGCCACCATACAAATTTTTCCTGCTTCTTTCAGCAATCTTTTTTCTGACAGTCGGGCTGATATACCTGAGAAAAATCCTGCTGACAAACGCTTCTGACCGGGTCACTGCCGCTGTTATCGCAGCTTTTGTCATTGGTACAAACCTATTCTGGTACACCCTTTACCAGGGGACAATGTCACATGTCTACTCCTTTGCGCTTGTAGGTGCATTTATATGGTATTCAATGAAATGGCATGACGGGTATCTCACAGCAGGCGAACACCGGCACCTCCTGACTACAGCCCCGGACAAAAGTCAGGATAAAAGTCACCGTTCACTCTGGCCCTGCCTCCGGATTGGCCTGCTACTGGGAATGATTACCCTGATCAGGCCGACAAATATCATAATCGTAATTTTCTTCCTGTTATACGGAGTTACTTCGGCAGAAACCCTTCGCCGCAGAATCGGGGAACTGACCACCAGCTACAGAAGCCTGACCATAATAGCACTGGCGGCCCTGGCAGTATGGCTACCTCAGATGATCTACTGGAAGGAGATGACCGGACAATGGCTCTACTTCTCCTACGGCAGCAATGAACGCTTCTTCTTCGCCGATCCGGCAATAATAAAAGGTCTCTTCAGCTGGCGTAAGGGTCTGTTCCTCTATACACCCCTCATGGTCTTCGCCTTTGCGGGAATCATAAGCCTCTGGAAGCGCCGCTCACTTCACGCCCTGCCGGTGACGATCTTCGTTCCGCTGAACATATACATCATCTTTTCCTGGTGGTGCTGGTGGTATGGTGGAGGATTCGGACAGAGGGCATTCATCGACAGCTACGCGATGATGGCAGTGGCTGTGGCGTCAATGCTGACTCCGGGTATAGCCGCCGTGAAACCCGGCGCAAAAAGGTGGCTTCATAACCTGACTCTTACAGCCTTCCTCCTGCTTACATCCCTGGGTATCATTCAGAACATTCAATATTACAACGGAGCCATCCACTGGGACTCGATGACCAAAGAGGCATATATTGACTCTTTCGGGCGGCTCCACCCCTCGGCAAGATTCTACGATCTGCTTGAGGCTCCGGACTATGACAAAGCAAGAGAGGGCTTTGACAGGTAATCCCGCCAAAGCCCTCCAAACCAATTAACACAAGAATTTCTATTTCGCCTTGTCTATGCTGGCAATCACAGCCTCCTTCGACTTCACTCCTATTATTCGCTCCACCTCCTTGCCGTCCTTGAACAGGATCATCGTCGGGATGCTGCGGATACCGAACTGTGCGGCAACCTGTTGCTGTTCATCCACATTGAGCTTGTAGATGGTTGCTGTACCGTCGGTGGCCTCTGCCACTTCATTGAGGATGGGAGCCATCATCTTGCACGGCATGCACCAGTCGGCCCAGAAATCCACAAGCACCACCCCCTTTTTCGTCTTATGCCCAAAGTTCTGTGCCGTCAGATGCTCTATCAGTTCACTGTCAGCAACAGCAGGTGTATTCTTCATCTTATTGTACGAGCGCATGAACAGTATCACCACCACGGCAATAACAACAGCAGCTATAATCAATCCTTTCATTTTCATCTTTTTTTAGTTTCTTTTATGTGTATGCAGGAAATCGGCAGCAGCCAGGGCGGCAATTGTACCGTCAGCCACAGCCGTGGTAACCTGCCTGTATCGTTTGGCGTTGGCATCACCTGCTGAGAACAGTCCCGGCAGGCTTGTGGACATATCGGTCCCGACGATGATCTCACCTCTGTCGTTCATATTGACTCTGCCATTAAGCCACTCTGTGTTAGGTACATAGCCGATAAATATGAATACTCCGTCAGTCCTGAAATCTGTCTCCTCTCCTGTGACCAGGTTCTTGATTTTCACACCTTCCAGCTTCTCGTCTCCGTAAAACGAAGCGATGGTTGAGGACATCACGAAGCTTATTTTCGGGTTGGCTTTCGCCTCATCCACTGCATACTGGAAGGCCTGGAAGTGGTCGAACTGGTGAACTACCGTCACCTTTGTAGCGTATTTGGTGAGAGAGACAGCCTCCTCGAGGGCCGAGTTGCCACCGCCCACCACCACTATCTCCTTCCCGGTGAAGAAATCGCCGTCGCAGGTTGCGCAGTAGGATATGCCTCTCCCTTTGAATGTATCCTCACCGGGGACGCCCAGTGTGCGCGACCGGCCGCCGGTGGCAAGGATCACCGCATCTGCCGTGTAGGTCTGTCCGTCACCGGTGGTGACACTCTTTACCTCGCCATCAAGGCTGAAAGAGCTGATCTCTGTATTGCCCTTTACCACTGCACCAAACGCGGTGGCCTGCTTCTTCATCACAGAGCCGAGCATATAACCGTTAATCTTCTCGATGCCCGGGTAGTTGGCAATCTCGTGGGTCAGTGTCATCTGGCCGCCGGGAGTGCCCTCGGTGAGAAGCAGAGTCTTCAGCCTCGCCCGCGAGAGGTAAATTGCTGCAGTGAGTCCTGCCGGACCGCCACCGAGAACCATCACCTCGTAGTGATTGCTAT
>JAVEZX010000237.1:0-2512 GCA_034002785.1 Bacteroidales bacterium
TTCAGCCGGGCGTTGATCGGTGGAGATTCATAGCCCTTTATGTTGGAGCAGTATGGAAGAAGGGCTGGAGTGTGACCCGTAGTGACTGATAGTGGTTCAGTCGGGCGTTGATCGGCGGAAATTTGTAGCCCGGGATGTTGGCGTGCACAGCGGCGAGGCCTGAGGTGCGGCTCATGCACACTGAAACTGGCCCGGCCGAGTATCAGATTCTGAGTGAGCCCCGGAATCCCCTCGCACCGTAGTAGGAGTCGGCACCGTTATGATAGATGAATACCCTCCCGAAGCGGCGGTCACCAAAGATAGCACCACCCTTTTGTCTTATCTGACTCGGAGTTTTTAACCAGCTCGAGCTCTTCAGATCAAACTCGCCAAGCTCCTGCAGCTCCATGTACTCCTCCTCTGTAAGGAGATCAATGCCCATCTCTTCAGCCATGCCGGCAGCCGCTTTTTCCGGGGGAAACGATTTGCGGGATTTCCTTGCATCATCGTCGTAGCAGACATTTCGCCGGCTGGCGGGACTCTCAGGGGAGCAGTCGAAGAAGATATATTCGTTTGTTTCGCTGTTGTATCTAACCACATCAGGCTCACCTCCGGTTCTCTCCATCTCGCTGAGCGTCCAGATCTTTTCTCCACCGGCCTCCAGTTTCGCCCTGACTTTTTCCCATTCTATACCCTGGTGCCTGCTCATATTTTGTTCGAAGCGTGCCTTAAGAGTTCTGAACAGCTCTTCGCTCTGCGCAGGTGTTAATTCCTTCCCGTTCATTGTTGCTGCGATTTAATAAGATGAAAACACAGCAAACACTTCAATGTTCAATTGCTGGCGGATGGTTCGGCTTATGGCGAGCATTTAAGATGGGTGCACCAGAAGAACAGCTCCGGATTCTCAGGTCCGTAAAACCGTTATCTGGCAGCTTTCATTGTGCCAGTTGTCTGATTACCTTGCACGGGTTACCGGCCGCAAAAACATCCGGCGGGATATCCTTCGTGACAACGCTTCCAGCCCCGATTACGGACCTGTCTCCGATTGTGACCCCGGGGCAGATAACTGCGCTGCCGCCAATCCAGACATCTTCGCCAATGGTAACAGGCTTTGCGAATTCAAGCCCTGCAGCTCTCTCCATGTAATCCATCGGGTGGGTGGCTGTGTAGATCTGGACATTCGGGCCGATGAGCGTCCTGTTTCCGATTTTGACGGGCATCACATCGAGGACCACGCAGTTGAAGTTGAGGAAGACCTTTTCACCGGTTGATATATTGTAGCCGTAGTCGCAGTAGAATGGTGGCTGTAGCCAGAATCCAACGCCCGCGTCCGGTATGAGCTTCTTTAATATGCTGTTCCTTTTCTCTTCCTCATCCTCGCGGGAGCTGTTAAGTTCGCCAAGAAGCAGCCTCGCCTTCAGCCGCTCCTCTGACAGCTCGGGATCCGGGGCGTTGTACAACTCACCTGACAGCATTTTTTGCTTTTCAGTTTTCATGTTCCGGGATTTTTATGTCTGTTGTCTCGAAAGTTGGAAATGACATCTGAACGGGAGTCTGTCCGGAATGATCAGGATCTGGTCACCTGTTGTCCGCCCCGATAGAGGAGGTATTGAAAGTCGCGGTATAAATGTACTCAACAGCAACAGGATGGCCCTGGTATATTCCCGGCAACCAATTGGGCGGCAGTTGGGAAAGCACTCTGATCACCTCCTCGTCAAATCCGTATCCGAGAGGTTTGAGCACCCTGAAATCCCTGGTGTTGCCATCCAGGTCAATCACAAACGATATGTATACCCTCCCTTTGGCTCCGCTGTTAATGGCTTCTTCGGGATATCTGATTCTCTTAATTACTTCCTGTACCAGGGAACCATTGCCCCCAATGAAAAGAGGAGGACGGTCCAGGATTACATTTGTGGTGTCACTGCCGGTGATCATCCTGTAAGTCCTGTATTTGTCGTTTTCGTTTTGCCTGAAAAAAATTACGTCCTTTTTCAGTACATCATAAATCTGCTCAAGTTCACCTTCTGAATCATAGAAACTCCAGGTACTGTCCTCCCTTCCCTCCTTGAAATAACCCTGGATTTCAAGTTTACCCTTCGAGCTGAATTTCTTATACTCTCCGTGCATAACTGAGGGGTCGCTTTTCAGCACAAAGTATTCTTCCCTGTTTGCTTCATCCTTGACCAGCTTAGTCTTCTGTCCTGCAAGGATCACCGGTATAATCAGAAATATAAGTAAGAACAACTTTTTCATAATCGGCACTCTATTTCTTCATGTCATGCTCAATCCACAGCAGATCAGTGATATTATACCCGATTTTCCCGGCGATCTTCAGATATCTCTCCTTTATGTCATCAGGTATTGTGGTCTCGCGGGAGAGTATCCAAAGGTATTTGAGGTTCTCTCCGGCTACAAGGGCATATTTGTACTCATTATCAAGCGCAATGACATTGTATCCCGCGTAAAACGGGCCGAAAAATGATACCTTGAGCATGGCAGTGTTCTCATCTCCTGCAAACTTCGCCTTGCCGAT